>JAEUJI010000122.1 GCA_016794805.1 Gemmatimonadota bacterium
CTTGCCCAGGTCGTGCAGCAGCCCCGCCACCCCGAATTCCCGCACGTCCTTGGCCGAGAGCCCCAGGTACTCGGCCAGCGCCATGGCCAGCACCGAGACGTTGGTGGCGTGGGTGGTGGTGTACTGGTCGTAGGTCTTGAGGGAGAGCAGCGGCATCAGCATCCGGCTCTGGCTGTGCATCGCCAGGGAGAGGGAGCGCACCACCGCGTTCGCCTCCGCCAGCGGCAGGGTCTCCGCCTGCTCCACCTCGGCGTGGATCCAGCCCACCGTCTCGATCTCGTCATCCAGGGTGTAGGGGACGGCGGTGCTCTCGGCCGTCTCCACCAGGATGTCGGCGCTCGCCCCCCGGAGGCTCACGGCGCCGAACCGGATGCTGGGCCGCCGCAGCTGCCGGGCCTCGCTGGTGTCCTCCTCCCCGGTGGCCACCTTCTTGTGCACCTCGGCGAGGAAGATCGACAGGTCCTCCCGGGTGGCCTCCCGGTCGAACTCCACCCGCTGCACCCCGGCCCGCGCCAGCCGCCGGGCCCAGTCCCAGGCCTTGAAGTCCCGCAACGCCTGCTGCCGGTAGAGCACTTCCTCTTCCAGGAAGGAGAAGTTGGGGGTGGGGTCGTACAGCTGCAGCGCCTCGAGCTGTTCCCAGGCCTGGTCCACCGCCCGCTCCCGCGCCGGGTGGCCCTCCTTGTAGAGCGTCGTGGCGGAGAGCGCCTGCCCCAGCGAGGTGAGGAAGCGGACCGGGTCGCTCATGCCTGTTCCTCCGTGACGCCCGCCGCCGCGCGCCGGACCTGGGGATCGTTGCTCTCCTCCGCCAGCCGCAGCACCGCCTGCGCGGTGACGTCCTGCTTGAAGCCGCGCGCCAGCGCCGCCACCACCGCCAGCGTCTCCGGCGTCTTGGGCAGCAGCCGGCGGCGGCGGAACCACCCCGGCTTGGTCAGGGCATGCTCCACCAGCCAGTCGCGGGTGGCGGCGGTGCGGATGGTGCCGAGCACCCGGATGGCGAGGGCGTGGATCTCCGCCGGCACCCGGCGGTCGTTGAGCAGCGTCATCAGCCGGGCCACCGCCGAGGTGGGGCAGCCGACCAGCGCCGCGCTCATCCCCAGCCGCACGTTGGCCATGTCGTCGTCGCCGAGGGAGATGATGATCCCCTCGTCCCGCTGGGCCGGGATCCGGAGCATCAGCTTGATGGCCTCGCGCCGCACCCGGGTGTCGTCGTTGCCGGCGTAGGGCGCGGCATTGAAGTCGGCGGGGATCTCGGGCAGGCTGCCCAGCAGCGCCAGCAGGTTGCGCTGCACGTACCAGGGGGCGCCCTCCAGCCGCTCGATCAGCATCGGCCCGATGGCCGGCCCCAGCCGCCCCAGCCGGGTGAGCAGCCGCCGCCGCAGGGTGCGGTTGTCGGCGACCTCGAGGCTCTCCAGCATCGGCTCCGCCGCGGCCATCCCCATCCGCTCCAGCAGCAGCTCCACCACCTCGGTGTCGCGGGGCTCGTTCGCCAGCAGGATGCGCATGTTGGCCGGGGTGGCGAGGTGGGTCCAGAAGTGCTCCTGGATGTCCTCCGCCACGGCGGGGTCCTCCACCATCCGCGCCACGTCGCCGGCCCGCCCCTCCCGCACCACCTCCTCCAGCGCGGTCCAGACGGCGTCGCCCACGGTGTCGGTCTCGAGCGCCATCTCCACCAGCCGGATGGCCTCGGCGCTGTGGTCCACCCCCTGCGGGGCCACCCCGGCCGGATGGCGGGAGAGCCGCTCCAGCACCCGGGTGTAGGCGGCGGGGTTGGGATCGTCGAGGGTCCACTTGTCCACCAGCTGCCGCACCGACTCCCGCAGCGCCAGGTCCGACTCCTCGCGGATCAGCTGGTGCCCCTTCTCCGCCTGGAAGGCCAGCTTGGTGAGCAGCCGGACCATGGCCTGCGGGATCACCTTGGTGCTGGCGTCGGAGACGGCGCGGAGGAGGGTGAGCACGGCGCCCGCGGGGAGCACCATCGCGGCGTCCACCACCAGGCGGCGGCGCTGGGCCAGGTCGGCGCCGACGGTGGCCAGCTCCCGGAGCGCCTCGGGGGAGATGTGGTTGAGCAGCTGGCCCAGGCGCTCCTTGAGCATCTCCGCCTCCTGGCCGTGGGAGCGGCGCAGCTCGCGGGAGAGGCCGAGGAGGTAGTCCACCACCTTCTTGGCGTGGGCCGGGTCCCGCATCCGCTCGTTCAGCGCCTTGGCGATCGCGCGCGGATCGGTGATCAGCTCCGGCGCCCCTTCCCGGGCCACCACCGCCGCCGCCAGCCCGACCCAGAGCCGGCTCGCGACGCTGTCCGCCGGGGTGGCCTGTTCCCCCATCCGGCTCTCCCCCTCGGCCAGCTCCAGCCGGTCGTAGGCGGGGGGGATGAAGCGGACATGCTCCCAGCGGGTGTCGTACTCGGTCAGGTCCGCGCCCACCGGCTTGGTGCGGTAGTCGCTGCTCAGTACCTGCATCACCTCCTCGATCTCCTGCCGCTCCGCCCCGTTGAAGATCTTGATCGCGCCCAGCTGGTGCCGGTGCAGCCGGGTGGCCAGGTCGCGCAGCACCGGGTTGTCGGGGTCGGTGGCCAGCCCCTCGACCAGGAGCTGGCCGCGGGCGACGCCGAGGAGCAGGAAGGGACGATTGACCAGCACCAGCCGGAGGTGGCTGGCGAGTGCGTCGAACGCCGACTTGAGCAGCGGGTGCCCCGGGGGATACACGGTGCACTTGTGCAGCCCGATACCCAGCAGCGGGAGGAATACCGCGATGTCCCGCGGCAGGGCCGCGCGTTCCTGGGTGGTGGAGGCGCTGGGTAGGTCGGCCACAGCACTCGTTGGGGGGAGGACCCTCTAAGGTAAGGCGGCGGGGCGGGGGGGCGGTAGGGCTGACGGTAAGGACGGTACCGACGGTAGGGACGGTACCGTCGGTACCGTCGGTACCGTCGCTACCGCCTACTTCGCCCGATCGATGTACTCCCCCGTCAGCGGATTGACCCGGACCTTCTCGCCGGTCTGGATGAACTCGGGGACGTTGATGGTCACCCCGTTGTCCAGCTTGGCGGGCTTGAACGACGAGCTCTTGGTCGCGGTCTTCATCATGGGGTTGGTCTCCACCACCTCGAAGACCATCGCGTTGGGCAGCTGGATCCCGATGGGGCGGCCGTTGAAGTACTCGGCCACGATCTTCATCCCCGGCGCCACCCAGGGCGCCGCGTCGCCGAGGTCTTCCTCGCTCATCTCGAGCTGGTCGAAGTTCTCGGTGTTCATGAAGTGGTAGCTGTCGCCGCCGGCGTAGAGGAACTCGAGGTTGTGGGTCTCGAGGTCGGCGACTTCCACGGTGTCGGTGGACCGGAAGCGGTGCTCGAACTGGGTCCCGGTGCGCAGCTTCCGCAGCTTGGCCTGGACCATCGCCCGGAGGTTGCCGGGGGTGTGGTGGTGGAACTCCAGCACCCGGACCGGCTCGCCCTCGAACAGGAGGCACATGCCCTTCCGCATTTCGCTCGCGATGATACCCATGATCCCAGCCCTGCCGATGGTGGAGATTGGGGGGGACAGCAAAGGGCCAAGGCATGCCTTGGCCCCACGGGACCCCCTGTAGCCGGCACAAGGATAGAGGAAGGCCCGGTCTGGCGGTAGGGGGCCCCGAAGCTAGATTGGAACTGCTTCTCCCACCGAGGCTTAGATGAGCACCCGCCGGGCCTTCCTCTCCGGGGCGCTGAGCGCCGCCGCCATTCCCGCCTTCCGCCCCGACGCCCTGCGCCGGGTGCTGGAGCTCGGGCCGGAGCCGGGGCGCCCCGATGACGAGGACTACTGGGCCGAGATCCAGCGCGCCTTCGACTGCGACCGGACCCTGGTCAACCTCAACAACGGCGGGGTGAGCCCCACCCCCACCCACGTGCTGGACCAGATGATCCGGGACCTCCGGTTCTCCAACGAGCTGCCGGTGATCCACATGTGGCAGACGCTGGAGCCCCGGATCGAGAGCGTGCGGCGGGAGCTGGCGGCGGAGTTCGGCTGCGACCCGGAGGAGATGGCCATCACCCGGAACGCCTCCGAGGCCAACGAGATCATGATCTTCGGGCTGGACCTCAAGCCCGGGGACGAGGTCATCGCCACCAACCAGAACTACGGCCGGATGCTGAACGCCTGGGAGCAGCGGGTGCGGCGCGACGGCATCGTGCTCAAGCAGATTTCCTTCAAGCTGCCGCCCCCCTCGCCGCAGTACATCCTGGACCAGTTCAAGGCGGCGGTGACGCCGCGGACCCGGGTCATCGAGGTCACCCACATCACCAACCTCTCCGGCCAGATCATGCCGGTGGCGGAGCTGGTGGCCTGGGCCCGCCCGCGGGGGATCGAGGTGTTCGTGGACGGGGCCCACGCCTTTGCCCACTTCCCCTTCACCCGCGACGAGCTGGGGGTGGACTACTACGGCACCAGCCTGCACAAGTGGCTGCTGGCGCCGATCGGCACCGGCTTCCTCTACGTGCGGAAGGCGCGGCAGCCGCGGCTCTGGCCGCTGATGGCCGCGGCCGCGAGCCAGGACGCGGACATCCGGAAGTACGAGGAGATCGGCACCCACCCGGCCGCCAACCACAACGCCATCAGCGTGGCGCTCGCCTTCCACCAGGCCATCGGGGGGGCGCGGAAGGTGGCGCGGCTGCGCTACCTGCGGGACCGCTGGGCCAGGCGGGTCAGCCGGGAGAGCGAACGCTGCCGCCTGCTCACCCCGCTCGACAGCCCCCACAGCGCGGGGATCGGGCTGGTGGAGGTGGCGGGGATGGACCCGAACCAGCTGGTGTCGTGGATGATGGCCAAGCACCGGATCGTGGTCACGCCGATCGCGCACGCCGAGTTCAGCGGCATCCGGGTCACGCCGAACGTGTACACCACGGTGCGGGAGGTGGACCTGTTCGCCGAGAAGCTGCTGCAGGCCGCCCGCGAGGGGATCAGTTGATCCGTCCGCCCCTCTTCGTGGACGCGCGGGGGGACCTGCTGGCCTTCGCCAGCGCGGCGGAGCTGCTGCGCACCGCCACCCCCGACGCCATCCGGGCCGGGGACTATCCCATCATCTACGACGCCGACGGGCGGCTGCTCCGGCTCACGGTCCGGATCGAGGAGTACAAGCTGCTGGGGCTGTTTCCCCGGGTGCGGGACAAGATCGAGCTGACCGCCACGGAGCACCTCCCCACCCACGACGTGGCGCTCCGGGCGCTGCTGCTCCGGTTCGTCTCTCCCCCCGGCGCCGCGCCGGATCCCGCCACATCCAACCCGCTCGCGGGGCTGGTGCGGAGCTGACGCCGCGCCCGTGAGCCGACGCCGCCTCATGCTCCTTGCCGCGCTGGTCGTCGTGCTGGTGCTCGCCCTGGCGTGGGCGGCGCGGCACCCCTCCCACGACCGGAACTGGGCGGTGGAGCAGTCCATCGTCCCCCGCGCCGACTTCGACGGGAACCGGGTGACCATCCGCGGGGTGCGCAATTTCCGCTGGACCGGGGCGGCGGCCTACACCCCGGCGTGGGAGGAGCGGAGCTACGACCTCGACCAGCTGGCCACCGCCTGGTACGTCCTGGTCCCCTTCTCGGAGAAGTTCCGCGGGCCGGCCCACGCCTTCGTGAGCTTCGGCTTTGACGATGGCCGCTACCTGGCGATCTCGGTGGAGGCGCGGCGGGAGGTGGGGGAGACGTACGGGGTGGTGGCGGGGATGTTCCGCCGCTACGAGCTGATCTACGTGGTGGGAGACGAGCAGGACCTGATCGGCCGCCGGGCGGTGTTCGACGACGACGAGGTGTTCCTCTACCCGGTGCGCGCCTCCCGCGAGGCGGTGCGGACGGTGTTCGTCGCGATGCTCGAGCGGGCCAACCAGCTGCACCAGCGGCCGGAGTTCTACAACACCCTCACCAACAACTGCACCCTCAACCTGGTACGGCAGGTGAACCAGCTCTCCCCGGGGCTCATTCCCACTGCGAGCTGGCGCATCGTCCTGCCCGGCTACAGCGACGCGGTCGTGCACCGCCTCGGCCTGATCGACTCGACCGGCAGCGTCGCCGAGGTCCGGGCCCGGTTCCGCATCAACGAGCGGGCCGCCGCGGCCCTCGGCAACCCCGACTTCTCCCGGCTCATCCGCGAGTAATGGCCTCCATCTACGACCTGAAGCCCCGCTTCCAGGCGCTGCTCCGCCCGCTCACCCGGTGGCTGGCCGGCGCCGGCGTCACCGCCAACCAGGTCACGGTGTTCGCCGCTCTGCTCTCGGCCGCCGCGGGACTGGTCGTGTTCCTGCGGCCGGCGGCGGGGTGGCCGCTGCTGCTGATTCCCGGGGTGCTGTTCGCCCGGATGGCGCTCAACGCGATTGACGGCATGCTGGCCCGGGAACATGGCCAGAAGTCGCGGCTGGGCGCCGTGCTCAACGAGCTGGGGGATGTCGTGGCCGACGCGGCGCTCTACCTGCCGCTCGCCGCGGTGCCGGGCGTCTCCCCGCCGCTGGTGGTGGCCATCGTGCTGCTGGCGGTGATCGCGGAGATG
>JAEUJI010000202.1 GCA_016794805.1 Gemmatimonadota bacterium
GGCGGTGGTTGCCGTTGGGGGTCCAGTACATCCCCTCGGGCGTGCGCACAGCGATCACCGGGTCCATGAACCGGCCGAGGCGCTGCATGGCATCCGCGAGCCGGGCGACGTGGGTGTCGGAGAGATCCCGCTGATAGGGCGTGGGGGCGAGCTTCTCCACCGGCAGCGCGGCCAGCAGCTGCCACTGGCCGCCCAGCGGCTCGCGGTATCCTCCGACCACGGCGCCGCCGTCGGCCTCGATGGCGTCGGCCAGGGAGCGGAGCGCGGCCGTCATCTCCGCCGGCACCGCCTGCTTCGGGGTCAGCCCGCGCGCCTCGGGTGCCGCCTTGGCGCGCTTGCGGGTGGCCTTCTTCTTGGGGGCGTCGGGCATGGGGGTGGGGGAACGGGGGAACGGGGGAACCGGGGAACCGGGGAACCGGGGAACCGGGGAACCGGGGAACGGGGGAACGGGAGATAAGGTGTCGCCCGGGGTGAGCATTAGCCAGAGGGGAGGTTGAGCGGCGCTGGACGTCCTGCTTACATACCCCCATGCCCTCCTTCACCCTCTTCGACACCGCCATCGGCCGCAGCGGCCTGATCTGGACCGGCCGCGGGCTGGCCGGCGTGCAGCTACCGGAAGGCGACGAGGCCGCCACCCGGGACCGGATTGAGCGCCGGTTCCCCGGCGCGGAACCGGCACCGCCGCCTGCCGAGGTGCTGGCCGCGATCGGGGCGATCACGGCGCTCCTTGCCGGGGAGCGGCGAGACCTCGGCGGTATTGCACTGGACCAGGAAGGCATCCCGCCGTTCCACCTCCGGGTCTATCAGGTGACATGCGCGATCCTGCCGGGCTCGACCCTGACCTACGGCGAGATCGCGGCCCGCCTGGGGGATCCCGGCTCCGCCCGCGCCGTCGGCCAGGCGCTGGGACAGAACCCGTGGCCGCTGGTGGTGCCCTGTCATCGGGTACTCGGCGCCGGGGGGCGGATGGGTGGTTTCTCTGCGGTGGGGGGCGCCGAGCTCAAGCGCCGGCTGCTGCTGATCGAGGGGGCTCCGCTCGCGGCGGAGCGGTCGCTGTTCGATGCGGAGCCCGGCGCCTAACGCGGCCGCAGCAGCCGGGTGAGCGCCCGGTCCAGCGCACCGGCAAAGGCCTGCCTGGCCCGCGCATCGTAGGCCGGCGGACCGCCGGTGACCACTCCGGCGGTGCGGGCCTGCTCCATGAAATTCCGCACCGACAGCCGCTCGCCGATGGTCTCCATCGTATGCTCCTCGCCGCGGGGATCGAGAACGGCGATGCCCTTGGGCACCAGGATGGCAGCAAGCGGGATGTCCTGGGTGACCACCAGGTCTCCCAGCTCGGCGTGCTCGGCGATGTACTGATCCGCCACGTCCGCGCCACCATCCACCCAGACGGCGCTCACCTGCGGGTTTCCGGGGGGCGGCTGCAGCCGCAGGTTGGCCACCAGCACCGCGGGGATCGCCAGGCGCTTCGCGGCGCGGAAGACGAGTTCCTTCACGTCCCGCGGCGCGGCGTCGGCGTCAATCCAGATCTTCATGGG
>JAEUJI010000210.1 GCA_016794805.1 Gemmatimonadota bacterium
CGGGCTCACCCCGGAGCGGATTCCTGCCCACCGGGTGCTCACCCCGGGCCTTCCGCTGCTTGCCGACTGGGGAGACGCGGCCCACACCGAGCAGGTGGCCCGGATCGAACGGGAGCGCGAGACCGGCGCCCTCGGGCCGTGGAACGGCGGGATCGAGGCTCCCGCGCTCCGGGCCTGGCTCGCCGGCGCGCGCGGACCCGACTACCACTGGAGCCCCACCCAGCTCGAGGCTTACGCCAAGTGCCCCTGGGCCTACTTCTCCGGCCGGCTGCTTGGCCTGGAACAGCGCGCCGAGCCGGAGGACGAGATGGACGCCGTCACCCGAGGCACCATCCTGCACCGGGCGCTGCAACTGGTCTATGAGGGCCTGGCGCAGGACCGCGGGGGGCCTGTGCTGCTCCGGGAGTCGGAACTCGCGGCGCTCACGCCGCGGGTGGAGGAGGCGCTCGACGCCGCCATCGCCGCGCTTCCGCCCGAAGTCTGGCTGGGCCATCCCGCGCTCCGGGTCACGCGGCGGCAGGAGATGCTGGAGCTGCTTGAGGGCTACCTGGCGTGGGAGGCCAGCGAGATCGAGGTCTCCTTCGACTCGAAGTCCCGGAAGCATGCGGCCAGGCGCGTCCGCACGGTGGTGCAGGCGCACGAGGTCACCTTCCGTGATATCACCCTCGAGCGGGGAGAGATCCGGTTCCGCTTCCGGGGCCGCATCGACCGGGTCGAGGTCGGGTGCGACCAGCGACTCCCTTCGGACCAGTTCGTCGCCGCGGTGGACTACAAGACCGGGAAGGGGTCCACCCCCGGCGGCGGGGATGCCAGGGCCTGGGGGGACGGGGTGGTGCTGCAGCTGCCACTCTACGCCCATGCGCTTGCCCAGCTCCATCCCGGGCGCGCCGTCTCCCGGGTGGAGTACCGCGCCATCCGGGGCCGGGAAGTCGTGCACAGCCTCAATCTTCACCAGGTGGACAAGACGCGGCGGGAGGCCACGCTCGATCCGGCGGCGCAGGAGAAGCTGGACGCCGCGCTCACCCGGGCGGCGCAGCATGTGGCGGCGGTGCGTCGCGGGGAGTTTCCGGCGGCGCCGCCTCCCAGCTGCGACTGCCCCGACTGGTGCCACGGATTCGATATCTGCCGCGTGCCCGGTGGGCCGCGGAGGCGCACGTGGTAGCGCACGACACCGATCCGCTGCGCCTCGACCCGAATCAGTGGGACGCGGCGCGAGCGGTGGACCGTCACATCCTCGTCGCGGCGGGCGCGGGCACCGGCAAGACCAGCACCGTGGTAGGGCGGATCCTCTACCTGCTCGGCGTCCCGCTCCAGGGCGAGCGGAATCCCGCGCCGGTCTCGCTCGACCACATCGCCGCCATCACCTTCACCAACGCCGCCGCCGCCGACCTCCGGAAGAAGGTCCGCGAGGCACTGCGGAAGGCTGGCCGCCACGCCGAGGCCTTCCAGGTGGACACGGCGCGGATCGGGACCATTCATGCCTTTGCCGGGGACCTGCTCCGTGAGTTCGCGCTGCGGGCTGGCCGCTCCCCCGGCCTGGCGGTGCTGGAGGAGGGCGAGAGCAGCCTGCTCACCACCGAGGTGGTGCGGGAGGCGCTGATCGACGGACTGACGGAGTCGCCGATTGATGGCCTGGCTGAGCTCCTCGCGGCGCATGGGGTAGAGCGGGTGGCCGGCTGGGTGGATCGCCTCCTCGGCGAAGCGGACCGGCTTCTCGCGCGGCGGGCCGGGAGGATTGGGGAGCGGGAAGCGGTGCTGCTGACGCTCGCCGACCGGGCGCTGGCGCGGCTCAATCGCCGCCTCGAAGATGCCGGCGCCACCGATTTCGACCGGATGCTCCTCTGGGCGCGGGACCTGCTCCAGCGGCCGGAGGTGCGCCGCGTGCTGCAGCGGCGGCTGCATACCCTCATCGTGGACGAATTCCAGGACGTGGACCCGGTGCAGCGGGACCTGGCCTACCTCCTTGGGGACCCGGCCTCGGGCCGGGGGGACACCACCCGTCTCATGCTGGTGGGCGACCCGAAGCAGAGCATCTATCGCTTCCGCCAGGCCGACGTGACCGTCTGGACCGGGGTGCAGCGGGACTTCCGGGACCGGGGGTTCGGCCGGGTGATCCCGCTGGAGCTCAACTATCGGAGCGTCGCGCCGGTGCTCGGATTCGTGGACGCGGTGATCGGCCCGGTGCTCGACTTCCCGATCAGCGGCGGCGTCCGGGCCGACTTCGAGGTGCCCTTCGCGTCGGTCAAGGCCACCCGGCCCGACGGCCCCGAGGACGAGGCGGTGGAACTCATCCTGCACCCGGTGGCGGGACCCGGTGAGAAAGTCAGCGCCGACGAAGCCCGGCGACGGGAGGCGGCGGTGATCGCGGCGCGGGCGCTCGAGCTTCGGCGCCAGCGCGGGCGCTGGGGCGGCATGGCGCTGCTGCTCGGCTCATGGACCTCCGCCGGGATCTACGAGGAGGCGCTGCGGGCGGTCGGCGCGCCGACCTATGCGCTGCAGCAGGAGGGCTTCTACCGGCGGCAGGAAGTCGTGGACCTGCTGGTGGCGCTGGAGGCGATCCGGGACCCGCGCAACGACATCGCACTGGTCGGCTTCCTGCGGGGCCCGTTCGTGGGCGTGCGGGACGAAACGCTCCTCGACATCGCGCTCACGGGTCCCGGTCCGCACTGGGACCGGCTGCCCGAGTACCAGGGCGGTGAGGTCGCACTCGTGGCACGCGGCCTCGACCTGCTGCGGCGCTTCGGCGCCCTGCGGGACCGGATTCCCACCGCGGAATTGCTCGAGCGGCTGCTGGTGGAGGGCGGATACCTGGCCCACCTCGCGCTCTTCGGCGAGGACGGGCGGCAGCGGATCGCCAACGTGCGCAAGCTGGTGCGCCTGGCCCGCGCCTCGGCCCAGGGAGGGGTGGGAGACTTCGTGCGCCAGCTCCGCGCCGCCCGGGACCATCTCGATCGCGAAGGGGGCGCCCGCCTGTTCGGGGAGCAGGACGACGTCGTCACAATCACCTCGATCCACAGCGCCAAGGGGCTGCAGTGGGACGTGGTCTTCTGGGCCGACCTCGGCCGGCAGCCGGTGGCCGCCCGGGCCGCAGGCCTCCTCCTCAGCCGCGACCGGATGCTGATCGAGGGAGACGACGACCCCGCCAGGGTG
>JAEUJI010000070.1 GCA_016794805.1 Gemmatimonadota bacterium
GACATGGCGGGAAGATGCGGGCCTTCAGGGGACGGGTCAACCAGAGCGGCGGCCCAGCACCCGTTCCCAGAATTCCAGCGTCCGCCGGGCCACCGCATCGTCCACGAATTCCCCCATGACGCGGAGCCGCGCCTCGCGGCCCAGCCGGGCCCGCTCCCGCGGCGCGTCGGCCAGGTGCTGCAGCGCGGCGGTGAGCGCACCGACGTCGTCCTCCGGCACCACCAGCCCCGCCGTATCAATCAGCTCCGGGAGCGCGCCGGAGTCGCTGCCCACGACCGTCACGCCGTGGCCCATCGCCTCCACCAGCGCCGGGTGGAAGGTCTCCACCCAGTGCGGCGTGGTGCGGGACGGAATCACCAGGCAGTCGAGCTCGGGCCAGAGTCCGCGCAGCTCCCCGGTGGGAATGGCGCCGCGCCAGGTCACCCGCGAGGCGATCCCCAGCCGCTCTGCGAGCTGCTCCAGCGACTCCTGCGCCGGCCCGGTGCCCACCACCGTCAGCCGCCACCGGCCCAGCAGCTTCACGCAGGCACGGAAGAGGGAATCGAGGCCCTTCTCCGGCACCAGCCGTCCGACGAACCCGATGGCCAGCTCGGTGTGATCCGGCCGGCGGGTCTCGAGCGGGGGCAGCAGCCCAAGCTGGGGGATGGTGGCGACCGGCACCCCGGGGCGCTCCCGCGACAGCAGGTCGGTGGCCAGCCGGTTGCCGCCCACCAGCGCCTTCACCTTCCCGAGCGTACGGGAGCGGCGCCAGCGGTCGAGGAAGGGGAGGTCCTGGCTGACGCTCTGCCACCCGAAGAGCACCGTCGGGATGCCGAGCCGGGCCGCCCGCGCGGTCGTGGTGGCGGCCACCGGCGTCCACGGCTCCGCTTCCACCTGGATGATTTCGGGGCGGAAGTCAGCGAACAGCCGGTGCAGGTCCTTCCCCTTCCAGCCGACGGCGTCCCCCCGTTCCGCGCTGACGGGGATGGGGACCACCCGCAGGCCGCCGTCATTACCCCAGCTGGCGGAGAGCACCGGGCCGCGGGCGGAGGGAGACCAGCGCGCCGGTACGGCCACCGACAGCGTGACTCCCAGGCCCGCCAGGGCGCGCAGCTTGCCCCGGTTGGCCGGATCGATGTAGGTCGGGGAGACAATGATGGCGCGCATGGGGGTTACTCGGCGGCTCGGCGGCTCGGCGGCTCGGCCGAGGAGGAGAGGATCCCGAGAAGCGCGGTGGTCACTGCATCGGCTGCATGACCGTTGCCGTAGGCATCGGGCGTCCAGCGCCGGCCCTGGGGCCAGCGGGCGAGCTGCGCCGCCACAGTTTCCGCCAGCCGGGTGGGCGCCTCCGCCGGCGCCAGCAGGGCGTTGGCCCCGGTGGCGACGGTCTCCGCCCATTCCGTCTCCGCCCGCACGGTCACGCAGGGGACGCCGAGCCAGTAGGCCTCCCGCTGCAGCCCGCCGGAGTCGGTCACCACCGCCTCGGCGCCGCGCACCAGCGCCAGGCTCTCGAGGTAGCCGACGGCGGGCACCAGGTGCAGGGTACCGATCCGGTCCTCCGTGAAGCCGTTGGCGGCCAGCGCGGCCCGGGTGCGCGGGTGAACCGCCAGGACGGCGCGGCGGGAGAGCGCGCCGAGGGCGCGAAGGACGCCGCCCAGCACCTCGGGGCGATCGGTGAGCTCGGCGCGGTGCAGGGTGGCAAAGAGATAGGGGCCGGTGAGGCCGGGAATCACGGCCGCCGGGTCGGGGAGCCGCTGCCGGACTCCCTGCAGCACGTCGAAGGCGACGTCTCCGGTCTCCGCCACGACCGCGTCGGGGTGCTCCGCACGCATCCGGGCGGTGGCGGTGGCGCAGGGGGTGCACAGCAACGCCGCGATCGCGTCCACGGCGCGGCGGTTGAGCTCCTCGGCCATCATCCGGTCCGCGGCCCGCAGCCCCGCCTCCACGTGTACCACGGGGATGCGCCGCTTGGCGGCGGCCAGCGCCACTCCCAGGGTGGAGTTGGTGTCCCCGATGACCACGACCGCGGCGGGCTGCACTTCCGCCAGCGCCGTCTCGGTGCGGGTGAGGATGAGGGCGGTCTGTTCGGCGTGGCTGCCGGAGCCCACCTCCAGGAATCGGTCCGGCGCGGCGACGCCGAGCTGCTCGTACAGCAGGGCGTTGAGGGCGTGGTCGTAGTGCTGGCCGGTGTCCACGGCATGCACCGGCCCGAGCCGGGCGAGTGCGCGGCGCAGGACGCTGGCCTTGATGACTTGGGGTCGCGTGCCGTAACAGAGGGCGATCATGCGAGGGGGGAATATACCCGCCGTGTTCCGTTGACACATCTCCCCGGGCCACCCAAGTTGCGGGCCAGCCTTATGCGCATCCTGCACCTCGCCAAGTACTACTGGCCACGCTCCGGAGGCATGGAGCGCGTGGTCCAGGACCTCGCGGAAGGCGCGGCGGCCCTGGGGCACGAGGTATCGGTGGTGGCGGTGGAGAGCCGGGTCGGCGGGCGGGTCGGGGGGCGGCAGCGCTCGACCGTCACCCGCGTGTTCTCCTTCGGCGCCCTCGGCTCCGAGGAAATCGCCCCCGGCTACCTGACGGCGGCGCGCCGCCGGGCCGACATCATCCACCTGCATCACCCCCATCCCCTCGCCGACTTCGCCAGCCTGCTCCGCAGCCGCCGTACCCCGCTGGTCGTCACCCAGCACCAGGATGGCAAGCGCCCCGGCAGCAAGTTCATGGCGCGGGCGGTGCTGCGCCGCGCGGCGGCGATCGTGGTGCCGAGCCGGGCGCACCTGGCGCTGTCGGAGGAGCTGGACGGCTTCGAGAACAAGATCGAGGTCATTCCCTTCGGCATCGACGAGGAGCGGTGGGCTGACGTGGCGCGGCGGCCGCTCGACGCGCCGCCACGGGCACTGTTCATCGGGCGGCTGGTCAAGTTCAAGGGGCTCGACGTCCTGCTTCGCGCGCTGGAACGGGTGCCGGACCTCCGGCTGGACATCGTAGGGACCGGCCCGGACGGCCCCCGGCTCAAGACCCTCACCCAGGCGCTGGCGCTCGCGGACCGGGTGCGGTTCTACGGCGAGTATCCCGACGAGGACCTGCCGCGCCGGATGGCGGAGGCGGACTTCCTCGTGCTCCCCTCGGTGACGATCGACGAGATGTTCGGCCTGGTGGTGCTGGAGGCGATGGCCGCGGGGCGGCCGGTGATCACCACCGCGGTGCCGACCGGCGTCCGCGAGGTGAACCAGCCGGGGGAGACGGGGCTCGAAGTGCCGGTGCATGACGTGCGCTCGCTGGCGGAGGCGCTGGACACGCTGGCGCGGGATCCGTTCCTGCGGGAAAAGATGGGCGAGGCCGGCCGGGCGCGGGTAGAGAAGTTCTTCACCCGGCGGCTGATGGCCGAGCGGCACCTGGCGCTGTACGAGCGGGTGCTGGCCTACAGCCAGGAAATGCCGGGCCCTTAGCTCAGCCGGTTAGAGCACCGGACTCATAATCCGAGGGACGCAGGTTCAAATCCTGCAGGGCCCATCTCAGGTTCCCCTCCAAGACCCTCCCTGATCGTTGCGCCGGCGCGACAACGGCCGGCCTTTGACGGGCGGGCCGCCCCCGTCCCAGCGCCGCCCAGTCCCTTGCCAGCAAAGCACTTCGGCGCGCCGCGCCAGCCCCCGGCGCCCGGCCCGGCTCCTGCATTACCCCGCTTCGCACTCCCCTTGCCCCACTCGCCGCACCTGCCAATCCGCCCACGTGGAGGGTGAGCCATGCGCTCCCGGTCCGCACGTCTGGTCTGGCTGCTCGCCGTCGCCGGTTTCCTCGGCTGTTCCGACTTCAGCGATACCCAGGCTCCGGAGATGGAGGCGGCGGAGTCGGGTCCGTCCCTCGACAACAACCCGCTGTTAGGCGGCGGGGGCTCGGCGGACAACGCCACGATGGGCGCGTGGAGCGCGCCCTTCCCGTGGGTGAACGTCGGGGTGCACCTGAGCCTCCTCCCAAGCGGCAAGGTCCTGAGCTTCGGGCGGTTGAATGGCGGCACGCCGCAGGTCTGGGATCCGGCCACCGGGAGCTTCACCCCCTTCGCCTCGCCGTCGCTGCTGTTCTGTGCCGGGTCCACCTTCCTCTCCAACGGAGGGCTGCTGGTGGCTGGGGGCCATATCCTGGACGGGCTGGGGCTCCCCAACACCAACATCTTCAACTTCAACAACAACACTTGGACCGTGAAGCAGCCGATGGCGCTCGGGCGCTGGTATCCCACCATCACCACCCTCGCCAACGGCGACGCGGTGGCGCTGGGCGGGACCGACCAGAACGGGTCCACGGTGCTGATCCCCGAGGTGTACCAGGCCGCCAGCGGCACCTGGCGCCGGCTGACCAGCGCTTCCGCCTGGCTGCCTTACTACCCCCGTACCTTTCTTGCGCCCAACGGCCGGATCTTCTACGCCGGCGAGATGCAGGGCACCAGCTATCTCAACACCGCCGGCACCGGCTCCTGGACCTTCGTGGCCAACCGGGTCGTGGGCGGGCGGGACTATGGCTCCGCGGTGATGTACCAGCCGGGGAAGATCCTCTACATGGGCGGGGGCGATCCCCCCACCGCCACGGCGGAGGTGATCGACCTGAACGTCGCCTCGCCCCAGTGGCGGCTCACCAACCCGATGTCGGTACCGCGGCGCCAGATCAGCGCGACCCTGCTGCCCGATGGCAAGGTGGCCGTGACCGGCGGCACCAGCTCCTCGGGCTTCACCAACCTCGGCTCGCCCCAGCGGCACGTGGAGGTCTGGGACCCGGCCACCGAGACCTGGACGGTCTGGGCATCGGCGGCGGTCCCGCGCGGCTACCACAACACCACCGTGCTGCTGCCCGACGGCCGCCTGCTGCACACCGGCAGCGGCGACGGCGCCGGCCTCCCCAATGAGATCAACGCCGAGGTCTTCTCGCCGCCGTACCTGTTCCAGGGGCCCCGGCCGGTGATCACCAGCGCGCCCGCCACGCTGCGCTACGGCCAGTCGGTCGTCATCGGGACGCCGTCACCGGCGGGGGTGGGATTCGCCACGCTGGTGCGGCTCTCCAGCAATACCCACTCGTTTGACATGGGGCAGCACTTCGGCCGGATGCAGGTGACGCGGGGCGGGACCTCGGTCACGGTCAAGATCCCCGCCAGCGCCAACCGGATGCCCCCCGGACCCTACATGCTGTTCCTGATCGGGACCAACGGGGTGCCGAGCGTGGCGAAGATGGTGCGGGTGTTCTGACGGTAACGACGGTAGCGACGGTACCGTCGCTACCGTCGTTACCGTCGTTACCGCCGCTACCGCCCTACCGCCTGACTTTCACCCGCAGCAGCCGCGTCTTCTCCTCGCGCTCGCGTTCCTCCAGCCGCCGCCGCACTTCCGCGAGCCGCAGCTCGAGCGCCGGGGTGAGCCGCTGTTCCAGCATGTTGACCTGGCGGGTGGTGCGGGCCAGCGCCTGGCCCAGCCGCTGCAGCAGCATCTCCCGCGGCGCCGAGCCAACCAGCTGATCCACCAGCCGCTCGAAGTGATCCGCGGCCTGCACCGTCGCCGGGCCCGTGGCCGGGGGCGGGGCCTCGCGGTTGGCCATGGTCCGGAGCAGCGGCGGCCGGTCGAGGATGGTCGAGGCGGGGATGCCCCAGACGGACAGCGGTCGGATCTCCACCCGGAGATCCCGTTCGGGCCAGCCCCAGGGGCGGAGGGCCGCCTGACCATCCGCCGCCGACGCTTCCAGCAGCGCGTCGTAGGCCTCCCGCGCCTCGGCCGAGATCGCGGCGCGTGCGGACGCCGCGGGCCGGGCCAGATGGAACAGCTCGCCCACCAGCGCCTCCCGCTTGCGGCGGAGCAGGGATGTGCCCTTCGCCATCCGGTCGAGCTGGCGGCGAGCCCGGAGCAGCTCCAGGCGGGTGGCTGGACCGGTCATCTGGCCGGCTCGGCGGCGGGGCTGCTCGGCGGCTCGGCGCTTGGCCGTGCCTCCCACACCGCATCGCTCAGGCGGGTCAGGTCCTCGCGCGGGAGCGATTCCAGCAGCCGCCAGCCGGCGGCGAAGGTCTCCGGCAGGCGCCGCCCCCCTTCGCGCTGGCCGATGAACTCCCGCTCGAACCGGTCGGCCAGCTCGAGGGCGCGCCGGTCCTGGGCGCCGAGGCCCGCCTCGCCGACGATGGCGGCCATGAGCCGCGCCTCGCGCCCCTGGGCGTAGAGGGCGTAGAGCTGGTCGGCCCACTGCCGGTGCTCCGGCACGGTGCGACCCTTTCCGATTCCCGCGTTCATCAGGCGGGACAGCGACGGCAGCACGTCCACCGGTGGGAAGATCCCCTTCCGGTGCAGTTCGCGGGAGAGCACGATCTGCCCCTCCGTGATATAGCCGGTGAGGTCGGGGATCGGGTGGGTGATGTCGTCATCCGGCATCGTGAGGATCGGGAGCTGGGTGACCGAGCCGGGGCGGCCCATGAGCAGGCCGGCGCGCTCGAAGATCGTGGCCAGGTCGGTGTACATGTACCCGGGGTAGCCGCGGCGGCCGGGGATCTCCTGCCGCGCCGTCGCGATCTCCCGCAGCGCGTCGCAGTAGTGGGTGATGTCCGCCATGACCACCAGGACATGCAGCCCGGCATCGAAGGCGAGGAACTCGGCCGCGGCCAGCGCCATGCGGGGCGCGAGGATCCGCTCGATGGTCGGATCGCTGGCCTGGTTGAGGAAGAGCACGGTGCGGCTCAGGGCGCCGCTCCGGGCAAAGCGTTCGAGGAAGCCCTGGGTTTCGCGCGCGGTGATGCCGATGCCGGCGAAGACCACCGCGAACGGTTCCCCGCGCGGCGCGCGGGCCTGCTCCACGATGGACGCGGCCAGCTCGAGCCCGGGGAGGCCCGGGCCGGAAAAGACCGGGAGCTTCTGGCCTCGCACGAGGGTATTGAGCCCATCGATGGCGCTCACGCCGGTCTCGATGAACTCGCTGGGCCGCACCCGCCGGGCGGGGTTCATCGGGGCGCCGTTGATGGGACGGAGCGCCTCGCCCACCGGCGCCGGCAGGCCATCCAATGGGCGTCCCGCCCCGGAGAGCGACCGCCCGATCAGCTCCCGTCCCACCACCGCATTCGCCACCTCGCCCGTGAGCGTCACGGTCGCTTCACCGGGCGCGAGGCCGAGCGTGTCGTCCAGCACCTGCACCACGGTCATCGTCTCGCCGGCGTCAATCACCTGGCCACGCCGGTCCGCGGCGCCAGGGAGCCGGATGGTGACCCACTCCCCGAGCGCCACCCGTGCCGTGCGTTCCAGGAAGAGCAGCGGGCCGGCGGCACCGGCGGCGCCCTGATAACTCCGGGCCAGGGTACTCATCGGACCGCCTCCCCTCGCGCCATGAGGGCTACCGCCGCCTCCACGCCAGGCACCGCGGCGGGCCAGGCGTCGGCGCCGGCTTCCCGAAGTGCGATCAGCGCCCGCCGCGCCGGGGCGAAGTCCAGCCGCTCGAAGACCCTTCCGGCGCCGAGCGCCGTGCGGGCGGCGTCGTGGAGTGCCAGCGCCAGCCGCGCCAGCGCGAGGGTCTTGCCCACCGGGGAGGAGGCATCGGTCGGGCTGTACGCGCTCTGGGCCAGGACCAGTTCGCGCAGCAGCCGGGCGGAATCGAGGATCAGGCGGTCCTCGTCCTGCAGCGCGTCGGGTCCGACCAGCGCCGCGATCTCCTTGAGCTCGCGGCCCCGCTGCAGGAGTTCCAGCAGTCGCCGGCGCGCATCTCCCCAGCCGGCCCCCGCCTCCTGCTCGAACCAGGGGAGCGTCCGGTTGAGGTATTCGGAGTAACTCGTCTCCCAGTCCACCGCCGGGAACTGGCGCTGGTGCGCCAGCGAGGGATCGAGGGCCCAGACCGCGCCCGCCACCCGCAGGCAGGCCTGGGTGACCGGCTCGGAGAAGTCGCCGCCCGGGGGCGAAATCGCGGTGATCAGGGTGAGCGCCCCCTCCCGTTCCGGCGCGCCCAGGCAGCGCACCCGCCCGGCACGCTCGTAAAAGGTGCCCAGCCGGCTGGCGAGGTAGGTCGGGTAGCCCTCCTCCCCGGGCATCTCGGAGAGGCGGGCGCTGATCTCCCGGAGCGCCTCGGCCCAGCGGGAGAGGCTGTCCGCCATCAGCGCCACCCGGTAGCCCTGGTCCCGGTAGTACTCGGCCAGGGTGATCCCGAGGTAGACCGATGCCTCGCGCGCCGCGACCGGCATGTTGGAGGTGTTGACCACCATGATGGTGCGGTCCATCAGGGAGCGCCCGGTGCGCGGGTCGGTGAGGGCGGGGAACTCGTTCAGCACCTCCGCCATCTCGTTGCCCCGCTCGCCGCAGCCGATGTAGACGATGATGTCGGCGTCCGCCCACTTGGCCAGCGACTGCTCGATGACCGTCTTGCCGGTCCCGAAGCCGCCGGGCACCGCGACGGTGCCGCCCTCGGCCACCGGGAAGAGGAAGTCGAAGATGCGCTGCCCGGTGAGGAACGGCCGGTCATCGGGGAGGCGCAGGGCGCTGGGTCGCGGCGCCCGCACCCGCCACCGGTGGGACAGCGCCAGCGTGCCGCCATCCGTCAGGCGCACCACCGGCTCCCGCACGGTGAAGTCCCCCGCCGCCGCCTGGAGGACGGTGCCGCCCCGGCCCGGCGGGACCAGGATGCGGTGCGGCCATCCCGGCCGCTCCTCGACGGTGCCTATCACGTCTCCGGGCCCCACCACCTGCCCGGGGATGACGCCCGGCTCGAAGTGCCAGCGGCGTTCCTGGTCGAGGGTGGAGGTCTCCCCGCCGGCCACCAGGAAGTCCCCCAGGGTGCGCGCCAGGTCCGGCAGCGGCCGGCCGAGGCCGTCGAGAATGGCGCCGAGCAGCCCGGGGCCGAGTTCGATCTCGAGCGGCCGGCCGGAAGAGATCACCGGCTCGCCGGCGGCGAGGCCGTTGGTGTCCTCGTAGACCTGCAGCGTGGCGATGGACCCCTGGACCCGGATGACCTCGCCCAGGAGACGGTGCTCGCCGACCAGCGCCAGTTCGTACAGCCCGGCGGCGGGGAGCGGCCCGGCCTCCACCAGCGTGCCGGTGATGCGGCGGATCGTGGCGGGCGCCGTGGTCATGTGAGCCGTACCCGGTAACCGATGGCCTGGCGGAGCAGTTCGGCGATGTAGCGGTCCACCCCCTCGTCCGCGGCGCGCCAGTGGGGGCCGGGGAAGGGCACCACCAGCGGGAGCGCCCGGCGGGCGAGCTCGCGGCGGAGTTCGATCGGGAGCTGGTCGTGCAGGATGTCCTCGACCAGCAGGACGCCGGTCGCCGGGTCGCCGGCGAGATCCACCACCCGGTTCTGTGCCTGCCCGGGGGTCTCCACCTCGACCGGACGGAGTCCCGCCAGGGTGAAGCCGGCCGCCACCGCGGGGCGACAGATCACGCGCACGGTGTAGCTCACGCCTCGTCCTCCGGGTCGCGGCGGCGGGCCGGCGGGGCGCCGAGGGCCAGGCCCCAGACGACGCGCTGCAGCAGCCGCACCTCCGCCCGGAGGCGGAGGAGGTAGTACACCACGGGCGGCGCGCCGAGCGGCTCGCTCCGGGCCCGCCGGCGCCAGGCGCGGCGGCGCAGGTCCTCGAGCTCCGGCTCCAGCGACAGCGGGGCGATGTAGCCCCGATCCAGCGGCGCCGCCAGCGCGGTGCCTTCCCAGGCCGACGCCGCAAGCCGGTATCCGGCGGCGGCGTCCGGTGCCCGCGCGATGTTCGCGAACCGCTCCGCGGTCAGCACCACGCCACCCGGGATGAAAAGGTGCGCGGGCGCGATCTCGTCCCCGCGCCCGGCGAGGATCAGCGCGGTGCGCAGGTTGTCGAGGTCGATCGATTCCCGCACGAAGTCCCGCCAGCCGGGGTCGCGGCCGGCAGCGCGGAGCTGGTCGGCGGCGATCTGCCGGCCCAGCGCCACTTCCAGCTCCAGCAGGTCCGGCTTGTCCTTGAGCGCGGCGGCCAGCGGTTCGGCGTAGGGCGAGCGCCAGACCGCGAGCAGCGCGGCGATCGCGGCCACCGAGGGCTGGCGGGCCAGTTCGGTGAGCGCCCGTTCCGGGAGCCGGGGCGTCGGCAGCGTACCGGCGAGCCGGGCCTCGGGGGAGAGGTTCGCGACCGCGCCGCGCAGCACCGCGCGGAGGGAGCGGCGGTCCTCGTCGGCGAAGAGCAGCGGTCCCAGGCGTCCCGCCGGATCCCAGCGGGCGAGCTGCCGCAGCCGGGCACTCGCCCCACGGCGCACCGCCAGCTCCAGCGAGTGGGCCTCGGGCCGCGCCTCGGCGGAGGGATAGCCGGCGGCGCTCAGTTCGCGGGCCAGGGTGGGGAGATCGGTGGCGCCGAGGATCCGGTGCCGGGCCTCCGGGGTGAGGAGCCGGCCGGCGAGGCCCGCGGCCCGGACGGTGAAGGACTCCAGCCCGGCGCTCATCCCTGCGCCTCGAGCAGCTTGAGGATGACGATCCGTGCCTCGAGCTCCCGCGCCGCCAGCCGTCCCCCGAGGCTCGCGTCCACCGTGACCCGGCCTCCCTCGCCCCGGACGATCCCGCCCGCCGCCACCGACGGCTCGGCGGTGACGGCGTGATCGGGCCGGTCCGTGAGGGCGCCGCGCACTAGTTCGAGCAGAGGAGGCGAGGCACGCACCTCGACCGGGCCGCCGTCGAGGTAGCGGAGCGCGTCCCCGAGCAGGGCGGTGACGGCCTGCCGCTCTCCGGCGCCGGGCTCGCGCGCGAGCAACCGCTCCCGGCCCAGGGCCAGCACCCGCGCGAGGAGCGCCTCGCGGCTGGTGAGCACCGCCTGTTCCGCCGCCCGGGTGGCCTGGGAATGCTGCCGCTCCGCCTCGGCGCGCAGCCGCGCGGTGGCCCGGGCCAGTTCCAGCTCCTGGCGCCGGGCGAGGCGCTCACGCGCCTCCGTGGTGATCCGGTCCGCCTCCGCCAGGGCGGCGGCGCGATCCCGGGTCATCCGGTCCTCCGCCTCCCGTTCCAGCGCGGCAAGCAGGTCTGGCAGGGGCATGGCGGGTCAGGCGCCGCCGCGCAGCATGATGAGCACCGCGACCACGAAGCCGAGCACGACCATCGTCTCGGGGATCGCGACCATGATGATCACCGTGGTGGTAAGCTCGGGCTTCTCGGCGAGCGCGGCGGCGCCGGCCGGCCCGATGCGGGACTGCGCCCAGGCCGTGGCAAGCGCCGGAAGGCCGACGGCCAGGGCGGCCGCGAGCGGGATCCAGATGGACATGGCCGACTCCTCCTCAGGTGGCGCGGGACGGAGGTGGCGTCCCGTGCCCGAAAGGCCGGTACGCCACCCCGCCCGGACTGTAGAAATTGCCGAAGAACTCGACGTAATGGAGCCGCAGCGCGTGGATCGCGGGGCTCATCACCCCGAGCGCGAAGTTCACCAGGTGGAACAGCAGGGCGAAGATCACCCCGACGATCACGCTGCCGAAGGCGCCGGACATCTCGTTGGCCACCACCGCCAGCATCACGGAGGCGGTGCCCAGCGCCATGATGCGGGAGTAAGAGAGGACCTTGCCCAGCGTGGAGAGGAACTCCACCGGCGCCACGACGCCCTCGACCACTACCATGATCGGGAAGATCACGAGGATGCCGACGGTCAATGGCGTCAGCAGCCCGCGGGGGACCACCTCGACGCTCGCGAGCAGGGCGAGGATGACGAGCACCAGCATCACCGCGGCCAGCCCGCGACCGATGGCCTGGCGCCGGTGGCCCGCGAAGGCGCTCACCGCGCCGATCACCAGACCGAGCAGCATGTGCACCGCGCCCAGCGACACGGCGAGGATCAGGAATGGCACGATGGCCTCTTCCCGGTCGAACCAGAGGGCATGCAGCCCGAAGGCGCGGCGGCCCAGGTCCCCGAAGAACTCGCCGAAGAGGGCCCCGAAGATGCCGCTGAAGCAGGCACAGGCGATCAGGATCTCGGCCACCGACCGGCGCCACCCCTCGCCCGCGGACCGGCGGCGGAGCAGGTAGGCCAGGCCGAACAGCAGCGCCGCGTAGCCGATATCGCCCAGCATGAGCCCGAAGAACATGGGGAAGAAGACCGCCACGAACGGAGTCGGATCGATGCTGCCGTAGCGGGGGAGGGGCACCAGGCTCACCAGCAGCTCGAAGGGCCGGAACAGCCGGGGATTGCGGAGCACCACGGGCGCCGTCTCCGCCGTCCAGCGATCCTGCGCCACCTCCTCCAGCACCACTTCCGCGCCGAAGTCCCGCTCCAGGGTCCTGGCCACCCGGGCGCGCGAGTCGCTCGGCAGCCACCCCTCGATGACGAAGGCATGCGCCGTGACGCGGCTCAGATCCCGGGCCTCGAGCCGGGCCAGCAGGTCGCGCAGCTGGCCGGTGCCCTGCCGGAGCAGGGGGCCGTAGCGGCGCGCCGCCTCGGCGCGCGCCCGGCGGGTCGCGGCCAGCTCGGCCGGCAGCTGGCGGCGGCGCTCCTGCATCGCGGGCATCGCCTCCGCCAGGCTCTTCCCGGCGAACCCGGCGGGGAGGCTCACCTCGCTCACCCGCCCGGCGGCAAGCCACTGTTCGACCCGGGGAGCGGCGTGCGCCGGGACCAGGATGAGCAGCGCGGTCTCATCGGCGGGGAGGGGGTGATCGCGGATCTCGAACGCATCCCCGAGGAGCGCGCCGAGTTCGCTCCGGAGCCGGGCCACCATCTCCTTCTGGCCGGGGCGGAGCACCACGTGATACGCCCGGCCGCTGGCCCAGCGCGGCTGGCTCCGGAGCAGCGGTTCGAAGGCCTGAAACACCGCCTCGTACCGGGCCAGGAGCGCCTGCTCCTCCTCCAGGGACTCGATCCTGGCCACCAGCCGCTCCCCCTCCCGCCGGGCCCGGACAATCAGGCGGACGGTGCGGGGCAGCGGCAGCGGTGTCTTCGCGGCGGGAGTGGCGGGTGGGACCTCGAGCAGCCGGCCCGCCACTGCGGCGTCCTCGAGCAACCGCCCCAGGCGGAGCCGGAGCCGCTCCTCGCGGGGCGACGTCAGCACCGGCGTGAGGACCGAAGTCTCCGGCGGCGGGGCGAGGTGGATCAGCCCCAGGTCCTGCAGCGCGCCGAGCACCTCCGCCAGCTTGGGCCGGGGGCCGAGAATCCGTACCCGCGACATCGCCAGGATCACGGCGCGCTCCCGGGCGGCGCGGTGAGCCAGCGGAGCAGCCCGTCCGCGAGCGTGGCCGCGGTCGCGTCGGAGACCGCGGTGTAGCGCGTCGCCCGGTCGCGGGCGGCCGCCTCCATGGCGGCGATTCGGGCCGCAGTTTCCGCCGCGATCCGGTCGGTCGCGGCGTGCACCTCCCGGACGACCCGGGCCTCCAGCTCCCGTTCGGCCGCGATCGCCTCCTCGCGCGCCGCGGCGACGATCCCGGTGCATTCGAGGGTGGTGGCTTCCAGCCGCGTCGCGAGCGCCTGCTCCATCTCGATCAGCCGGACGAGGTCCCCAGCCGACCCGGGCGGGGCGGGGACAGGGGCGTGCGGAATCCGTGACATAGGCCGGGCCAGCCTCTCTGATCCGGTTCCGGGGCGTGAATCCGGACCTCCGGGATCAGGTACAAGGTGGCACCGGGCCGGCGAAGGGGTGATGAATGCCCGTATAAGGCCCGCTTCACCTCAGCCGGCCCCGGGGGCGCGTCGCGCCGGCGCCACTCTGGCGTGCGGGGCCGGGTGACGGTAAGCTCCGGGGCGACAGCACCCTCTGCCCTCACTCCCGAATCCATGATCCGCTTCAACCACATCACCGGCAGCCTTGCCGGCACCACGACTGAACTGGACAAGCGCTCCATCCGCGTGGGCACGAGCGGTGACTGCGACGTCCGGTACGACCTGGTGCGGGACGCGGAGGTGGGGCGGTACCACGCGGCGGTGGTGCGGAAGGAAAACGCCTACCACCTGCTCGACCTGGGGCAGGCGGGGGGGGTGTGGGTCAACGGCGAGCGGGTGCAGAGCCAGGCCCTGAAGAGCGGTGACCGGGTTCGCTTCGGCGGCGAGGGGGGGCCGGAGGCGGAGGTCGCGGTGGTCTTCGATCCCAACTACGACGCGGCGAAGGATGCCGCCCAGATGGTCGAGACCTTCAAGGAGCGGAGCCGGGAGACCTCGGCGGTCCGGATCGTGGCGGCGGCGGCGGAACGGGTGGCGGAGGAGCGGGCCAAGGCGGGCGGCACCAAGTCCCGCCGCACCATGGAGGTGATGGCCGCCACCATCCATGAGGTCGGGGACCTCATGAAGACCCAGACCCGCAAGCGCTGGGTGAAGATCGTGGGGGTGGTGGCGGGGGCCTCGCTGGTGGTGATCTCGGTGCTGTCCTTCGTGCTGTACCGGAAGCAGCAGCAGATCAACCAGCTGCTGGACCAGAAGGCGCGCTACGACACCGAGCTGGGCGCGATCCAGGAACGGATGGCGCTGGAGCGGGACTCGCTCAAGCTCACCCAGCTGGAGCGGGAGTTCCAGATCACCCAGGCCAACGCGATGCAGGCCCTGGCGCAGCTGGCCGAAAAGGACCGGGCCAAGGCCGAGCAGGTGGCCGAGAGCGGGGACGAGCTGGACCGCGAAATCCGCTCCATCCTGCGCCAGTTCGACGCCGCCGCCTACGCGGTGCCCCCGATCTTCAAGGAGCGGGTGGCGTACCACATCGAGGTGCTGCGAAAGGCGGGGCCCACCGCCCGCATCATCTACCGCCGGAAGGTGAACTACTGGCCCCAGATCACCGCGGAGTTCAAGGCGCTGGAGCTGCCGGAGGCCATGGCCTACGTGGCCTGGACCGAGTCGCAGTTCAACCCGATGGCGAAGAGCTCCGCGGGGGCCCGGGGGATGTGGCAGATGACCCGCACCACCGCGCAGTCGCTCGGGCTCCGGGTGGATGGGGCGGTGGACGAACGGACCGACGTGCCCAAGCAGACCCGGGCCGCGGCCAAGTACCTGGCCGGCCTGCTCGCGGAGTTCGGCGAAGACGCCTTCATGCTGGCCATGGCGAGCTACAACAAGGGGGAGAACGGGGTCCGCCGGGTGCTCCGGAAGGTGGCCCAGACCCCGGGCGGCTTCAAGAAGAGCAAGCGGGACTTCTGGCACCTGTACCGGCTGAAGCTGCTGCCGGAGGAGACCCGCGAGTACGTGCCCAAGATCATCGCGGCGGCCATCGTCTGCGCCCACCCGGAGAAGTACGGGCTCATCAAGGTGGACCCGCCCGATTCCGCGACCGCCCCGGTGGCCGCCAAGGCCACCCCGCGCCCGGCGGCGGCGCGCCCCGCGCGCTGACCGGGGTGCATAACAGTATTGTCATCTCCCGGTGTGAGTCGGGTCACTTCCGTCCAGTTTCCATGCGTATAGCATTAGGGCACTTGCACGCGGCTACCCTTTCCGCGCGCGGCGGCGCCCCGCCCATTGTGCGGCAGGGGCGCCCTGGACCCCAGTAGGAGGTACCGATGCGTCGCAGTCTCTGGCTCGTGCCGCTCGTCCTGATGCTCGGCTGCAACCAGCACAAGGAAGAGCTCTCCAAGGCGCTCGCGGACGCGCAGGCGCTCGCGGCCGAGAAGGACAGCCTGATCACCGAGGTCCTCGAGACCTCCAAGTTCGTCAACGGCGTGAACGAGGAGCTGGCCAAGGCCCGCACCGCGCTGGTGACCACCGCCGCCTCCACCGACGCCGGGACCCCGGCGGAGCGGGACCGGGCGGCGCGGACCGCGGCGCTGGAGCGGGTGCAGGCGCTGGTGGCCCGCCTCAATGAGACCGAGCAGCGGCTGGAGCAGAGCACCCAGCGCGCCCGGTCGCTCGGCAACCGGAACACCACGCTGCTGCGCCAGATCGAGGAGTACAAGGCCAGCGTGGACAGCCTCCAGGCCACCGCCCTCCGGACCGAAACCGAGCTGCGCAGCGTGATCGACTCGCAGTCGGTGCAGATCGCCGGGCTCAACCAGCAGCTCGATACCGCGCGGGTGGTGAATGCCCAGCTGAGCACCGAGAAGGTGGCGCTGCAGGACACCGTGTCCAACCTGACCGCGTACAAGAACACGGTGTACTACATCGCCGGCACCGAGGAGGAGCTGCTCGAGAAGGGTGTCGTCACCAAGGAAGGGAAGAAGTTCCTGTTCTTCGGCGGCAAGCAGCTCCACCCCGCCCGGAGCCTCGACCCGACGGTCTTCACCGCCATGGACAAGACCACCGGCACCATGATCGACCTCCCCGCCGACCGGCAGTACAAGCTGGTCTCGCGGCAGGACCTGAGCTTCGCCGACAGCGCCTCCATCAAGGATGGCAAGCTGGCCGGGACCCTGCACATCGCCCAGCCGGAGCAGTTCTGGGCCGGGTCGAAGTACCTGATCCTCGTGGAGAACTGACCGGCGGCAACCCTTTCCCGGTTCCACGCATCTAACGCCCCTCGGAGACCCTCCGGGGGGCGTTGTGTTTCTGGTCAGTTACCCCCCGCGAGCGGTTGCCGATCCCCGCCCGGCCAGGCACATTTGGGCCGCCCTCCCGCCACCGGGAGCGGCGTCCCGTTCGCTAGCTCAGCCCAGGAGTTCCCATGCCGCCGCTTCCGAAGCGCGGAGTGCTTGCCGCCCTTGCCCTGATCGTGCTGGGCGTTCCGGCCACCTGGCTGGTCGCGCGGGATCCCGCGGGCGGGGCCTCGGCAGTGGTCGCGCGGGTGAAGCGCGGCGAGTTCGTGGTGACGGT
>JAEUJI010000104.1 GCA_016794805.1 Gemmatimonadota bacterium
CTGGTGGAGAAGCCGGCGGAGAGGGCCACCTCGTTGATCGTGGCCCAGCGGCGCGCCACGCGGCCCTCCACGTGCCACTCGCTCTGGGCCCGGGCGCCGCTCCCTACCTGCTGCACGCCGAGGCCGCCGGAGAGCCGGGTCTCCCACCGCCCGCCCACGCGGGTCCAGGCGGAGCGCGCCTCCCCCAGCAGGAAGGGATCGGGGGAGAAGTAGCCCACCCCCTTGAAGTCGTAGCTCAGCGCCCTGCCGTAGAGGCCGACGGTTACCCGCGGCGCCACCCGCTGGGTCAGCGCCACCACGAACGACTGCCGCGTGTTGTCATCGGAGAGCCAGCCGCGGCTGGCGCCCACTCCGAGCGACAGCCGGCGGGTGAGTTCGACGTCGCCGTCCAGCGAGAGCTCGTCCACGTTGAGCTCGCGGGAGATGAGCCCGGCGGTCTCATCGAAGCTGTAATGCGCGTAGCCGATCCCGGCGCCGGACCCGGGCCCGAACCGGAGCGAGGCGCCCGCCCGCCAGGTGGCCAGCGAGTGGTCGATCCCGAAATCCGACGACAGCTTCCGGCCCCCCACCGCCCCGGTGAGCCCCAGGTTGCCGCGGCTGAGAGATGCGCCCACCTCGCCGTGGAGCCGGGTGGCCCCGTCCTCCACCGGATCGCTGGCCTCGAGCGCGCCCACGCTGGCGAATCCGCGCAGCCCGTCGGCCAGCACCATCGAGGTCGCCAGGCTCTGCCACCAGACGTTATTGTCGTCGGAGTCGTGACTCAGGCCCAGGGTCAGCTCCAGCCGCGGCCGGCTGAGGGCGCGGGCCTGCTGGGCCACCTCCCGGGCGGCCCGATCTTCCGGCGCCACGCGCAGCGCCATCGTCGCGTAGCGGCTGGCCTCGTCGGGACGGCCCTGCCACTGCCGCAGCTGGGCCAGCCCGACCAGCGCCTCCGCGTCCTCCGGATTGCGCTCGATCAGCGCCAGGTATTCCCGCTCCGCCTCCGGGTGCCGGCCCCACCAGGCGTTGGCCTGGGCCCGCCCGAACCGCGCATCCCGATTCTCCGGATTCTCCGCCAGCAGCGAGTCGTACCGGAGGATCGCCGCGGCGTACCGCCCATCCCACGCCAGGACCCGGGCCTCGGCGGCGCGGACATCGGCGTCGGCGGGCTCCAGCTCCCGGGCGTCGCGGAAGAGCGCCAGCGCCGAATCGAGCCGGCCATCCCACGACGCCAGGATGCCGAGCCGGTAGAGCGCCCGGACCCAGCCGGGATTGTCGTGCAGGGCGCGCTCGTACTCGACCTTGGCGGCGGCGAAGTTCCCCGCCGCCCAGAGCGAGTCCGCGGTGGGGGCCTGCGCGGCCAGCGGCGCGGCCGCGCAGAGCGCCGCCAGGCCGAGACCACCGAACGCGAAGGCAGGGATCCTGCTCATGGCCGCGACCAGACCGCCTTGAGGGAGTCGTACACCGGCTTGAGGCGCTGATGATAGCGGGGAGTCGTCCAGCCGGTCCACTCCCAGGTGCGGAAGTCGGCGCCGTGCCACCGGCCGTCGGCGCGCGGGCGGGGGAGGGCCTCCGTCAGCTTTCCGTCCGGGCCGAGCAGCAGCACCCCGATCCGGAACCCATCGGAGGTCGCGGTGCCGATCTCCTTCCCCGCCCGGTCCTCGAAGAGGAGGGTGCGAGTGGAGGGGTCGCTGACATTGATCAGGTTCCACGGCAGCCGGAGCTGCAGCATCCCCGCGGCGCGATCCCAGTACCAGTCGGAGAGCGTGGACTGGGCGGTGGTGCCGAAGCGCAGCCGGCCCCGGTTGCTGCCGCTGGCCGGGATGAAGCGCCCGTCCCGCGCGAAGCGCGCCCGGTTGGTGATCACGAACATCGAGTCGAAGCGGCCATCGTCGCGCAGGGGCGAGGTGATCGGCCGCCGGGCGAACCGGCCGTAGTCATCGCCCAGGGAGTCGATGGCGTCTCCCCCCACGTAGGGGCTGTAGCCCGGCACGATCCGGAGTTCGGCGTCGGCGGTGTCCCGGAAGGTCGCGAGGAACTCGAACCCGACCCCCGTGGCCCGGACCCCGCCCGGCAGCCGCCGCTGCCCCCGGTCGGCGCGGTAGGTGTCGAGCGCGATCACCACATCCTGGCTGCTCCACGGGAAAGACTTCCCCACCAGATCGGGGAACTCCACCGCCAGGTGGACGTACGACTCATCAGATCCCACCCGGAGCCGGACCTGCCCGGTTTCTTCGAGGATGGCCATCGCCTCCCACCGAGTCGCCGAGTCGCCGAGCCGCCGAGTCGCCGAGCCGTCGCCCGCCACCATCGCGACGACCCCGTAGTGCTGCTCCGCATCCTCCACATTGTGCCACTGCCGGGTGTTCTCCGCCGGGCGCTCGTACTCGATCACCAGCCAGTTCTTCTTGAACCACTCGTCCAGCCAGGCGAAGATGATCCCCCCCGCGGCCCCGCTCTCCCGGATCTCCCGGGTGAGCCGGGCGTCAATCCGCGCCATCGCCCGCTCGTCGTGCCCGCCATGATGCCACCCCTGCGGCTGCCGGTGCGCCATGCCGCGGCTGGAGGGGACGCCATACTCCGACAGCAGCAGCGGCAGGCCGCGATGGTGGGCCTTGAGCTCCCGCAGGTAGCCGAAG
>JAEUJI010000256.1 GCA_016794805.1 Gemmatimonadota bacterium
GCGCCACCTGCTGACCCACAGCAGTGGACTCCCTGCCTGGCGCCCGCTCCACCAGGAGACCACCAGCCGCGCGGCGGCCTTGGCCCTGGTGGACACCACCCTGCTGGTGACCGCGCCCGGAGACAGCTTCGTCTATTCGGACCTGGGCGCCATCCTGCTGACCCAGGTGATCGAGCGAACCCTCGGCGGACGGATGGACGAGCTGGTGGAGCGCCTTCTCACCCGTCCACTCCGCCTCCAGGACACCCGCTACCTGCCGCCGGATGCGTGGCGGCCCCGCATCGCCCCCACGGAAAATGATCCGTGGCGCGGCCGGATGCTCCGGGGCGAGGTGCATGACGAAAACGCCGCGCGGCTCGACGGCGTGTCGGGGCACGCGGGACTGTTCGGCTCCGCCCGAGACCTGCTCCGGTTTGGCGACTGGCTGCTGGCGGGGCTCGGTGATCCGGTGGACGCGCCGGGTTGCGATCCGCGCGGCCTGCCCGATCCGCCGAAGCTGGTCGGGGAGTTCATCCTGCGGCAGGAGCTTCCTCCCGGATCCAGCCGAGCGCTCGGCTGGGACACGCCATCGGGGGTGAGCAGCGCGGGGACCATCCTGGGGCCCCGGAGCTTCGGGCACACCGGGTTCACCGGTACCTCCATCTGGATCGATCCCTCACGGCGGCTGGTGGTCGTGCTGCTGGCCAATCGGGTGCATCCCACGCGGGAGAATCCCCGGTTTGGGCCGGTCCGGGGCGGGATCGCGGACCGGGTGGCCCGCGCACTGGGCTTCGACACCGTTATCCGTTGACCTGCTTGAGGTTAGGCATGGGTCACGGGCCGGCGCTGATTGACATGGATGGGCGGGATGCCCTAGCTTCCATACAACATCCGGGGCGCCCGGCATCCGCCGGCGGCGCAACGGAGCTACCAGAGAAGGGAGCAGGTGGTATGGAAAGCACCGAGCAGCAGGTCAGCACCCCGGGCTTCACCCTCGTCATCACCGACAAGGCGGCCCAGGAAGTCCACAAGTTCATGAGCGCGGAAGAGGTGCCCGGCGAGACGGCGGGGCTCCGCGTGAGCGTGCTTCCGGGCGGCTGCTCCGGCTTCAAGTACAGCCTGAACGTGGAAGAGCATTCCCTCGAGGATGACACGGTGCTGGAGATCAACGGCACCCGGGTCTTCGTGGACGGTTTCAGCATGCAGTACCTCAACGGCGTCACCATCGATTACGTGACCTCGATGCAGGGATCGGGCTTCACCTTCACCAACCCGAACGCCACCGGCGGCTGCGGTTGCGGATCGTCCTTCACGGCATGATTCCTCGCGGGTGATTCGAGGGGGGCGGGCCGCAAGGTCCGCCCCCCTTTTTTCCGCCCATGGCCACCCTCGACCTCGTCGTCATCGCGCTCTACTTCGGGCTCACCCTCGGGGTCGGGCTGTGGATGTCGCGCGCCCAGCATACCGCCGGCGACTACTTCCTCGGCGCCCGGAACCTCCCCGCCTGGGCGATCCTGCTGTCGATCGTCGCCACCGAGACCTCCGCCCTGACCGTCATCTCGGTGCCGGCGGTCGCGGCCCGCGGGGACCTCACCTTCCTGCAGCTCCCCCTGGGCTACCTGATCGGACGCGTGGCCGTCGCCGCCTGGCTGCTGCCGGGCTATTTCCGGGGGGAGCAGGAGACCGCCTACGCCCGGCTCGAGACCCGCTTCGGGCCGAACACCCGGCGGATGATGTCGGTCATCTTCCTGGTCACCCGGCTGCTGGGTGACGGCGTCCGGGTCTATGCCAGCGCCATCCCGCTCGCCGTCCTCACCGGCTGGAGCATCCCGGTGTCGGTGCTTGCGATGAGCGCCGTCACGATTCTCTATACCTGGCACGGCGGGCTCAAGGCCGTGGTCTGGGTGGACGTCATCCAGCTGGTGGTCTACCTGGCGGGGGGAGTCGCGGCGCTCGTGATCGCGACCGGACTCGCGGGGGGGCTCGACGGCGTGCTGGCGCAGGCCGGCGCCGCCGGCAAGCTCCGCGTCCTGAATCCCGTCGTGGACTTCACCGCGACCTACACCCTGCTTGGCGGTCTGATCGGCGGCGCCATGCTTTCCGCCGCTTCCCACGGCACCGATCACCTGATCGTGCAGCGGCTCCTCGCCAGCCGCGGGCTGCGCGAGGCGCGGGTGGCACTGGTGGGTTCGGGGGTCGTGGTGCTCGCCCAGTTCGCGCTGTTCCTGCTGATCGGCACCACCCTCTGGGCCGCCGGCCTGGCCCCGGAAGCGGTGCCCGCGGACCAGATCTTCTCCCGCTTCGTGGTGGAGCATCTCCCCGCCGGGCTGGCCGGGCTGGTCATCGCCGCCATCCTCGCCGCCGCCATGAGCACCCAGAGCTCCGCCATCAACGCGCTGGCGTCGTCCGTGACCCACGACCTCTACGCCGGGTGGACCGGCCGCCGGGACCCGGTGCACCTGCTCCGGATCGGCCGCCTCTGGACCCTGGCCTGGGGGGCGCTGATCACGGCGGCGGCGCTGCTCTTCCAGGCGGTGGCCGGCGGGGGGCAGACCCCGGTCGTGGTCTTCGCGCTGTCGATCGCCTCGATCACCTATGGCGGACTGCTCGGCGCCTACCTGCTCGCCGCCGGTCCGGCCCGGATCCAGGGCCGGGACGTGATCCTCGCCGTCGGGCTCACCGTCGCGGTCATGCTCACCCTGTTCCTGGCCAAGGCGCCGCTGGCCTGGCCCTGGTATGTGCCCCTGGGGTCGCTGATCACCGTGGTGACGGGGCTGCTCACCTCCGCCCTGCGGGGCAGAAAGGACGCATCGGCATGAGCCGGATCGTGCTCGGCGTGGATGCCGGGGGCACCAAGACCACCGTGATCGTGGCCGACGACGGCGCCATCGTCGCGCGCGCCACCGGACCCGGCGCCAAGATGCGGGCCGGCAAGGGCATCGCCTGCGCCACCACGATCGGGGAGATCGCGCGCCACGCCCTGTCGGAGCGCGGCCGGCTGCGGGCGGACATCCTGGTCGCGGGGGTGGCCGGCGCCGGACGGGAGCTGGAGCGGGAAGAACTGCGCCAGGCCCTCCGCACCGAAGACTTCGCGGAGCGGGTGGTCGTCACCGGGGACACCGAGATCGCCCTTGCCGCCGCGTTCGGGGACCGGCCGGGCATCGTGGTGACCGCCGGGACCGGCAGCATGGCGGTCGCGCGCGATCCCGCCGGCGCGCTGCACCGGGCCGGCGGCTACGGCTGGCAGATGGGGGACGAGGGAAGCGGCTATTCGATCGGCCGCGCGGCGCTCGGGGCGGTGGGCCGGGCCGCCGATGGCCGGAGCCCGGCCACGGCCCTGACGGAGCTGATTCTCCGCGCCACCCGGAGCGAGGTGATCGACCGCCTGGTCCAGTGGGCCGCCGCCGCCGGGGTTCCCGAAGTCGCGGCCCTCGCGCCGCAGGTCTTCGAGGCCCAGCGCCAGGGCGACACCGTCGCCACCGGCATCATCGACTACGCCGCGCGCGAGCTCGCCGCGCTGGTCACCCGCCTCCTGCCCCACTTCGGCACGGAACCGGGGGCGCCGGTCGAGGTGGCCACCAACGGCGGGCTGCTGTTCCATGGCGGCCCGCTCTACCGCCTGCTCGCCGCCAAGCTGGGGGAGGAAACCCGGCTCCGGCTGCTCTCGGGGCCGCTCGACGCCGCGGCGGGAGCGATTCACCTGGCCGGGAAATAGACTGCACGGTTGGAGCAGCAGGGGACAGCGAACACGGAACGGCGAACGGCGAGCGGAGAATCCCCGTCTCCGGTTCCCCGTTCGCCGTTCGCCCTTCCCGCCCTACCCGCCCTACCCGCCCTACCCGCAGCGGGCGCTGTTGAACACCACGAAATGGAGCAGCAGCCCGGCGACGACGATCCCCGCCAGCGGCAGCCACGGCATCTTGAACCGGGCCTTGCCATCGGGGTTCCGGAGCCGGCTGTGGAAGGCCCCGTACAGGAAGTAGATCAGCAATCCCGCCAGCAGCCACCAGCTGAACCGCCGCCAGGTCAGGCAGGGCAGCTGGAGCATCAGGTAGAGGCAGGCCACCACCGAGATCATCGGGGTGAACGGCACCCAGGGCACCCGGAACGGCCGCACCCGCTCCGGCTCCTTGTAGCGCAGCACGATCACGCCGAGGGAAACCAGCACGAAGGCGAAGAGCGTCCCGATATTCGTGAGGTCCACCACCTCGGCAATGTTGGCCGTGGCCGCGAAGGTGCCCACGAACAGCCCGGTGATGAGCGTCCCGACGTACGGGGTCTTGAACCGGGGATGCACCTTGGCGATGAACGGCGGCAGCAGGCCGTCCCGCGCCATGGAGAAGAAGATCCGCGGCTGCCCCATCTGGAACACCAGCAGCACGCTGAACATCGCGATCACGGCGCCCAGCGCGATGATGAACCGCGAGGCGTTGAGCAGCCACGCCGGCCCGTTGGCGAACTCCAGCGCGGTGAGCATCGGCTCCGCGGTGCCCAGCGCCTTCCACGGCGCGATGCCGGTCATCACCGCCGAGAGCGCGATATAGAGCACGGTGCAGATCACCAGGCTCATGATGATGCCGAAGGGCATGTCCTTTGCCGGGTTCTTGGCCTCCTCCGCCGCCGTGCTCACCGCGTCGAACCCGATGTAGCTGAAGAAGATGATCGCCGCGCCGGCGCTCACCCCGGCCCAGCCGTTCGGCATGAAGCCGCCGTCCACCGGGTTGGTCCAGTTCTCCGGCCGGATGAGGAACGCCCCCACCGCGATGAAGAACAGGATCAGCCCCACCTTGAGCAGCACCATCACGTTGTTGGAGTCCGCCGATTCCTTGACCCCGCGGATGAGGATCATCGTGATCAGGGCGACCGCGAGGAACGCCGGCAGGTTGAAGATGATCGGCACCCCGGCGAGCCGCGGCGCCAGCGTCATGGCGGAGGCCAGGTACTGGGTGCCGGCATCGGCCGCGCCCCCCGCTGCCGCGGCGGCCGCCAGGCTGGCGGAGCGGTAGTCGGTGGCAAGCCAGGCGGGGATATGGATCCCGAAGAACTCCAGCAGTTCCCGGAAGTGCCCCGACCAGCCGATGGCCACCCCGATGTTCCCGACCGCGTACTCGATGATCAGGTCCCAGCCGATGATCCAGGCGATGAACTCGCCCAGCGAGGCGTAGGCGTAGGTGTACGCCGACCCGGAGATCGGCACCATCGCCGCGAACTCGGCGTAGCACAGCGCCGCGAAGCCGCAGGCCACCGCCGTGAGGATGAAGGAGAGGATGATCGCCGGACCGGCGCCGGGCCGGACCGCGTCGCCCACGATGGCGGTGCCGGTGGTGGCGAAGATGCCGGCGCCGATGGTGGCCCCGACGCCGAGGGCGGTGAGGTGCCACTTGGTGAGCGAGCGCCGGAGGCCGCCGCGCTCCGCGATGTCATTCTCGCAATCGGCGACCGACTTGCGGGTGAAGAGACCTTGCATGGATGGCCGGGAAGAGGGGAAGAAGGGGACCGGCGAGGGACCTACCAGATGACCATGATGTAGACCCAGGTTCCGGCCACCGGCCGGCCATTGGGATCGAGCGCCGGGTGAAAGCGATAGCTGAGCATGGTCTCCCTGAGCTTGCCCGCGAACTTGCCGTCGGCGATCGCGGGTTCGAAGCTGACCTTGACCGGCTTCCCGGTCTCGTCGATCGAGTAGGTGATCCGGATCTCCTGCCCGCGGAGTTCCTTCGGCCGCCCGTCAATGGCCGGGATGATCTCCTGCCGGGGTCTGGGCGGCCGGCCGCGCCCGCCCGCGCCGCCCCCACCCTCGCCGGGTCCCGTCCCGGGTCCGGCCCCCGGCCCGATCCCGCCGCCCGTGCCACCCCCGGTGCCGCCGCCCGCCCCCGGTCCGGTACCTGCCGAATTCCCGGGCTGGCTGTCCGGCGAACTGATGACCGGCGTTACCGCCGCGGTGACGACCGGTTCTGGCTCCGGGGGCGGCACCACCGGAGGTGGTGTCGGGGTGACCTGCACGGGAGGCGTGGCCACGGGCGGAGTCACCGGAACGGCTGCTGGCGCCGAGCGTGCCGGCGCGGGGAGGGTAATATACGCCACCCGTCCACCGCCGCCACCGCCGCCGCCGCCACCGGCCGCGCGCAGCGGATCGCCGACCGCGAGCACCCGGTTGATGTCCTGCCGGACCGATAGGAACAGCAGGCTCGCGAGCAGCAGGTGGAACGCGACCGACACCGCCACGCCGAACGAGCGGCCGCGGGGGCGGGGGGCGGACAGCGAAAAGGCGTACCTGGGTGACAGGGCGGACTCCGGCATCTCGCTGGGGGGACGTGCGGTCCCCGGGTTCCGTACACGACGCCGAATAATACGAACGGGGGGCCGTCTGGTGACGGCCCCCCGTGCGCTGGTCCCTTCCGGAGCTACTGGGCGGCGGGTGCGGCGGCGCCGCCGGCTTCCGCCGGGGTGAATCCGATGACCTGGACCCCCGCCCCGCGGGCCACGTCCATCGCCTCGATCACTTCCTGGTACACCCGATCGGGGGCGGACTTGATGAACAGCAGCTTGGCCGGCCGGGTATCGAAGATCGCGTGGATCTGGGTGTCCAGCTGATCCCGGGGCACCGGCTGGGTGTTGATGGCGTATCCGCCGTCCGCGGTGAGCTCCAGGACGATCTGGTTGGAGGCCGCGTTGGGCTTGGCCGCCGCGGTCTCCTGCGGCGGCACCTGGATGTCGAGCGCCATGCGGGACAGCGGCTGCGACACCATGAAGATGATCAGCATCACGAGCATGATGTCGATCATCGGGATGACGTTGGGTTCCGAGGTGATCTCGCCCGGTCCCGCTGAGCTGCCACCGGCCATGTCAGTTCTCCTCGGTGGCCGCGTCGAACAGGCCGCCCTGGATTTGGGGCTCGGTGATCGCGGCCATCACGCGGGCGCCGGACCGGCGCGCCAGCTCGACGGCTTCCTGGATGCGGGCGAACTTGAGCTGGTTGTCCGCCTTGAAGTACACGATCTTGTCCTCGGTGCGGGCGGCGTACATCGCCTTGAGGGTCTCCTCCAGCACCACCGGGTCCACCGGCCCCTTCCCGTTGAGGAAGTACTGCCCGCCGGCGTCCACCCCGAGGATGATCTCGTTCTCGCCTTCGGGGCGGCTGTCCAGGTTCTCGCCCTTGGGCATCACCGCCTTGAAGCCGGCGGCGATCAGCGGCGTCACGATCATGAAGATGATCAGCAGCACGAGCATGATGTCGATCATGGGAATGACATTGGGCTCGGCCTTGACGCTGCTTCGTCCGGCACTACCCGCTGACATGCCCATGGCCGGTCACCGCCTTCTGGGCCTGGAATTCCTTGGTGAAGATCGAGCGGCCGAACTCGCTCCCCACGCTCTTGATGAGGTAGTCGATCAGCTCCTTGGAGCTGTACGTCATCTCGACCGTCAGGTTCTCGATCTTGGTGGTGAAGTAGTTGTAGCACCACACCGCCGGGATGGCGACCAGCAGGCCGAAGGCGGTGGTGATGAGCGCCTCGGCGATACCGGCGGAGATGCCGGCCAGGCCGCCGGAGGCGCCGGCCGCCGCCATGCCGGTGAACGCCGTCACGATACCCATGGTGGTGCCGAGCAGGCCGACGAACGGCGCCGTGGCGCCGACCGTCGCCATGATGCTCATGCCGCGGCGGAACTCCGCCAGCGTGATCAGCATCTGGCGCTCCACCGCCCGCTCCGCCGAGTTGATGTCGGCCGAGGTGATGGTGGCGCGGTCCTGGATCAGGTTCTTCACCTCGGAGAGCGCGCCGCCCAGCACCCGGGCCACGTGGCTCTTCTGGTTCTTCTCGGCCAGGGCGATGGCCTTCTCGAGGTTCTCCTCCTGGATGGCGCGGGAGAACTCGGGGGCGAACTTCCGGGTGGCCTGCTGGCTCTTGTAGATGTGGATCGCCTTCGCGATCGCGACTGACAGCGACCACAGCGACATGATCGCCATCACCACGATGACGCCGCGGGCGAAGAGACCCGCCGCATCCCACAGCTTCAGGATGTCGATACCGTGTTGCATGACTGACCGTCCTCGGGAGAGTAGAAAAGACCTACTGACTGAGCTTGAACGACACTGCCTGCTGCACCAGCACCCGCACCGGCGCGCCCCGCGAACTGCCGGGCTTGAAGGCGCAGGCGGAGCTGGTGATGCTCTTGCGCGCGGGTTCCTCGAACGCCTTGTGGCTGCTGCTGTTCACCTTCACGCTGCCGGGGTCCACCTTGCCGTCGGTGTTGACCACGAACTGCAGCACGACCCGCCCGGGAATCCCCGCCGACTTCATGACGGCCGGATACTGGTCGAGCAGGAAGGCCTGGCAGGCCCCCGAGTTGGTCAGGATCGGGGAATCGTCCACCTCGGCGGCCAGGAAGACCTCGCCCTCGATGTTGACCGGCCCGGTCCCGCCCACGATGCCGGTGGCGATGCCGCCCTCTACGCCCTTGCCCGTGAAGTCCCGCGGGTCGAACCGCTCATTCAGGTTCACCGGCGGGATCTCCGTCGGGATGTTGTCCGGCGGGGTGATCACCTGGAAGCCCTGGGGCGGGGGGTTGGCGCTCACCACCACGTTCTCCGGGATTTCCTGCGGCGGCGGCGGCGGCGGTTCCGGCGGCTTCAGGAACACCATGGTGGTGTCCACCACGATGTCCCGCACCGCTTCGGCCGCGCCCCGCGTGGCCTGGATCGCGCCGAAGATCAGGCCCACGTGCAACGCCAGGGACACCGCCTGCTGTCCCAGCGTGCTCTGGCGCTTCCGGTTGGATTCGACGAGGTTCTCGAACACGGCACCATCCTCCGTGAGTAATGCGGTGCGCCAAGCTACGGGGCGCCCATTGCAGCAACACCGCCCGCGACATGACAAAATGATGACAGCCCGATTAGCTGTGTGTCCCCGGCAGGCGCCCGCAGGCCGGTACTAGAATACGCGCCAAGCCGCCCCGCCGACACGGCGGGTCTCGAGGAAGGGCGCCAATATACCGGTGGGGCGGGATCGCGCCAGTAGTCGCGCGGCACGGTTCAATCAAGGACGCCTGCGGGCGGGCGGTGGGATGGGACCGGGGTGGTCTCGCGGGAGCGCGGCAGGCTCACGGTGAAGACCGTCCCCCGCCCCGGCCGGCTCTGCACCGTGATCGAGCCGCCGTGCGCCTCCGCGATCCACTTGGTGATCGCGAGCCCGAGCCCCGCCCCCGGCCGGGCGCCGGTGCGGGTCCGCGCGGTATCCACCCGGTAGAAGCGGTCGAAGATCCGAGGCAGGTGCGCCGCCGGGATCCCGATCCCGTCGTCCCCGATGATCAGGGCGGCCGTCTCGCCCTGGTCCACCAGCGCCAGGCTCACCCGCCCATCGGGCGGCGTGTACTTGATGGCGTTGGTGACGAGGTTCAGCAGCAGCTGCCGGATCCGGCTCCGGTCCACCGGCACGATCACCGGCACCTCGGGCAGCTCGGTGCGCACCGCGATCCGGTGCTCCTCCCCCAGGATCCCCGCGGTCTCCGAGGCCTCACCCACCAGATCCCGCAGGTCCACCGGCTCGAGCGCGAGGCTGGTGCCCCCCTCGTCGGAGCGGGCCAGGGTCAGGAGGTTGTCCACCATCTCGCTCATGCGGTGGATCTCCTCCAGCACCTCCTCCAGCGCCCGCAGCGTCTCGGTCGAGGTCCGCGGATCCGCCATGGCCCGCTCCACCCCCGCGCGGAGCACCATCAGCGGCGTCTTGAGTTCATGGCTCGCGTCCGCCGTGAACCGGTGCAGGCTGGTGAAGCTCTCCTCCAGCCGGCCGAGCATCCGGTTCATCGTGCCGGCCAGCCGGGCCAGCTCCGCCGCCGCCTCCGGCACCGCCACCCGCCGGTGCAGGCTCCGGCCGTCGGTCACGGCTTCGATCTCGTCCACCATCCCTGCCAGGGGCCGGAGGCTGGCGTCGGCCAGCACGTAGCCGAGGCCGATGCTGCCGATCAGGATCACGGGGGCGATCACCAGCATGGCCTGGAGCAGCTGCTCCGGCCCGAACGGGACGGCGGTCAGCGGCGCGGCGACGACGATCGTCGCCGGCTGGTCCTGCTCCCAGACGCCGGGGAGCGGCACCCGGGCGTAGCGCACCGCCTGGCCCTGCTCGTCCAGCCGCACCAGCCCGGTATGACCGGCCCCGGCCGGCAGCCCGCCATTCGCGGCGAGCAGGTGCGCCAGCGCCGTCAGGGTCAGGGGCTTCGCGATCGCATTGCGGTAGATCGGGACCTGGTCGGGATCGAAGACCACCACGAGGTCCCGGATGCCGTCGAGATAGCCGCCCACCGCGCTGAAGCCGAGGCCCGGGGTCTCTCCCGGGGCCAGGAGGCGGCCCAGCTTCTGCTGGTAGCCGATGTAGTACTGCGCCGCGAGGTTGCCTTCGAGCGAGAGCCGTTCATCCAGCTCCCGGACACTGGAGCGCCGCCGCTCGAAGTAGAGCGCGCCGCCGAACGCCCCGACCGAGGCCAGCAGGGCCACGGCGTACCAGACGGTGAGGCGGCGCCGGATGGAGGACATGGGTCAGGCCTTGAGCACGTACCCCACGCCGCGCACGGTGTGGATGAGCCGCGTGGCCTGTCCCTGGTCCACCTTCTTCCGCAGCCGGTTGATCACCACGTCCACGATGTTGGTGCCGGGGTCGAAGTGATAGTCCCACGCATACTCGGTGATGAGCGTCCGGGACATCACCCGCCCCACGTGCCGCATCAGGTACTCGAGCACGGCGTACTCCTTGGGGGTCAGCTCGATCCGGCGCCCCGCCCGGGTCACGTCCCGGGTGCCGAGGTCGAGTTCGAGGTCCCCCACCCGGAGGGTGCGCGGCGCGATCTGCTTCGGTCGCCGCCCCAGCGCCTCCACCCGGGCCAGCAGCTCCTCGAAGGCAAAGGGCTTGGTCACGTAGTCGTCGGCGCCGGAGCGCAGCGCCTGCACCTTGAAGTCCAGCGCATCCTGGGCGGTGAGCACCAGCACCGGGGTGGTGTTCCCCCGGTCCCGCAGGGTCCGCAGCACTTCGAGGCCCGACATCCCCGGCAGCCGCAGGTCGAGGATGACGAGGTCGAAGCTGCCGTGCGTGGCGGCCTCCAGCGCCTGGGCGCCGTCCGCCACCAGCTCGGCCTGGAACCCCTGCTCGGTGAGGCCGCGGTGGACGTACTGGCCGACGGTGCGATCGTCTTCGACGACGAGGATCTTCATGGCCGTGGGGTCAGGGAGAGAGGACGCGCGCCGCGATGGGCAGGAACACCCGGAACACGGAGCCCCGGCCGGGCTGGCTGTCCACCTCGATCCGGCCGCCGTGCTCCGCCACGATGCCGTAGCAGACCGATAACCCCAGCCCGGTGCCCCGCCCCGGCGGCTTGGTGGTGAAGAAGGGCTCGAAGATCTTGGGCAGTTCCGACCGCGCGATGCCGACGCCGGTATCCTCGATCTGGATCTCCACCTCGTCGGGGTGCACGGTCCCCGGCTGGGTGCGCACGGTGAGCGACCCGCCGTGCTCCATCGCGTCGAGCGCGTTGAGCATGATCGCCATGAACACCTGGATCAGCTGCTCGGCGTTGGCGTGCACCGCGGGGAGCGTCTCGCTCAGTTCGCGGGTTACCTCGATCCGCTTGAATCGCTGGTGGTGCTTCAGCAGGAACAGCGTATCCTCGACGATCGCGCTGACGTTGACCGGGCCCTTGGCCTTGCCCTTGGGCCGGCTGAAGTCGAGCAGCCCGTCCACGATCCCCTCGCAGCGCTGCACTTCCTTGTCGATGATGCCGAGGTACTCCCGGATGCCCGCCTGCTGGTCCGGCGGGATGTCGTCCTCCAGCCGGTTCTCCAGCGCCGCGACGCAGGCGCCGATGGTCGCGAGCGGGTTGTTGATCTCGTGCATGATCCCCGCCGCCAGCTGGCCGATGGCGGCCAGCTTCTCGCTCTGCAGGATCCGCTGCTGCGCCACGTGGGCCTCGGTCACGTCCTCGCCGATGGTGATGACGTGGGTGATCGTCTCCCCGTCCTGCCGCATCGGGATCTTGCTGATGCGGTAGTACTTGGTCTCCCCGCCGATGGCGACCTCCAGCTCCATCTGCCGCCCCTGCCCGGTGCGGAACACCTCGTCGAACTCGTCCCGGAGCTGCTCGGCGTTCTGGCGGGTGAGCACGTCGAACACCGGCCGGCCCACGACTTCGTCCCGGCGCAGCCCCTGGGTGCCCATTTCCCGCTTCCGGTTCCAGATCTGGATCCGGTACTCGCGGTCCACCACGTAGAGGCCGACCGGGAGGCAGTCGATCACCAGGGTGATGAAGCGCCGCTGCTCCTCGATCTCGCGGCTCCGGAGCGCCACCTCATAGGCCAGGTCCTCCGACAGCTCGATCGACGCGAGGAACGGCGCCAGGATGTCGGCGATGATGGGGAGGAGATCTCCCTCGCCGGCCGCCGCGGGGGTGACCTCCAGCATGCCGAGCCGCTCCCCCTCGTGCAGCAGGGGCAACCGCAGGGTCTCGGGCGGGACGTCCGGCAGCACCGCGAAGGAGCGGCTGGTGCGCCGGCCCGCCGCGGGGACGGGGGCGGCGATGGCGCGGAGGGTGGTGGCGTTGGGCTCGCGCAGCCAGAGCTGGACGGTGGCGGCGCCCAGCCCGCGGCGCAGCACCTCCGCCACCGTGGCCAGCGTCTCCTCCGCCGCCAGCCCGGTGTTGAGCAACCGCGCCACTCGCCCGACCAGCGCGAGTCCCTCCGCCTGATCCTCGACCGTCATCGTCCCCGCGCCCCTCCCTCAGCGAAACCCGGTGAGCTGGATGCCCCGAATGAAATACCGCTGCGCGAGCAGAAAGACCAGCAGCAGCGGCAGCGCGGCCACGACCGCCGCCGCCATCTGGTAGGGCCAGTTGCTGGCGTAGAACCCGTGGAACGCCGCCACCCCGACTTCCACCGTGCGCCGGTCCAGGGAGCGGGTGGCAATCAGGGGCCAGAGGTAGCTCTTCCAGGCGTCCACGAAGGCGAAGAGCGCCAGCGTGGCGAGCGCCGGCCGCACCGCGGGCAGCGCGATGTGCCAGAACACCGCGAACTCCCCCGCGCCATCCAGCCGCGCGGCGTCCTCCAGCTCCCGCGGCACCGCCTGGAAGGCCTGCCGGAGCAGGAAGATACCCCAGACCGAGACCAGCTCCGCGCTCACCAGTCCATGCACCGTGTCCACCCAGCCCAGCGCGTGCAGCAGCAGGAAGCGGGGAATGAGGAGCACGACGCCGGGGACCATGAGCAGCGCCAGCGTGGCGGCGAACAGGGCCCGGCGTCCGGGGAACGCGAGCCGCGCGAAGGCGTACCCCGCCGCGGCCGCGGTCGCGACCTGGCCCGCCACGACCCACCCGGCGAACACGATGGTGTTGGCGAAGAACCGGCCGAAGGGCAGCGCGCCGAGCGCCTCCGGGTAGTTCCGCCACCGGGGCACGGCCGGCAGCAGCGGGGGCGGCACGCGGAAGACCTCGAACTCGTCCATGAGCGAGGTGGACAGCATGACCGCGAACGGCGCCAGCATCGCGACCGCGAGCAGCACCGCCGCGACCCACCCCGCGGCCCGCCAGGCGCCCGACGCCCGCGTCACTAGACCAGCTCCACCCGGCGCCCCAGCCAGCGGAACTGGAGCCAGGTGAGCGCCAGCAGCAGGAGGAGCAGCACGAGGCTCATGGCGCTCGCGGTCCCGAAGCGGAGGAACTCCCACGCCTCCTGGTAGATCCGGTAGACCGCGACGTCGGTGGCGTGGAGCGGTCCCCCCTCGGTCATCACCGCGACGTAGGTGAAGACCTGGAACGACCCGATCACGCTCGTCACCAGCACGAACAGCACGGTGGGGCGGAGCAGCGGCAGCGTCACCCAGACGAACCGGGCCACCGGGCCGGCGCCGTCCATGCGGGCGGCATCGTGGTAGTGCGGCGGGATGGCCTGGAGCCCGCCGAGAAAGACCACCATCTGGTAGCCCAGCTGCACCCAGACCGACATCGCCATGAGCGCGAGGAGGGCGGTGCGCGGATCCCCGAGCCAGTCCGGCCCGGGCAGGCCGAGGCGGGCGAGGCCGGCGTTGAGCAGGCCCGAGTCCGGCTGGTAGACCCACTGCCAGACCAGCGCCACCGCCACCACCGAACTGATGAACGGCAGGAACAGCAGGGCGCGGAGCAGCCGGACGCCGATCCCCGAGCGGTCCAGCAGCACCGCGGCGCCCAGCGCCAGGACCACCGTGACCGGCACGTGAAGGGCGTAGAGGGCGGTGACGCCCAGCGAGTGGAGGAACCGCCCGTCGGTCAGCACCGCCGCCAGGTTGGCGAACCCGACGAACTCCCGTCCCTGTCCCACCAGGTCCCAGCGATGAAAGGCGAGAAAGATCGTGAACAGGGCCGGCAGGAACGAGAACGCCAGCAGGTGCAGCGCCGCCGGCGCCAGGAAGCCCCACGCGGTGAGCGTTGCCGCCAGCCGCGCGGGATTGCGCCTGCCCCGGCCCACCCAGCTCGTGAAGCCGACGGCCAGCGCGGCGAGCAGCGCCCAGCCGAGGAGCTGCAGCGGCAGGGCCGCGAGTTCCGCCTCGAACGGCCGGACCGAGAACACGAGGCCGCGCTGGGTGCGGGGGGTGGCGGCGACGATCCGCGCGCGCGGGATCCCCGCGCTGTCCCCCCGCTCGATGATGCCGACGCCCGCGGGCGTAGCCACCGCCTCCGGATGTGCACCCGCCCCGATCTCAGGCAGCCGCGCCTGGGGCACGCCCGGCGCCGTGGCGGCGATCTCCACCAGCTGCGCCAGGGTGAGCAGCCGGAGGTCGGTCGCCGCGACGGCGGTGCGGCGGACCGTCACTCCCAGGGCCAGGGCCAGGAACAGGGCCGCGGCCCCCGCCGCGGGCGCCACCCAGCGAGTCCAGCGTTCCCGTCCTCCGCGGTCGGCAACCACCCCCGCAAGCACGACGAGCAGCAGGGCCACCAGCGTGAGCAGCCCGGCGTGCGCCGGCGGGAGCCGGCGCGGGACCGCCTCCCACGCCGCGACCCAGCCCCGCAGGGGCCCCTGGTCGCGGGCGAGGAAGGGCACCACCGCGGCGCGCCCCCCGGCGGGCGGCGC
>JAEUJI010000077.1 GCA_016794805.1 Gemmatimonadota bacterium
GGGTGCTGGTGGACGCGCGCGGGGACGTCCTTCGGTTCGGGCCGGCGCCCTACCTCTCCGACCAGCAGCTGCAGCAGGCGATCGCCACCCTCGGCGCCGTGGTGCAGGCCGGCAATGCGTGAACTGAGCTTCCATCACAGCTACACCGACGGCGCCGCGCCGCCGCCGGTCTGGGCGCCGCCCGACCCGGCGCTGTCCGCGGCCGGCGTCGAGGGGGAACTGGTGGTGGCCCGGGTGCGGGTGGTGGCGATGGGGCTGCTGATGCTCTCCCCCACCTGGAACATCATCCACCACCGCGATGAGCGGATCCATGTCACCGGCTTCACGGTGACCGCGGCCGCCACCGTGGCGGCCCTGGCCATCTGGCTGCTGCTGCGCCGGGGGCGGTGGCGGCCATGGATCGGCTTCGCCTCCAGCGCCTTCGACGTCTCGATGATCACCACGGCGCTGGTGAGCTTCCTGGTGGTCGCGAATCCGCTGGTCGCGCTCAACTCGAAGGTCACCTTCGAGATGTACTTCCTGGCGATCGTGGCGACGAGCCTGCGCTACGACGCCCGGGTCTGCATCGCCGCGGGGACGCTGGCCCTGACCCAGTACGGCGGGCTCTGGATCTGGGCGGCGCTGCGGTACAACCTCTACGATCCCGCCTACGACACCATCTCCGGCCCCTATGACCCGGTGGATCTCTCCACCCGGCTGATCCTGATCGCGATCGCCACCATTCTCGCGGTGACGATCGTGCGCCGGGCCCAGCGGCTGCTCTACCTGGCGTCGCGGGACCGGCTCACCGGCCTGTTCAACCGCGGGCACCTCGACCGGGCCCTGGGCGTCGCCCTGGAGAACGCGGCCCGCAGCGGCCAGCCGCTCTCCCTCGCGATCCTCGACATTGATCACTTCAAGCAGATCAACGACGTCCACGGCCACGCCCACGGGGACCGGGCGCTGATCCAGGTGGCGCAGTTCCTGGTCCGCGCCATGCGCCGCACCGACATCGTGGCCCGCTACGGCGGCGAGGAGTTCGTGATCCTGATGCCGGGGACCCCGCGGCAGGCGGCCCTGCTCCGGATGGAGGCGCTGCGCCAGGAGATCGCCGCCACCCCGCTCGAGCTGGGCGACGGACATACCCTCACGGTGAATTTCAGCGCCGGCATCGCGGGGACCCATGCGGATCCGGCCGCCGAGTCGCCCAAGGCGCTGATGACGACGGCGGATGCCCGGCTGCTCGCGGCCAAGCGCGCGGGAAGAGGACGCTGCGTGGGCGAGGGGTAGGGGAACGGGAATGTCGTTACGGTCGCTACCGTCGCTACCGTCGCTACCGCCCCAGTACAATCGGCAGGTCCCGCACCCGCCGCCCTGAGGCCGCGAACAGAGCGTTGGCCACCGCCGGCGCCACCGTCGGCACCGGGTGCTCCCCGAAGCCGCCGGGTGGCGCGTCGGAGGGCAGGATCAGGGTGTCCACGGCCGGCATCCGGTCGATGGTCATCACCCGGAAGTCGTGGAATCCGCCCTGCACGGGGGCCCCGTTCCGGAAGTCCATCTTTCCGAACAGCGTGGCGGAAAGCCCCCAGGTGATGCCGCTCTCGGTCTGGGCCGCGACGCCGAGGGGGTTGAGCACCAGGCCGCAGTCAACCGCGGTGATGACGCGGTGCACCCGAAAGTCCGAGAAGTCCCGGGCGACACTCACTTCCGCCACCATCGCCAGGTACCCCTCCGTGTGATACGCGTTGGCGGCGACGCCCCGGCCCCGCCAGCGGGTGGCGGTGTGCTGCAGCGGCGTGTCCCACCCGGAGCGCTGCCGTACCGCGCGAAGCGCCGCGGCCAGCCGGCGGCGGTCGATCCGCTGCCCCCCCACCGTCTTCACATCCGCCGGCAGCAGCGCCAGCCGATAGTCAATCGGGTCCCGCCCCGCCGCGTGCGCCAGCTCATCCAGGAACGCCTCCCGCCCGAAGACGGTCGCGGGATACATCACCGCGCGCCACGGCCCCACCGGCACCGGGCTGGTGACATCCACGCAATCCACCCGCAGCGCCGGGAACTCGTAGGGATTGTCATACGCTCCCCACGGGATCGCGTCCTCGGCGTAGGCGTTCTCCGCCCGGGGCTCCTTCGGCGGGCCGGTCCAGATGTTCCGGCCCCCGTGGATGTCGTAGATCGTCAGGTCGGACAACGAGGTCTGGTGCACCAGCGCGGCCAGCGCGCCGTCGGCGGCGAGGGCCGCCTCGAAGCGCTGGATGGTGGCCGGCTGGAAGTAGCCGTGGCGGGTGTCGTCCTCGCGGGTCCAGAGCACTTGCACCGGCTTCCCCGCCCCCTTGGAGAGTTCCACCGCCTCGGCCACGTAGTCGGCAAAGAGCCGGCGGCCGAAGGCCCCGCCCATCAGCATCGGGTGGAGGGTGATGCGATCCTCCGGCAGCCCCGAGGCCAGCGACGCCTGCCGCAGGCTCCGGACATCGGTCTGGGTGGCCACCCAGACCTCGGCCTGATCGCTCCGGACATCGGCGGTGCAGCCCATGGTCTCGAGGGGCGCATGGGCCTGGAAGGGAAAGGTGTAGCTGGCGCTGAGGCGCCGGGCGGCTCCGGCCAGCGTCGCGCGGGCATCCCCTTCGTGGCGCACCGGGTACTGCTTCCCTGACAGCGCTGTCGGCAGCTCCGCCAGGTAGCGGTTGGAGTCGAACGGCGTCCCCGGGCCGGCGGCCCACTCGATGACCAGTGCCGCACGGCCCTTGAGCGCCGACCAGGTGT
>JAEUJI010000279.1 GCA_016794805.1 Gemmatimonadota bacterium
AACCGGCGGATGAAGGGTGTACGGCCTGGCCATGGCTGATTCCGCTTTCTGCTATTGGGCGGCATGGACATTCGCTGCCTGCACCCTAATATGCGGCATGACAAACTTCACCGTCGGCTACTTCGTCGGCAGCCTCTCCAAGGACTCGATCAACCGGAAGCTCGCCACCGCCCTCGTGCGCCTGGCGCCGAAGGAACTCTCCTTCTCCGAGATCCCCTTCCGCGACTTGCCGCTCTACTGCCAGGATAGTGACAGCCACTATCCCCCGGTCGCCCAGGCGCTGAAGGACGCCATCGCCGCGGTCGACGCCATTCTCTTTGTGACCCCGGAATACAATCGCTCCATCCCCGGCGGCCTGAAGAACGCCATCGACTGGGCCAGCCGGCCCTGGGGCAAGAACTCCTTCAACCGGAAACCCTCGGCGGTCATCGGGGCCTCCCCGGGCAAGATCGGCACCGCCATCGCGCAGACCCACCTGCGCAGCATCATGGCCTTCTGCAACTCGCCGCTCATGAACTCGATCGAGGCCTACATCCAGTTCGAAAAGGGGCTGATCACCGACGATGGCTCGGTGACCAACCCCTCGACCGCGGAGTTTCTCGAAAAGTTCATGGCCGAGTTTCACGCCTTCATCGGCCGGGTCTACACCGCGCTGCCCCGGGGCGGGTAGTTAATTCCCCACCTTCCACACCTCCACCCGGTTCTCCATGAACAGCGGCACGGCGATGAGCCCCCGCACCTGGTCCACCCCGATGTCCGCCGGGCTGTTCACCCCGCTGATCAGCTTCCGCATTCCCGTCGAGTCCATCACGTAGACCGACGAGTCGGTCCAGCTGGTGAAGATGGTCTTGCCGTTGAGCACCTCGACGCCGTCCTGCTGCCCGGGGCCGCTCGCGATCGAATCGCCGCTGGCCGCACCCGGCGCCCAGGTCAGCAGGGTGGTCCCGCCGAAGGGCACCACCAGGTACTTCCCCCGCCCCCCGTCCCAGGTGATCCCGTTCGGCGCCTGCAGCCACGCCCCCTCCGCCGCCACCGACACCTCCCGCCCCTTGAGCGCGAAGATCCGGTCCGGGCCGGGGTGGGAAAAGGCCCCCGCGTCGCTCACCAGGAACCCCGAATCGGTGATGTAGATGGTCCCGTCCGGCCCCAGCACCACGTCGTTCAGGAACTTGGCCTGGCTCCCCAGCTCGATCGTGGCCACCGGCGCGCCGGTCTTTCTATTGAAGGCGCGCAGCGCGTCGATGTCCGCCACCCACAGCGTGTCCCCCACCAGCGCCATCCCCTTGGGCGCGTTGAGCGTCACCCCGCCCCGCCCCCCCAGCACGAAGTGCAGGCTGTCCACCACCCCGTCGGCGGTGAGCCGGGAGATGAACCCGTTCCCGTCCTTCGCCACCGGCGAGCCATTAATGTTGCTCACGAACCAGACCTGCTGCTCCACGTCCCACAACACCGATTCCGGCGTGATGAACCCCGTCGCCTCGGCGACCTTGGCCGGCGGCGCCGGTTCGGCGGCCTGGGGCGCCGGCGCCTCCTTCTTGCCACAGCCAGCGGCGACCAGCACGATCAGGGGGAGCAGCAGTTGGGGCTTCACGGCGGGGGTCCTCGGTGGGGGTGTAAGATTCCGGCCTTGGCAGGGGTTCTAATGTAGCAGGGGGACCGCGGAGACCGCCAAGACCGCGAAGAACAGCTCTCGAGAGGACATTCGTGCACGCTCCGCGGCTTCATGGTTGAAGCGATCGCGACCGAGATCTCCGACGCGGAGCTCGCGGCACTCGCCGCCGCCGGCGACCGCGACGCCCTCGGCGAGCTCTACCGCCGCCACGCCGGGCGGCTGACGCTGCTCGCCCAGCGGCTCCTCCGGAGCGGCCCCGACGCCGAGGACGTGGTCCAGGATCTCTTCGTCGCCCTCCCCGCCGCCCTCGCCGGCTACCGGGACGAGGGGCGGCTCGGCGCCTGGCTCTCCCGGGTCACCGCCAACCTGGCCCTCAAGCGGCTCCGGAGCGGCCAGCGCCGCCGGGAGGACGCCCTCCCCGCCGGCGCCGACGAGCCCGCCCTGCCCCACGCCGATCCCGAGCAGCTCTCCGTCTTCCGCGCGGTGGACGCCCTCCCGGACACCCTCCGCGTCGTGGTGCTGCTCAAGTTCGTCGAAGGATTCTCCCACGCCGAGATCGCCGAGCTGCTGGGCATCGGGCGGGGGACATCAGAAGTGCGGTTGTTCCGGGCCATTCGCCAATTGCGCACCACCCTGGGAGCATGACCATGTCGCCACGTACCCTGGAACAGCGGATCCGCGATGCCTTCCACGCCGTCCCGCCCCGCGAACCGGCGGGAGGCTTCGCCGAGGTGCGGGCCCGGCTGGACCGGGGCGAGCGGGTGACGCTCGACCACCCCGCCCCCCGCGGCGGCCTGCGCCACTGGCAGTACCTCTCGGTGGCGGCGGCGCTCATCTGCGTCCTCGTCTGGCGCCAGACCGACACCGCCCCGACCCCCGAGGCCACGACGCCCCCGCGTGCCGCCGGGCAGTTCCGGCCCGATCCGCTGCTGGCGCTGGCGACGGCCCCCACCGCGGCCGATGCCGCCTCGCTCCTCCGGCTCGACGGCAGCAAGCTCAGCGCCGGGCTCTGGGTCTATCGCGGCGGGGATGGCGACGCCGCGGTGGTGGACTCGGTGAGCCTCTGCAAGGGGACCGAGGGGAAGGAGCCGGCCTGGCTGCTGAGCTGGACCGGCGGGTTCGCGCGGAACGCCGGCGCCCTGGGCCCGGCCAGCGAGACCGTCGCGCTGCGCCAGGCCGATCTCTGGCCCCTGGCGCGCACCGTCACCCTGGTGAGCGGCTACCTGCTGCGCGAGCTGTTCACCCCCGACTCGTCCGTCTCCCACCTCATCGCCGCGGGGGAGACCACGGTCACCCGCGCGCCGGGGCTCTCCGAGGGCGACGGCGCCGGGGTCATGGGCATGACCGGGATCCACGCCCTGCTCCAGGCCGCGCCGCTCGACTCGACCTGGCAGGCCAGCGTCCGGGTGCTGGGGACCGACACGACCGGCAAGAAGGTGGTGAACCGCCGGGTCGCGATGAAGGTCACGGGCGAGGAGAAAGTCACCGTCCCCGCCGGCACCTTCGATACCTGGAAGGTGACCCTGGGCAACCGGCTGCCGCAGTTCACCTACTGGGTCAGCAAGCGGGGCCGCTGGATCGTGAGGGAGACCACGGTGGGCGCGGACGGCCTGCCTCTCCCCGGCGGCCCCATCCGGGAGCTGGTGCGGCAGGATAGCCTGGGGTGCTGACAGCGGGGAAACGGGGAAACGGAGAAACGGAGAAACGGAGGTAGCCCCAGCTGTCATCGCGAGGAGCGCGCCGCACGACGAAGCGATCCCCTGCACTCCGCTCGGAGGGTGGGGGATTGCTTCGGCCCCTTCGGGGCCTCGCAATGACAGCCACACCCTGTTCCCCGTCGTTCCCCGCTTCTCCTCTTCCCCGTTTCTCCGTTTCCCCGTTTCCCCGTTTCTCCGTTTCCCCGTTTCCCCGTTTCCCCGTTTCCCCGTTCCCCTACTCCCTCCGTATCGCGTCGCTGACCCAGGTCGCCAGCTCCTGCGCGTCCCACGGCTTGGGGAGGAGCGGCACCCCCTGCGGCAGCTTCACCCCGTCGGGCATCGCGCGGCCGGCGTAGCCGCTGGTGAAGAGGAACGGGATCGCGATCCCCTCTCGTTCCAGCGCGGCGTGGAGCGCCGGCCCGCCCATCCGCGGCATCACCACGTCCGACAGCACCAGCCGGATCTCCGCGCGGTGCTCCCGCGCCAGTTGTAGTCCCTCCTCCCCGTTGGCCGCCTCCAGCACCTCGTAGCCCTGCCGCTCCAGCAGCCGCCGCGCCGCACGGCGGAGCGAGGCCTCGTCTTCCACCACCAGGATGGTCCCCCCGCCGTGGGGCACCGCCGGCGCCGCGGCCCGCTCGTCCACCGGCGCCGCGTCGGCGGCGGGGAAGTACAGCGTGACCGAGGTTCCCGCCCCCGGCGCCGACGCCACGTCCACGTAGCCGCTGTGCTGCTTCATCAGGCCGTACACCATCGCCATGCCGAGGCCGGTGCCGAGGCCCGGGGGCTTGGTGGTGAAGAACGGCTCGAACACCCGTTCCATCACCTCCGGCGGCATCCCGCTCCCGGTGTCGCGGACGGTGAGCGCCGCGTACGCCCCGAGCCTCCCCCAGCCGCGCTGCTGCACGAACTCGCGGGTGATCCGGGCCGGCGCCAGCGTCAGGCTCAGGCTCCCGCCGCCCGGCATCGCGTCCCGCGCGTTGGTGGCGAGGTTGAGCACCATCTGCTCCACCGCCGCGGGGTCGGTGCGCACCGCGGGGGTGGCGGGGTCGAACTGCGCCTCGATCCGCACCGAGGCGGGGAGGATCCGGCGCAGCATCTGCACCGACTCGGGGAGCACCCGCTCCAGCGCCCGCGGCTCGAAGCTGAGCTGTCCCGAGCGGCTGAAGGCGAGCAGCTTCTTGATCATCTCCGCCCCGCGCTGGGCCGCGATCCGGAGCTCGTTGAGGTCCTCGTGCAGGTCGCCGGCGTCGGCCGGCAGCCCATGCTCGATCAGCCGGACATTGGAGAGGATCACGGTGAGCAGGTTGTTGAAGTCGTGCGCGATCCCGCCGGTGAGCTGGCCCACCGCCTCCATCTTCTGCGCCTGGCGGAGCTGCCCCTCCACCACCTGGCGCGCCTCCTCCGAGGCGCGGAGCTTCTGCCCCACCCCCCGGAGCACCAGCGCCCCCAGCCCCACCAGCAGCACCGCCGCGCCCACCATGGCGCCGAAGAACCATCGCGTCGCCCAGCGGGCCCCGCTCCCCATGGTGGTGGAGAAGGCCTGCTCCACCCGGCTCAGCTCCATGGCCAGCCGCTCGATTTCCCGTAGCGCCGTGTCCCGCGCGGCGCCCTCGAGCCGTCCGGCCCGCGCCTCCCCCTCCACCCGGGCGCCGACCGCCTCCAGCCGCTGCATCAGCGAGTCGCCCTGCTCCCAGTAGCCGATCGCCTCCGCCACGAAGGGCACCGACCGGAAGCGGCGCAGGAAGACGCCCATGCCGTGCACGTCGTCGGCGTGGTTCCCGCCCTGGAGGAAGCCGGCGTGCACCCGGTCCCAGTCGGGGTCGGGCTGGAGGACGGCCAGCCGGCCGTCGCGGTCCCCCCGGTACACCTCCAGGGTGGCGCGGAACCCGGCGTAGAGCAGGCTGTCGTGCTGGTAGGTGTAGCGGACCAGGTGGTGGACGGCGTCCCGCTGGGCCTTGGACCAGAGCCCCTCGCCCCCCACGTAGGCCCGGGCGGAGGAGAGGGTCTCGAAGCCCAGCTTGGCGACCGCGAGCAGCGCCACCACGATCGCGACGATGAGCCCGCCATTCAGCAGCACCTGGCGGCGCGACAGCGTGGCGATCCGGGTGACGGGCATGGCGGACTATCTCACCACGTACAGCTCGCCGCCAGAGGCCCGGAATTCCTCCGCCTTGGCGGCCATCCCCCGGGCCGCCTCGCGGATGTCCTGGGTGATCTGCATGGAGCAGAACTTCGGCCCGCACATGGAGCAGAAGTGCGCCACCTTGGCCCCCTCGGCCGGCAGGGTCTCGTCGTGGTAGGCGCGCGCGGTGACCGGATCCAGCGCCAGGTTGAACTGGTCCTCCCAGCGGAACTCGAACCGCGCCTTGCTCAGCGCGTCGTCCCACGCCTGCGCCCGCGGGTGCCCCTTGGCCAGGTCCGCGGCGTGGGCCGCGATCTTGTAGGCGATGACGCCGGCCTTCACGTCGTCCCGGTTGGGGAGGCCCAGGTGCTCCTTGGGGGTGACGTAGCAGAGCATCGCGGTGCCGTACCAGCCGATCATCGCCGCGCCGATGGCGCTGGTGATGTGGTCGTACCCCGGGGCGATATCCGTGGTGAGCGGCCCGAGGGTGTAGAACGGTGCCTCGCCGCACCACTCGAGCTGCTTCTCCATGTTCTCCTTGATGAGGTGCATCGGGACGTGGCCCGGCCCCTCGTTCATCACCTGCACGTCGTACTCCCAGGCGATCTTCGTCAGCTCCCCCTGGGTCTTGAGCTCGGCGAACTGGGCCGCGTCGTTGGCGTCGGCGATCGAGCCGGGGCGGAGCCCGTCCCCCAGCGAGAACGAGACGTCGTACGCCCGCATGATCTCGCAGATCTCGCGGAACCGGGTGTAGAGGAAGTTTTCCTGGTGGTGGGCCAGGCACCACTTGGCGATGATCGAGCCGCCGCGGGAGACGATCCCCGTCATCCGGTCGGCGGTGAGCGGGATGTAGGGCAGCAGCACCCCGGCGTGCACCGTGAAGTAGTCCACCCCCTGCTCCGCCTGCTCGATCAGCGTGTCCCGGTACACCTCCCAGGTGAGGTCCTCGGCGACGCCCCCCACCTTCTCCAGCGCCTGGTAGATCGGCACCGTGCCGATGGGCACGGCGCTGTTCCGGATGATCCACTGCCGGGTGGCGTGGATGTTCCGGCCCGTCGAGAGGTCCATCACCGTGTCGGCGCCCCAGAGGGTGGCCCAGCGCAGCTTGGCCACCTCCTCCTCGATGGAGCTGGTCACCGCCGAGTTGCCGATGTTGGCGTTGATCTTCACGTGGAAGCCGCGGCCGATGATCATCGGCTCGAGTTCCGGGTGGTTGATGTTGGCCGGGATGATGGCGCGGCCGCGGGCCACCTCGCTGCGCACGAACTCCGGCGTCATCCCCTCCCGGAGCGCCACAAATTCCATCTCCTCGGTGACTTCTCCCCGGCGGGCGTAGTGCAGCTGGGTGACGCCGCCGGTGCCGCGGAAGGCCGGGCGCTGGAGGCTGGCGGGAATCAGCGACTCGGCGGCTCGTCGGCTCGGCGGCTGGTGCTCAGGTTCATGCCGCCGAGCCGCCGAGCCGCCGAGCCGTTCCACCCCCCGTGCCCGAATCCACTCCCCCCGCAAGTCGGGCAGTCCCTGCATCACGTCGTACCCCTGCGGGCCACTTGTGTCGTAAACCGACAACGATGGCGCCCCGCCTGACAGGCGGATTTCGCGCACCGGCACCCGGATGTCGCGTGAGCCCGCGAGATATCGCTTCTCTGAGTGGGGAAATGCCGCGGCCGGATCGTGGGGGGCCGCGGTCGGACTGGAGGGGGAAACCGGGGTCATGGGACTGCTCCTTCCGAGGGGAAAGGGAGCAGTGGCAAGCCGCGCTCCCTTCGCCGGTGTGAGCCGGATCAGGTTCCAAGGGTGTTTCTCAACCCGGCCGGAGGGTCCAAATCCCTCCAGCCAGATACCCCTGGCGGTCACCGGACTCGTAATCCCGGGCCCCCCGGGGTCAATGGCACGCCTGATGCTATTGAAACGGGCAGGAAGACGGCGGAACCCTGGCCCCGTGTCAGGCGTTCCCAGACCACGCACCGGCCGCCCCCGCCCTTCGGGGGAACGCGCCGGGCTGAGAAACCAGGGGCAGCGTGCGCGTTGCTCATCTGGGAGGACTAACGGGTTGATGCTGACGCACCATCGTCTCAACAACGCCACCTGTGTGATCCGGCTGAATGGCCGGGGGGTCGCGTGCAACCCGGAGTGGACG
>JAEUJI010000320.1 GCA_016794805.1 Gemmatimonadota bacterium
GGGGCGTACAGCCACCCGCGGCGCTCGCACTCGTCGCCATGGCGCTCCTCGGCGAGCTGGTTGTTCGCCCCGCCGGCGATGACCTCCACCTTGAGCCGCTTGAGGGTGTCGTCATTGACCGTGGCGCCCAGGGCATTGGGAGAATAGATGTCGGCGGGAACGTCGTAGATCTTGTCCGGAGCCACCGCCTCGGCGCCGGTCGCCTGCACCACGCGCTTCACCTTCTCCGCATCGATATCGGTGACGGTGAGCTTGGCCCCTTCCGCGTGCAGGTGCTCGCACAGGGTGCGGGCCACGTTGCCGCAGCCCTGCACCAGGATCTTCTTCCCCGCGAGGCTGTCGGAGCCCCAGCGCACCTTGGCCGTCGCCTTCATGCCCACGTAGACGCCGTAGGCGGTCACCGGCGAGGGATCCCCGGAGAGCCCGTGCAGCCCGGCCACGCTCTTCGTCTCCATGCGCACGTATTCCATGTCCGCCGGGCTGGTGCCCACGTCCTCGGCCGTGATGTAGCGCCCCTTCAGCGACTCGATGAACCGGCCGTGGGCCCGGAACACCGCCTCCCGGTCGCGGCGCTTGTTGTCCCCCACGATCACCGACTTGCCGCCCCCCAGGTTGAGGCCGGCCACCGCCGACTTGTAGCTCATCCCGCGGGCCAGCCGCAGCGCGTCCGTAATGGCGTCATCGGTGCTGGCATACTGCCAGAACCGGGTGCCGCCCAGCGCCGGGCCGAGGGTGGTGTCGTGGATGGCGATGATGCCGTAGTAGCCGCAGGAGGGCTCGTGGCACAGCACGAGCTGCTCGTGGGCGAACTCGGCCATCGGCTTGAACGGGTCCATGAATCTCCCCTAGTACTGGTAGAAGCCCTTGCCCGACTTCCGGCCCAGGTGGCCGGCGGCGACCATGCGGCGGAGCAGCGGACAGGGCCGGTACTTGTCGTCGCCCAGGCCGCGATGCAGCACCTCGAGGATGGCCAGGCAGGTGTCGAGGCCGATCAGGTCGGCGAGCATGAGCGGCCCCATCGGGTGCGCCATGCCCAGCTTCATGACCGTGTCCACCGCCTCGGGCGTGGCCACCCCTTCCATCACGCAGAAGATCGCCTCGTTGATCATCGGCATCAGCACCCGGTTGCTCACGAAGCCGGGGTAATCGTTCACCTCGACCGGCGTCTTGCCCAGCGCCGCGGCGAGGTCCATCACCGTGCGGGTGGTCGCGTCGCTGGTGGCCTGCCCCCGGATGACCTCGACCAGCTGCATCACCGGCACCGGGTTCATGAAGTGCATCCCGATCACCTCGGCGGGCCGCTTGGTCTTTGCGGCGATCTCGGTAATCGAAATGGAACTGGTGTTGGTGGCGAGGATGACCCCGGCCGGGCAGGCGCGGTCGAGCTGCTGGAAGATCTCGAACTTGAGCGCCGGGTTCTCGGTGGCGGCCTCGATGGCGAGCTCGGCGCCCCGCGCGGCGTCCACCGTGGTGGCCACCGCGATGCGGGCCGTGACCTGCGCCGCCTCCTCCGCGGCGATGCTCCCCTTCTTCACCAGCCTGGCCAGGCTCCCCTGCACCGCCGCGAGCCCCCGCTCCAGCGCGGCGGCGGAGACGTCCACCATCGTGACCGCGTGGCCCTGCATGGCGAAGACCTGGGCGATGCCGTTGCCCATGGTCCCCGCCCCGATCACGGCGACCTTCATGCGAGTTGCTCCTTCCGGCCCCAGCGCCAGGCGGCCGCGGTGGCCAGGACGATGCCGGCCGTGGCCACCAGTCCCCCCTCCGGGCCGAAGGTCCCGCCGGTGAGCCACAGCGGCCCCCCCGGCTGGTAGTCAATCAGCGGAATCGGGAACGGCAGCCCGCTCACTGGCGCATCCATCGCGGCGAGCGTCGCGTTCCAGCCCAGGTGCGCCCCCCAGGCCGTCCAGATGCCACCGGGAGCGTAGAACGCCGCGCCGAGAAACACCCCGGCGAGGGCAATGTTCACCAGCCCCAGCGCCGTCGAGTTGGGGTTCAGCACGTGGGCCAGGGCGAAGACGCCGGAGAGGGCAAGCACGGCAGGTACCCGTCCAAAGACCCGGGCCAGCAGCACCTGGCCCACGCCACGGAACATGAGCTCCTCGACCAGCGCCGCCGGCGCGAGCAGCAGCGTCGTGAAGGCCACGCTTCGGAGGTAGTCACCCGTGGAGCCGGCGTCGGGCTGGAAACTCGCCCCGCCCGCGGCGAGCGAGAGCCCGATGGCGAACGCGGCCGGCGCGGCGCCGAGCAGAAGGCCCAGCCCGAACCCCGGCGCCGCCCCGGCGAGCGGGAGGTAGCGCAACTCGCCCAGGGAGAGCTTGAGCCCGCGGACACCCAGGGCCCAGGTCACGCCGCCAAAGCCCAGCAACCCGCCGGCCGACTGCAGCAGGATGAGGTGGGCCATGTTGCTGCGGTCGACGCCCGGGATGAACCGGACCCCGAGGCCGGCGAAGACCAGCATCAGCACGAACCCCGTCGCCAGGTAAACGACGGCCCAGCCTACTGCCCGCGCCCCGGAGAGGGGAGGCGCCGGGGGGACCTCGCTCACGAGCGCAGGCGCAGGGCGTGGTGTCCGCGCCAGAGCACCAGCCCGGCGAGCATCACCTTGAGCCCGTCCTGGGCCAGGAACGGAAGGGTGCCGAGCGCGAGGGCGCGCGCGGGATCCCCGGTCAGGAGGGCGAGCTGCGCCCAGCCGCCGACGTGGATGACGGCGAGGCCGGCGCCGGCGGC
>JAEUJI010000093.1 GCA_016794805.1 Gemmatimonadota bacterium
CACGATCGCCATCATGGTGATGACGATGAGCATTTCGACCATGGTGAAGCCGCCGCGCCCGGCAGGGGGATAGCCTGACATGTGACCAGCCTCTGAAGGTCTCCCCCATCCGGTGCAGCGCGCCTGCGCCGGATGGGTCGATTACCCAACTGCCCAGAGCAATGCGGGTGCCACTCCGATAAGCTATTGTAAGATATTACAACACATGACTTTACTTTGATCGGCATGGCGTACAGAGTCTGGACAGTATAGGCAATCTGCGGCGTACGGCCTCCGGGGCCGATTCCCGGTACCAACCACTGCGCCGACAATCGGGCAGGCCGCCGGCGACGGCCCAGCCCCAGGCGGCGCTGCTTGCTCCACCCCCCATGGCGGTCTAGGTTTCCGCCCCCCGAAGGCACGACGGTTCCCTCACCCCGCACGGTCATGGCCGATCTCACCCTGATGGAAAAACTGGTGTCGCTCTGCAAGCGACGCGGCTTCGTCTTCCAGTCCTCCGAGGTCTACGGCGGGCTGGGGTCGGTCTGGGACTACGGGCCGCTCGGGGTCGAGCTCAAGAAAAACGTCAAGGACCGCTGGTGGCGCGCCATGGTCCACGCCCGGGACGACATCGAGGGGCTCGATGCCGCGATCCTGATGCACCCCCGGGTCTGGGAGGCGAGCGGCCACGTCGCGGGGTTCACCGACCCGCTGGTGGACTGCAAGACCTGCAAGGCCCGCTTCCGGGCCGACAAGCTCCAGGACGCGCAGTGCCCCCAGAAGCCCAGCAAGAAGCCGGGGGAGCACAGCACCTGCGAGCTGACCGAGCCCCGCATGTTCAACCTGATGTTCAAGACCTTCATGGGCCCGGTGGAGGAGTCGGCGGCGGTGATCTACCTCCGCCCCGAGACCGCCCAGGGGATCTACGTCAACTACCAGAACGTGCTCAACGCCTCGCGCCAGCGGGTGCCGTTCGGCATCGCCCAGATCGGCAAGGCGTTCCGCAACGAGATCACGCCCGGCAACTTCATCTTCCGGACCCGCGAGTTCGAGCAGATGGAGATGCAGTTCTTCGTGAAGCCGGGGACGGACGAGGAGTGGTTCGAGCGCTGGCGGGAGTGGCGTATGGAGTGGCACCGTGCCCTGGGCCTGACTCCAGCCAAGCTGCGCTGGCACCCGCACGGCCCGGGAGAACTGGCGCACTACGCCAAGGCGGCGTACGACATCGAGTACGAATTTCCCTTCGGCTGGAACGAGATCGAGGGCATCCACAACCGGAGCGACTACGACCTCGGCCGGCACCAGGAGTACTCGGGGAAGAAGCTCGAGTACTTCGACCAGGCCGCCAACGAGCGGTACCTGCCGTACATCGTGGAAACATCCGCCGGCGCCGACCGGGTGACCCTCACCCTGCTGGTGGACGCCTACCGGGAGGAGGAGGTCGAGGGCGAGACGCGCGTGGTGCTGGGCTTCCATCCGGGCGTGGCGCCGATCAAGGCCGCGGTCCTGCCGCTGGTGAAGAAGGACGGGATGCCGGAACGGGCGGAGCGGATCTACCACGACCTCAAGCGGAGCTTCCCCTGCTTCTATGACGACAGCGGCGCCATCGGCCGGCGCTATCGCCGGATGGACGAGGCGGGGACGCCGTTCTGCTGCACCGTGGATGGCCAGACGCTCACGGACGGCACGGTGACCGTGCGCGAGCGCGATTCCATGACCCAGGTCCGGGTGCATGAGGACCAGCTGCTCAGCTGGATCCGGGAGCGGCTGGCCTAGCGCCCCCGCCCCGGCAGGGCCAGCGCCGCCCGCCTCCGTCCCGCCACCCCCGTCCCAACCCGAAACTTTGCCCGGGGCGGGGCGTATCAATCGCAGACCTCCCTCCCTCAGGAGTCGTCCGATGCGCCTGTCGCTCGCCTGGGGGCTGCTCGTTGCGGCCGCCGCCCCGCTCGCCGCCCAGCAGCCCGCCCCGTTCGACACCACCGCCCTCACTCCCGCCCAGCGTGCCGCCCTCCGGGTGGCGAGTGTCCGCCTGGCTGGCGACTCCATCCGGATCACGATTGGCGATACGCTCCAGCTCTCCGCCGCCGCGCTGGACGCTGCGGGCAATCCCGTCGCCGGGGCACGCATCCTCTACAACGTGGCCGGCCGGGAAGCGGTCCTGGTGGGGTCGGACCGGCTGGCGGCGACCAAGCCCGGCCGGTCGGAGGTGCGCGGTTTCGTCATCAAGCCGGCGGCCCCCGGCACCCGCGCCACGATGGTCAGCGCCTCGGTGCCGCTCATCGTGACCGACATGCCGGTGACCAGCGTGGAGATCCGGCCGGCGGATGGCATTCTCTACGCCGGGACCACGCTGCAGTTCGGCGCCCGGGCGCTGGTCCGGGATGGCCGGGAGAGCGAGGACGCCGAGCCGACCTGGAGCACCGACCGGCCGCGGGTTGCGACGGTGGACCGCTTTGGCCAGGTGACGGGGGTGACGGCCGGGACGGCGACGCTCACGGTCAAGGCCGGGGCGGTCAGCGCCACTCGCCGCCTCACGGTGGCGCCGAATCCCATCGCGCAGCTGCGGGTCAGCGGCGCCCCGGACCGGGCCCGGACCGGCGACGTGGTCCGGCTCAAGGTGGATGCGCTCAACGCGCAGGGCCGCCCGGTCCCCGGGGTGGTGCCGGTGTGGACGGTGAGCGGGGTGCAGACCGGGGATGATCTCGGCGCCCGGGTCTGGGCCGACGGCGCCTTCGTCGCGGAGGAGGCGGGGCTCTACACGGTCATCGCGACGGTAGGACAGCGCTCGGCCCGGGTCACGATCCAGGCCGATCCCCGCGCGGTGGGGCGGCCGGTCAAGCTGGTGGGCCGCGGCCTCCAGACCGACCATTCCACGAGCGAGGTCCATGTCTGGGGCCAGAACGGGCGGGACTACGCCTACGTCGGCACCCACGCCGCGGGCGTGCGGCCCAACGTGACCGGCAACGTGGTCTTCGTGTACGACGTGACCGATCCCGCCAAGCCGGTCCTGACCGACTCCCTGATGGTGAACGCGCGCGTGATCAACGACGTGCTGGTGAACGACGCGGGCACCATCGGGGTGCTGACCCGGGAAGGCGCCGCGGACCGGAAGAACGGCCTGGTGGTCCTCGACGTGACCGACGCCGCCCATCCGAAGATCCTCTCGGAATTCACCGACAGCCTCACCTCCGGCATTCACAACACCTGGTTCTACCAGCATGTCGTGTACGTGACCAACGACGGCACCGGGGCGCTCCACATCATCGACCTGTCCGATCCCAAGGCGCCGAAGCACGCCGGCCGCTGGGAGACGGGCGACCCGAACAACCGCTACCTGCACGACGTCTGGGTCCGTGACGGCATCATGTACCTCTCCTACTGGAACGACGGGGTGCAGATCCTGGACGTGGGCGGGCTCCAGCGGGGCGGCACGGCGGAGAAGCCGGTGTTCGTCTCCAAGTTCGCCTACCCGATCGGCAATACCCACAACGTGTGGCGCGACCGGAACTATCTCTTCATCGGTGACGAGATCTTCGGCTGCCCGCAGTGCATCAACGGCCCCCGCGGCTACGTGCACGTGGTGGACCTGAGCGACATCGACCATCCGGTTGAAGTGGGGAAGTTCGAGGTGCCGGAGGCGGGCGCCCACAACATGTGGGCCGAGGATGGCAAGCTCTACATCGCGTACTACCAGGGCGGGCTCCGGGTCGTGGACATCTCCGGCGACCTGCGGGGCGATCTCTACCGGCAGGGGCGGCAGGTCGGGTACTTCCACACCGCCAACGACAAGGGCTTCACGCCCAACTCGCCGATGGCGTGGGGGCCCCAGCCCTACAAGGGGAACATCTTCGTCTCCGACATGCACAGCGGCCTCTGGGTGGTGAAGCTGGACGAACAGGGCCCGCTGATCCCGTAGCCCGGCGGGTCGGCCGGGTGAAACCACGAAGGGGAACGATGCTCAGCGCACTTCTCATTGCGGCGCAGTTGCAGGCGGCGTCACCGCCGTCGCCCCGCCTGACCGTGTATGTCGCCTCCGAGGCGGTGGACCTGGTGAGCCGGGTGCACTTCGGCCCGGAGGGGGCCACGGTCGAGAAGGTCATCAAGGTCGATCCCCGCCCGTCGGAGAACGACGGCCCGCACAACCTCAACATCTCCCCCGACGGGCGGTACTGGTACACCAGCGTGGCGCACGGCACGCCGAACGGCACGCTCTGGAAGTTCGATACCGCCACCGACAGCCTGGTGGGGACGGCGGTGCTCTCCCGCTTTCCCGCGACGATCAGCTTTTCCCCGGACGGGGAGTTCGCCTGGGTGGCGAACTTCAACCTCTACGGCGACATGGTGCCGTCCTCGGTCTCGGTGGTGTATACCCCCGCCATGCAGGAGGTGGCCCGGATCCCCACCTGCCTCATGCCTCACGGCATGCGTGTGGCCGCCGACGGCAGCCGGGCCTGGATGACCTGCATGATGGACGACAAGGTCGTCGAGCTGGACCCGGGGAGCTACGGCATCACCCGGGTGCTGCTGGTGAAGCCCGGGGCGGAGCGGGTGCTGGAAACCAGCCGCGCGATGCAACCCGCCGAACTGGACCAGCAGCATGGGCACATGTTCCACGATGCCCCGGCCGCGGGCAGCACCGGCTGCGCGCCGACCTGGGTCCAGCCCGCGGCGGATGGCCGGCGACTCTATGTCGCCTGCAACCGCCACAGCGAGGTGCTGGAGGTGGACGCGGCGAGCCTCAGCGTCCTGCGACGGATCGCAACCGGGAAGGCGCCGTACAACCTGGCCATCAGCGCCGATGGGCGCACGCTGGTGGCGACGCTCAAGGGGGCGCAGGCGCTGTCGGTGATCGACCTGGTGGCGGGGAAGGAGGTGGCGCAGCTCCGGACCAGCCACACGGTGCCGAGCGGGGTGCAGATCACCCCGGACGGGCGCTATGCCCTGGTGACCTGCGAGGGCAAGGCGGCCGAGGCCGGGGCGGTGGACCTGTTCGACCTGGGTGCCCGGCGCCTCCTCTCCACCGCGCAGGTCGGGGCCGGGGCCGGAGGGCTCCAGATCCTGAGCTACGAGCCCTGACCCGGCTGGCGTGATGTGGGAGGGCGGGAGTCGCACTTGACCCGCACCGATGTCAGGTTGACCCTTCGGCCTGTCGCCCCCCACTGGAGTTCCCGTGTCTACCCGCCGCTCCAAAGACACCCACGGCACCGCGCTCGACGGCCGGAAGTTGCGGCCGGAGAGCCTCATGATGAGCTACGGCTACGATCCGCGGCTCTCAGAGGGTGCCATCAAGTGCCCGATCTTCCAGACTTCCACTTTTGTCTTCGAGAGCGCCGAGGAGGGGAAGGCCTTCTTCGAGGTGGCCTACGGACTCCGGGAGCAGGGGGCAGGGGAAGCCACGGGGCTGATCTACAGCCGGCTCAACAACCCCGACCTCGAAGTGCTGGAGGACCGCCTCACGCTCTGGGATGAGGCGGAGGCGTGTGCCTCCTTCGAGAGCGGCATGGCGGCCATCGCCACCACCCTGCTCGCCTACGCCCGGCCCGGCGACGCCATCCTGTACAGCACCCCGCTGTATGGCGGCTCGGACCACCTGCTGCATCACTTCTTCCTCCAGTACGGGATCCAGGCCATCGGCTTCACCGCGGGCGTGCCCATCAGCCGGGT
>JAEUJI010000007.1 GCA_016794805.1 Gemmatimonadota bacterium
GCGCCGCACCGCGCTGGACGGCGCGCCCGGCGGCGCCGGCCGCCGGGTCGAGGCCGACCCCGCCCTGATGGGCGATCCCTTCGAGGGAGAGGTGCAGCGGCTGGGCCGGGCACGGCTGCTGGCCGAGGGCCTGGTGGCGGATGCCGTGGCGCAGGAGACCCGGGTGGTGCCCGGCGACCGGCTCGGGGTGCAGGCCGCGCTCTGGAACACCAGCGGCGCGGCCACCACCGCGTCGGTCTGCCTCGGCTCGCTCCGCCTCCGCTGGTACGCCGTGCCGGACAGCGGCAAGCCCGAACCGCTCTCCCTCTCCACCCGGCGGGGCTCGTGCCTGGAGGTGGATTCGGCGGCGCGCCGGCTGCGGCCGGCGCCGCGCGAGGCGGAGCCGCTCCCCGCGGGGCAGCTCGCCACCGCGAAGCTCGAGGCGCTGGTGCCGGAGAACGTGGACTATTCCACCCCCTATTTCCTCCGCCACCCGCGCCAGGGAGACCTCTACACCTGGGATCCCGACGACCGCTGGTTCTGGGGCGAGGCGTTCGGCGATCCCGAGTGGTGGGTCGAGGCCACGGGGGGGAGAAACGTCGGGCGGGACATCCGGGAGATCGCCTTCCGCGGCAACGACCAGGGCTCCGGCGAGTTCCGCCGCCCGGTGACGATCGTGCCCCGGGTGGACGTGCGGATCTCGCCGGAGCATGAGGTCTGGCCGGTCGGGAGCGGGGTGCACCGCTTCACCGTCACCCTGGTGCATGGCGCGCGGGACACCACCGAAGGCGTCCTCGCCCTGGAACTGCCCGACGGCTGGTACGCGCCGACGCTCAAGTACCGGCTCACCCGCAAGGACCAGAGACTCGATTTCACCTTCAACGTGCGCGCCCCGGCCACCCTCCGGCCGGGGAGCTACCCGGTGAGCGCCGTGGCGAACGACGCCTCCGGCCGGATGTACGACGTCGGCATGCGGACGGTGGACCACCCGCACATCCGGCCCCGGAGCTACTCCCGCCGGGCCAGCGCCACCATTCACGTGACCTCGCTGGTGCTGCCCCGGCTCAAGCGGATCGCCTACATCCGCGGCGCCGCGGACCGGGTGCCGGAGGCCCTGGAGGCCATCGGCGTCCCGCTGGAGCTGATCACCGGCGCGGACCTCAGCCGCGCCACCCCGGCCCGCTGGGACGCGATCGTGGTGGGGCCGCGGGCCTACGAGACCGACTCCACCCTGATTCCCAACAGTGCGCGGCTGCTGAGTTACGCCCAGGCGGGCGGCACGGTGATCGTGCAGTACCAGCAGTACGGCTACTTCCTGGGCGGCTACGCGCCGTATCCGCTCACCGTGGGCAGCCGGGCGCCCGGGGCGCCCAACAGCGCCAGCACCGTGACGACGAGCCGGGACTCCGCCCGCGCCCCCACCCCGGCCCTGTTAGGCGGCCACGACCGGGTCACCGACGAGACCGCGCCGGTCACCCCGCTGGCGACGATCCACGCGGTGCTCCGCATCCCCAACCGGATCGGCCTCGCCGACTGGGAGGGCTGGGTCCAGGAACGGGGGCTCTACTTTGCCCGCACCTGGGCACCGGCCTGGACCCCGATCCTCGAGCTGCACGACCCCGGCGAAACTCCGCTCAAGGGCGGCCTGCTGGTGGCGCCGGTGGGGAAGGGGACCTACGTGTACACCGGGCTCAGCTTCTTCCGCCAGCTGCCGGCGGGGGTGCCCGGCGCCTTTCGCCTCTTCGCCAACCTGCTGGCGCTCGGCTCCCGCGGCACCGTGGCCCCGCCCGCCGCCGCGCCACGGGTGGAACAGCCCCTGCCGCCGGTCGAGAGGCCGTGAGGCGCAGCGGCATCCCGGGCGCCGCGAGGGGGCTCCTCGCAAGCGCCGCGGCGTCGCTCCTCCTTGCCTGCTCCGACGGACGCATCCCCCTCACCCTCTATTCCCCCCACGGCCGCGACCACCTCACCCTGCTGGAGAACGAGTTCGAGCGGTTGCACCCCGACGTGGATGTCCGCTGGCTCGACCTCGGCAGCCAGGAGGTCTTGGACCGGCTCCGGCTGGAGCGGGTGAACCCGCAGGCGGATGTCTGGTTCGGCGGGCCCACGACCCTCTTCGAGCGGGGGATCGCGGAGTCGCTGCTGGCGCCGTATCGTCCCTCCTGGGCCGACCGGGTGGACTCGAGCGGCATCGGCCCCGGCGACCTCTACTACCCCGCCTATCGCACCCCTGCGATCATCGCCTACAACAACGCCGCGGTGCCGGACTCGCTCGCGCCCCAGGACTGGGACGAGGTGCTGGAGCCGAAGTGGCGGGACAAGGTCCTGATCCGCGATCCGGTCGCGAGCGGCACCATGCGCGCCATCTGGGGGCTCATCATCCAGCGCGGCCTGCAGCGCACCGGCGACACCGCCTGGGGGATGGCCTGGCTCCGCCGCCTCGACGGGCAGACCCGCACCTACGCCCTCTCTCCCGCGCTGCTCGACGCCAAGCTGGCGCGGCAGGAGGGGCTGGTGACGCTCTGGGACCTGCCCGACATCCTGATCGCGCGGAGCAAGGGGATGCCCTTCGGCTACACCTTCCCCCGGAGCGGCACCGTGGTGATTGACGACGCCATCGCCCTGGTGCGGGATGCCCGGCATCCGGAGGCGGCGAAGCGCTTCATCGAGTACGTGGGCAGCGTGGACGGCCAGATCCTCGCCGCCAAGGGGGTCTGGCGGCTCCCGGCGCGGCACGATCTCCCGCCGGAGCGGGTGCCGGCCTGGGTCGCGGACGTGGAGGCGCGGATGATCGTGGAACCGATGGACTGGGCGCTGCTCACGCGGGAAGGATCGAAGTGGATGGGCTACTGGGACCAGCAGGTCCGGAACAGCGGCAAGCGGCCGTGAGCGACTACCTCGAGATCACCGGCCTCACCCGCTCCTACTCCGCCCACGCGGGGGTCTTCGGCCTCACCCTCTCGCTGGCGGCGGGGCGCACCCTGGCGCTGCTGGGGCCGAGCGGCAGCGGCAAGACCACCACGCTGCGGCTGTTAGGCGGCTTCGAGACCCCGGACGCCGGGGCCGTCCGGGTGGACGGGGCCGATGTGGTGCCGCTCCCCCCCGAGGCCCGGCGCTTCGGCATGGTGTTCCAGCACTACGCCCTCTTTCCGCATCTCGACGTGGGGCAGAACGTCGCCTTCGGGCTCGAGTCCCGTGGCATCCGGGGGCCGGCGGCGGAACCGCGGGTGCGGGAGGCGCTGGCCCTGGTGGACCTGGCCGGCTTCGAGCGTCGGCCGGTGGCCGGGCTCTCCGGCGGGCAGCAGCAGCGGGTGGCGCTGGCCCGCGCCCTCGCCCCCGAGCCGCGGGTCCTGCTGCTCGACGAGCCGCTCTCCAATCTCGATCCCGCCCTCCGG
>JAEUJI010000008.1 GCA_016794805.1 Gemmatimonadota bacterium
TCCACCGAGGCGGGCACCGTGGTGCTCACCGCGATGTCCAGGTCCGTGCCCGACAGCCTGAGGCCGTCCCCCGTCGCCTCGAGCAGCACATTCGAGAGCACCGGGAGGGTGGTCTTTGTGGGAATCGAGGCGGTAACCGCCTGCAGTCCTTCCTGGAACTGCTCCCGCGTGATGGTGAACTTCATCCCGCTCCTCGGCGTGCAAGAAAGACTACTATCACTCTATTTAAGTAAACTAGTAGTAGCAGTAGGCGTTCGGGATATGTGGACACCCGCCGCAACCGCCTGCCCCGTATCCGTTTCCCCGCGGCACCTCATGTGGACCCGCTGTGGGGGCCGGGGACCCGCTCTGGGTAACCGGCCCGGTTCTCCGGATGGTGCACAAAGCCCACACCCGCCGTGGAGAACTACTGTGCAATCAGTTCGGAGCGCGCGCCTTCGATGCGGTCGCGGAAGCTCCGGTCCCGCGCCATCTGCCGCTGCACCTTGTCCACACTGTGGATCACGGTGGAGTGGTCCCGCCCGCCGAACGCCTGCCCGATCTCGATCAGCTGCATCTGCAGGATGTCCCGGGCCAGGTACATCGCGATCTGGCGCGGCACCACCAGGGTCTTGATCCGGGCCTTGGAGCGGAGCTGCTCCGCCGTCACCCCCCAGCGCCGGGCCACCACGTCCTGGATCCGGTCGATGGACGGCAGCGTCTTCGGGGTGGCCTGGAGGTCGTCGCCGGGCCGGATCTTGTCGGCCAGGGCCTCGCGGGCCAGCTCGATGGACACCTCGCGGTGCTTGAGCGAGGCGAACAGCAGCAGCTTGATGATGCACCCTTCCAGCTCCCGGACGTTGGACCGGACATGCTCGGCGATGAACCGCAGCACGTCGTCCGGGATGGTCATCTCCAGGTGGTCCTGCTCCTGCTTCTTCCGCAGGATCGCGATCCGGTGCTCCAGGTCCGGCTGGCCGATGTCGGCCACCATCCCCCACTCGAACCGGCTCACCAGCCGGGCCTCGAGGCCGGGAATCTCCTTGGGCGGCCGGTCGGAGGTCAGGACGATCTGCTTCCCCGCCTCATAGAGGGCGTTGAAGGTGTGGAAGAACTCCTCCTGGGTGGCCTCCTTGCCCTCCAGGAAGTGCACGTCGTCCACCAGGAACAGGTCGATGTCCTGCCGGTAGCGCTTGCGCAGCTCCGGCATGGTGCGCCGGCTGATCCCCTCGATGACCTCGTTGATGAACTGCTCGGCGCTCACGTACAGCACCCGGGTGCCGGGCCCCCGCCGGAGCATCGCGTGGGCGATGGCCTGCATCAGGTGGGTCTTGCCGAGCCCCGTGGCGCCGTAGATGAAGAGCGGGTTGTAGGTCTTCCCCGGCGCCTCCACCGCGGCGTGGGCGGCCGCGGCGGCGAGCTGGTTCGACTTGCCGATGACGAAGGTCTCGAAGCTGTACCGGTCGTTGAGCGGCTGGTTGCTCGGGTTGGACGCCACCGAGGCATGGCCCCCCGCCGGCGGACTCACGAAGAAGTCCATCTGCGGCCGCCGCTGCCGGTCTTCCTGCACCCGGAAGGTCACGGTCACCGGCTTCCCGGCCACGGACGCGGCCAGCCGCGAGAGCAGGGCCCCGTGGTTGGTCTCATTCCACTTGGCGGCGAACTCGTCGGGCACGGCCACGACCAGCCGGTCGTCCTCGAGGGCGACGGCCTCGGTCGGTTCCAGCCAGGCCCGAACCACCTTGTCGGGAAGGTTCTGGCCGGCCTCGTCGAGGATGCGCTTCCAGATGTCTTTGGCGGACTGCTGCATGCAGCTCAGTAGGGGTAGGGCGTGAGCAAGGGTGGCCGAACGTACGAGCCGGATGTGGAAAAGTCAACCTTGACCTAAGTAGGGGTAACTGGCTAGGTTTGCGGGCTCATTTGAGGGGATCTTGCAATGAATCCGTCGTATCGTCCGCGGAACAAGCGCCGGGTGGCCAAGCATGGCTTCCGGGCCCGGATGGCCACTCGCTGGGGCCGGGAGACCCTCTCCCGCCGCCGGAAGAAGGGGCGCAAGCAGCTCGTGGTCAGCATCGGCTCCAAAGACGGGAGCCGCTGACGGCAGGCGAACGGCGGCCGCGGTCCAGCCGCCTGGCCGGCCGGGCCGAACGGCTCCGGTGTCTGGAGCAGGGCCGGCGGCGGCGGGCGCGACTGCTGGAGTTCATCTGGATGGACAACACGGCGGGCCACCCACGGATGGGACTGATAGTACCGAGGTTCCAGTCCACCGCGGTGGCCCGCAATCGTTTGCGGCGGCGCCTGCAGGAGCTGTGGCGCCGGGAAGTCCAGGGCCGGCAGGGGGGTCGCGATCTCCTGATCCGGACCCGGAAGGAAGCGTACCTGGCCAGCTTCGCGGACCTGCGGGCCGAGCTCCTCGGATGGGTTGGCGTACTGTGACCACGGCGGCTTCCGCTCCCCCCAACAACCAGGCCCCGCTGTTTCCCCGGCCGCGGTCCCTCGCGGGCTGGGTGCTGGCCCCGCTGACATGGCTTTGCATTCTCCTCATCCGTTTCTACCAGATGTTCATCTCTCCGGGACTGCCGCCCAGCTGCCGGTTCGCGCCGAGCTGTTCGGCCTATGCCCTCGAGGCGGTGCAACGCCACGGCGCCCTGAAGGGCGTGTGGCTGGGTGCGCGCCGCCTTGTCCGGTGCCATCCCTGGCACCCGGGTGGGTATGACCCGGTTCCCTGACCTGACCGCCTAGGCTCCCATGGATCGTCGCGTCATCTGGGCCATTGTGTTGATGATGGTGATCGCCATCGCGCCCACGTTCATTATGAAGCCCCCCGTACGGCCCACCGCGGTGGCCGCCGACTCGGCGGCTCGGCGGCTCGGCGACTCGAGCGCCATCCGCGATACCGGGCGGGTGCTCGGCCGGGACAGCGCCTTCGGTCCCATCGGCGTGGTCGAGGCCGATGGCCGCGTCACCCCGGTGACGGCCCCCGCGGAGACGGTGCTGGTCTCGAGCGCGCTCTACGAGTACGCCATCAGCACCCGCGGCGGCGCGCTGCTGCAGGCCACCCTCAACCGCTACCAGGCGCTGGATCCGGCGGGGAAGGGGAAGCCGGCGCGGATCTTCCCCGAGGGCGGCGCCATCCACCAGCTGGCGCTCAACGTGGGGAACGACACGGTGTCGCTGGCGGACTGGAATTTCGAGGTGCTCGGCGGCTCGGCGGCTCGGCGGCTGGAGGTGAAGGACGGGCGCAAGACGCTCACCCTGCGGGGGCAGCGCGGCGGGGTCACCGTCGAGCTCAGCTACGAGTTCCGTCCCGACGACTACCAGATCGGGGTGCGGGGCCGCGCCACCGGCCTGGGTCCGGTGGGGGGCCACCTGCTGATCGGCATGGGCCACGGCTTCCGCCAGACCGAGGCGGACAGCGCGGCGAACTTCTACGAGTTCGGCGTGGTCACCAAGACCGACGAGTCGAGCCTCACCAAGTTCTCCTCCCTGGATCCGGGGGAGCGGGTGACGCTTGACGGGCCCTTCGAGTGGGCGGCGGTCAAGGCCAAGTACTTCGTGGCCGCGCTGCTGACGGTGGACTCCGGCGCGGCGCAGATCAGCGGCGCCACGGCGCGCGCCCTGCCGGCGCAGAAGGACGTGACCCGCGCCGAGGTGACCTTCGCGCTGCCGGTCGCGACGGGCGGGGAGTTCGACTACCGGCTGTACGTCGGCCCCATGGAGTACCCGCGGCTCAAGGCGATCGGGCACGACTTCTACGACATCAACCCCTACGGCTGGCCCGGCTTCCGCACCATGATCCGGCCGATCGCGGTGGGGGCGCGCTGGCTGCTGGTCTGGATGCATGAGCACCTGGGCCTCGCGTACGGCATGGTGCTGGTGCTGTTCGGGATCCTGATCCGGATCGTGCTGTGGCCGCTCAACCAGAAGGGGATGCGCGCCAGCATCCGGATGCAGGGGCTGCAGCCGGAGATGCAGGCGCTGCAGGAGAAGTACAAGGAAGACCCGGGCCGGATGCAGAAGGAGGTCATGCAGCTCTACAAGCGGGAGGGGGTCAACCCCTTCAGCGGCTGCTGGCCGCTGCTGCTCCCCTGGCCGATCCTGCTGGCGCTGTTCTTCGTGCTGTCCAACTCGATCGAGCTCCGCGGCCAGTCGTTCCTCTGGCTGCCGGACCTGTCGCTCAAGGACCCGCTCTACATCATCCCGCTGGTCATGGGCGCCTCGATGTTCGGGGTGAACAAGGTCGGCATGCTGGGGATGCCGCCCAGCCCGCAGGCCAAGATGATGCTGTACTTCCTGCCGGTGATGATGACGGTGATGTTCGTCAACTTCGCCTCGGGGCTCAACCTGTACTACGCGGTGCAGAACATCGTGAGCATCCCGCAGCAGTGGTACCTGGCCAAGGAACGGCTCAAGGCGCAGGCGGCCAACGCCGCGGCGGCCCCTCCCCCCGTGCCGGCGAAGGCCAAGAAGTCCAAGAAGGAGTAGGGGAACGCTCTCCGACCCCATCGTCGCCCTGGCCACGCCGGCCGGCCGGTCCGCCCTCGCGGTGATCCGGCTCTCCGGGGCCGGGGCGTTCGAGATCGCGGCGCGGGTCATCCCCACCTTCCGCGCCGATCCCCCCCGCACCGCCCACTACGCCGCCTTCCGTGACGCCAGCGGCGCGCTGCTCGACCGGGGGATCTACCTGGTCTTTCCGGGCCCCCGCTCCGAGACCGGCGAGGACGTGGTGGAGTTCCAGTGCCACGGCGGGCTCTCCGTCCCCGCGCGCCTGGTGGCCGCGATCGAGGCCGCCGGCGCCCGCCCCGCCCACCCGGGGGAGTTCACCCGCCGCGCGGTGACCAACGGCAAGCTCGACCTGCTGCAGGCGGAGGCGCTCGGCGACCTGATCGACGCCGAGGCCCCCGCCCAGGCCGCCGCCGCCCTTACCCAGCTCGAGGGCGGGCTCTCCCGCCGGATCGGCGAGCTCCGGGCCGCGCTTATCGAGCTGCTCGCCCTCCTGGCCTACGACGTGGACTTCCCCGAGGAGGACGACGGCCCCGTCTCCCGCGACCGGATCGAGGCCGCGCGCGCGGCCGTCGCCGCCGGCGTCGAACGGCTGCTCGGCACCGCCCCCCTCGCCGAACGGGTGCGGCGCGGCGCGCTGGTAGTGCTGGCCGGCCCCCCCAACGCCGGCAAGTCGTCGCTCTTCAACGCGCTGCTGGGCAGGGAACGGGCGCTGGTCACCGAAGTGGCCGGCACCACCCGCGACGCCATCGAGGCCCACGTGGACTTCCACGGCTGGCCCATCCGCCTGGTGGACACCGCGGGGCTGGGAGAGACCAGCGACCGGATCGAGGCGCTGGGGCAGGAGATGAGCCGGCGGTTTGCCGACGGCGCGGACCTGGTGGTGGTGTGTGATGACGGTTCGGCAGGAGGGCGATTGGGCGATTCGGCGATTGGGCGATTGGTCGTTCGCACCAAGGCCGACCTGGGTGGCGAAGGCGAAGGGCTGCCGGTCTCCGCGCTCACCGGTGAAGGATTGCCGGAGCTCAAGCGCGCGATCGTGGAGCGGCTGTTCCAGCGCGGGGCGGGGTTCGCCGACCTGGAGCCGGCACTCACCCGCGAGCGTCACCGCGAGGCGCTCACCGGCGCCCGGGAGGCGCTGGCGCGCACCGCCGAGCAGCTCGGCCCCGGTGGCGAATCGGTGCTCGCCGCGCATCACGTGCAGGAGGCGGTCCGGGCCTTGGACTCGCTGGTGGGCAGCGTGGACGTGGAGGAGGTGCTGGACCGGGTGTTCTCGAGCTTTTGCGTCGGCAAGTGATCCGATTGGCCGATCGGCGCGGACGGTTCCCTCCGCGCGCTTACGCTCGCACTTACGTCTGGGGGCGCAATCCAGCGGCCGCTCGCTGAGGCGCGCTATGGGAACCCGTCCGCGCCGTCGGCGGTAGCCCCCGTTCCCCCGTTCCCCCGTTCCCCCGTTCCCCCGTTCCCCCGTTCCCCCGTAATTTCCCCCCATGCCCACCCTCTCCTCGATCCATCTCTACCCAGTAAAGTCCTGCGCCGGCCTCAGCCCCGCCTCCTGGCCGGTGGATGAGCTCGGCCTCCGGTACGACCGGCGCTGGATGGTCACCACGCCGCGGGGGGAGTTCCTCACCCAGCGGGAGGTGCCGGCGCTGGCGCTGGTGACACCCGAGATCCGGCCGCCACACCTGGTGCTCCGGGCGCCGGGCATGACGGAGCTGATGCTCGCGCTCGACCCGATGGGCGGCCGGCCGATCGCGACGCAGGTGTGGGACGCCCCGCTCTCGGTGGTGGCGCCGGACCACAAGGCGGACGCCTGGTTCTCCGAGGCGGTGGGGCTGGAGGTGGTGCTGGCCTGGTTCCCGCCGCAGTTGGTCCGGCCCCTCGACCCGACCTTCGCGAAGCGTGGCGGCCGCACCGCGTTCTCCGACGGCTTTCCGTTTCTCATCGCCGGCGAGGCCTCGCTGGCGGACCTCAACGCCCGTCTAGCGACCCCGCTCCCCATGAATAGATTCCGTCCCAACCTGGTGGTAGCGGGGAGCGCCCCCTGGGCGGAGGATGGCTGGGGAGACATCACCGTCGGCGGGATCCCCATGGAAGTGGTGAAGTCCTGCGCCCGCTGCGTGGTCACCACCACCGACCAGGCCACCGGCAAGCGCATGGGCGACGAGCCGCTCCGCACCCTGGCCACGTTTCGGCGGCAGGAGCGCGGGGTGATGTTCGGGCAGAATGTGGTGCATTACGGGACGGGGATGCTGAGGGTGGGGGATGTCGTCAACCTGAAGTAGGAGAAGCGGGGAAACGGGGAAACGGAGAAACGGATGCGACGTCGACCTCGAGTTGAGTCCTGAACCCGGAACCGGTAGCCTTGGCGGGGGAGTGTCTGTTTCTTTGTGTATGAGCCTGGTTCACTGCCA
>JAEUJI010000039.1 GCA_016794805.1 Gemmatimonadota bacterium
GGCGGGCGGGCGGTCTGGCACGCCCGGGAGCTCACCTACGCCGTCGTCGCGCCCGTAGCCGCATTCGGCGGCATGCGGCAGGCCTACCACCAGGTCCATGCCCTGCTTGCGCGCGCGGTCGAACAGCTGGGCGCGGCGGCCTCGCTGGCCCCGGCCGGCCGGCCGCTGACGCCGGGGGCCGGCGCCTGCTTTGCATCCCCCGCGGGGGGGGAGGTGACCGCCCTCGGACGCAAGCTGGTGGGGAGCGCGCAGCTGCGGCAGGGCACCGCGCTGCTGCAGCACGGCAGCCTGCTGCTGGCCGACGACCAGTCCCGCGTCGCCGAGGTGACGCTCGGCGCGGCGCCGGCTGGGGGGGAGATCACGCTCGAAGCGGTGCTCGGCCGCGCGGTCCCCTTCGCTGAGGCCGCGGCCGCGGTTGACGCCGCGTTTGGCCAGCTGTCGGCCGAATGGGAATCCCCAGCCACCGACATCGAGCAGGACGCGCTGGCGGCAACTCATGCGGATCACTTTCGCGATCCCGCCTGGACCTGGGCCCGCTGACCCCGTAGCGCCGGCACCGAGGCCGGCGCTACTATCATAAGCGTGACCCCCACCCGACTCTGCACAATCGTCGCGCTGCTGGTCCTGGGCGGCGCTCCTCCGCTGGCGGCCCAGCAGGCGCCGCGCGGTACGCTGGTGATCGCCATTCCCCGGGAACCGGTGGCCCCCATCCCCTCGCTCTGGCGAAACGACCAGGCCAGCCGCGAGGTCTCCGACCTCCTCTTCCTCCACCTCGCCGACCCCGACCCCGCCTACCGGCTGGGCGATGAGCGCGCCTGGGTTCCGCGGCTCGCCCGGCGCTGGACCCGTCGGGACTCGCTGACGCTCGCGTTCGAGCTGGATCCGCGGGCGCGCTGGGAGGATGGCACCCCCGTGACCTCCCGGGACGTAGTGCTTGGCCTGGAGCGCGGCCGCAATCCGGCGCTCGCGGCCCAGACCGCCACCCTGCTGACGCGGATCGACCGGGTGACCGCCGAGGGCGATCGGGTGGTCGTGGTGCGCTTCGCCCAGGCCTATGGCGAACAGTTCTACGACGCCGTCTTCCACGCCCCGCCCCTCCCCGCCCACCTGCTGTCGGGGATTGCGCCGGAATCGCTTGCCACCAGCGGCTTCGTGGCGCAGCCGGTGGGAAACGGCCCCTACCGCTACAGCCGGCGAGTCGCCGGCCAGCAACTCGAGCTCGTGGCGAACGACGGCTTCTTTCTCGGCAAGCCGGGCATCGGCCGGGTGCTGTTCCTGACGGTGGGCTCCCCGGAGGCGCGCGCCGCGATGCTGCTGGCGGGGGAGGTGGACGCGCTGGAGAACATCTTCGCCCTGCCCAACTGGGCCCGGCTGGAGAAACTCCCCGAGTATCACGTCTATCCGCTGCCGGGCCTGGGGCTCAACTACTCCAGCTTCAACAGCCGTGCGAACGGGGACACCACGCTGCCGCATCCGCTCTTTGCCGATGTCGCGGTGCGCCGGGCCCTGGCGCTGGCCCTCGACCGGGAGCGAATGAGCCGGGCGGCGTACGGCCCGCTCACCCGACCCCCGGGGGCCCCGGTCTCGGCGCTCGTGGCCCGGGCCGTGGATGCACCGCCTGCCCCGCCCCATGACACGGCGGCGGCCCGGCGGCTGCTCACCGCCAGTGGCTGGACGGATCATGATGGTGACGGCATCCTCGACAAGGATGGGCGCGCCCTCCAATTCCGGCTGATGGTGCCAAGCGTCTCGGCCAGCCGCATCCGGATGGCCACCGAGATGCAGGAGGCCTGGCGCCGGATGGGAGTCGCCGCCGAGCTGGACCTGGTGGAACCGGCCGTCTTCACCGAGCGGCGCAACGCGCTCCGCTTCGACATGGACATGTATGGGGTGAACCAGGACCCGACCCCGTCCGGCCTCACCCAGAGCTGGAGCTGTGCCGGCATCGGCGGGAGCAACGTGCTGCGCTACTGCAACCCGCGGGTGGACTCCCTCCTGGCACGGGCGCAGGTGCAGGGACGCGGGGCGCCGCGCACCTACGGCCAGGCGCTCCGGCTGATCGCCGCGGATGCGCCGGTCATCTTCCTGGCCGCACTGGTGGCCGGGACCCCGGTCCACCGCCGCTTCACGGGGGTGCGCATCCGGCCCGAGTCCACCTGGGCGGATGTCTGGCGCTGGTCGCTTCGGCCCGGCGCGGCGCTGGAGCGCGACCGCCGGTGAACACCTGGCTGATCCGCCGCACCCTGGGCGCGGCGGTGACGCTGCTGGTTGCGGTCACGCTGGTGTTCTTCCTGATGCGGCTCACCCCCGGCGATCCGCTGAGCCGCCTGGGCGAAGAGCGCCCGCTGCCCCCGGAGGCGGTCGCCGCGCTGAAGGCGCGATACGGCCTCGACCAGCCGCTGCCCCGGCAATACGCCGCGTTCGTGGGCGGCCTCCTCCGCGGCGACCTCGGTGCATCGATCGAGCACAACGGGCGCCCCGTCACCGCGCTCCTCGCCGAGCGCCTCCCCCCCACCCTTCTGCTCGGCGGCACGGCGCTGCTGCTCAATTTCAGCTTCGGGATCTGGCTCGGTGTGTGGCAGGCCGCCCGGCACGGGAGCCGGGCGGACCGGGCCGCCACGCTGGTTACCCTGGTCGCCTACGCGATGCCCTCCTTCTGGCTCGGGATCGTCCTGATCTGGGCGTTCGCCACCGAACTCCGCTGGTTCCCCGTCGGCTTCATGCGCACCCCCTGGCTCTCCGCCGACGCGGGGTGGTGGGCGCGACTGACGGACCTGGGATGGCACCTGGTGCTCCCGGCGCTCACCCTGTCGGTGAGCACCATGGCCGCAACGGTCCGCTTCCAGCGCGCCGCGATGATCGAGGCGCTGGGGTCGGACGCGGTGCGCACCGCGCGCAGCAAGGGCCTGCCGGAGCGCCGGGTTCGGTGGGGCCACGCCTGGCGCAACGCGCTGGGCCCGGTCCTGGCCCTCTTCGGGCTGTGGCTACCGCTGCTCGTGGCGGGCTCCGTCTTCGTGGAACAGGTCTTCTCCTGGCCCGGGCTGGGGAGCCTCGTGGCGGAGGCGATCGGCTCCCGCGACTACCCGGTGGTCATGGGCGCAACGCTCCTGGTCGCCACGGCGGTGGTCGCCGGCAACCTGCTCGCCGACCTGCTGCATCGCTGGCTCGACCCGAGGCTCCGCGCCCCATGATCGGCGCGGCACTCTGGCAGCGGCCGGGAGGGCGGCTCGGGCTGGTGCTGCTGGCCACGGTGCTGCTCGTCGTGCTCTTCGCGCCCGCGGTGCTCCCGCCCCCGTACCTCCAGCCGGACCTCGAGCAGGGCCGGTTCCTCCCACCCGGCGCCGGCCACCTGCTCGGCACCGACGACCTGAGCCGCGACGTGCTCTCCCGAGTGGTGGCCGGCGGGCGGGTCTCGCTCGCGGTGGCCGCGGGCGCGGTGGCGCTCTCCCTGACGCTGGGGACCCTGGTCGGCATGGTCGCCGGGTACGCCGGAGGCTGGCTGGATATGGTCCTGATGCGCCTCGTGGATGCCGCGCTGGCCGTGCCCCGGCTCTTCCTCCTGCTCATCGTCGTGGGCATCATGGAGCGGATCCCGCTGGGCGTCCTCATCGTCACCATCGGCGCCACCGGATGGTTCGGCACCAGCCGCCTGGTGCGCGCGGAGGTGCTGCGGCTGCGCACGCTGGAGTTCGTCCGGGGCGCGGAAGCCCTGGGAGCCGGCCATCTGCGCATCCTCGGCCGGCACCTGCTTCCGAACGTGCTGGGGCCCCTCACCGCCGCCACGACGCTGGCGGTCGGGGACGTGATCCTGCTCGAGGCGGGGCTCTCCTTTCTCGGGCTCGGGGTCCAGCCGCCCACCCCCTCCTGGGGCGGCATGATCTTCTGGTCCCGCTCCGACCTCGTCACCGCCCCCTGGATCAGCCTCGCGCCCGGCGTGGCCATCGTGCTGACCGTGGTGGCGGTGAACCTTGTGGGCGACGCCCTCCAGGACGCGTCCGGGGAGCAGCCGCGGTGAGTGCCCTGCTGGAGGTCCAGGATCTCCGGGTCAGCTTTCCCGCCGGCTCCCGGCGGGTGCAGCCGGTGGACGGCGTGAGCTTCAGCATCGCCCGCGGCGAGACCGTGGCGCTGGTGGGGGAATCGGGCTCGGGAAAGAGCCTCACCAGTCTCGCGCTGCTCCGGCTGGTTCCCGCCCCCGGCCGGATCGAGACCGGCGCGTCGCTCCGCCTCGGCGGCGCCGATCTGCTGGCCCTCGAGGGCGAAGGGCTCCGGCAGGTGCGGGGCCGCCGGATCGGCATGGTGTTCCAGGACCCGATGACGAGCCTCAACCCCGTGCTCACCGTCGGCGACCAGGTGGCCGAGACCATCCGGGCCCACTTCCCGGTCAGCGGTGCCGAGGCGCGTCAGCGGGCCAAGGCGCTGCTGGGCGAGGTGGGGCTGGGGGACCCGGCGGCCCGGGCCCGGCAGTACCCCCATCAGCTCAGCGGGGGCATGCGGCAGCGGGTGATGATCGCCATCGCGCTCGCGGCGGAGCCGGAATTGCTCATCGCCGACGAGCCGACGTCCGCCCTCGACGTCACGGTTCAGGCCCAGATTCTCGAGTTGCTCGACCGGCTGCGGCGCGCCCGTCACCTCGCCGTCCTGCTCATCACCCACGACCTGGGCGTGGTCGCGGACCGCGCCGATCGCGTACTCGTCATGTACGCCGGGAAGATCGTGGAGCAGGCGCCGACCGCGGCCCTCTTCGCCGCGCCGGCCCACCCCTATACCCGGGGGTTGCTGGCTTCCCTCCCCCGGCTCCGGGGACCGCGCCAGCCGTTGCTCGCGATCCCCGGAAACGTCCCCGAGGCGGCTCAATGGCCGGAAGGGTGTCGCTTCCGGCCCCGTTGTCCGGATGCCTTCGGTTCCTGCGCCGGTGATCCCCCAATGATCGCAATCGGCCCGGCCCGGACAGCCCTGTGCTGGCTCCACGATCCCTCCGTCGGGGGGCGGCCGCGATGAGCCAGCCCCTGCTCGAGGTCCGCGATCTCGTCCGGCACTACCCCACGGGGCAGTGGCTGCGTGCCGGGCCGGCGGTGCGCGCCGTGAATGGGGTGTCGTTCGACATCGCGCCAGGGGAGACCCTGGCCCTCGTCGGCGAGAGCGGCTCGGGAAAGTCCACCCTGGCGCGCGTGCTGCTGCGACTGGAGCAGCCGGATGGCGGGACGGTCCGCTTCGACGGCACCGACATCTTCACGCTCGACCGCCGGGCGCTGGCCGCGATCCGCCGCCGGATGCAGATCGTCTTCCAGGATCCGTCGGGCGCGCTCAATCCGCGCATGACGGTCGGCGCGGCGGTGGCGGAGGGGATGGAGATCCACCGGCTGGGGACGCCCCGGGAGCACCCCGCCCGGGTCGCGGCCCTGCTGGAGGAGGTCGGCCTAGACCCGTCGCTGGCCGCCCGGTATCCCCGCGCCCTCTCCGGGGGACAACGACAACGGGTGGTGATCGCGCGGGCGCTCGCGGTCGAGCCCCAGTTCCTCGTGCTGGACGAGCCGGTGTCGGCGCTGGACGTCTCGGTGCAGGCCCAGGTCCTCAACCTGCTGCTCGAACTGCAACGGCGGCGTGGACTCGCATACCTCTACATCGCCCACGACCTCGCGGTCGTTCGGCAGATCGCGCACCGGGTGGCGGTGATGTACCTGGGGCGGCTGGTGGAGACCGGCCCGACGGAGACCCTCCTCGCGGCCCCGCTCCACCCCTACACCCAGGCCCTGGTCTCGGCCGCCCCGGACCCGGAGCCAGGGGCCCGGCCGGCGCGGATCGTCCTGAGTGGCGACCCGCCGAGCCCGTCAGCGATCCCCGCCGGATGCCCCTTTCATCCCCGCTGCTTCCTTCCGGCGCGCGATGCGCGCTGCCACTCAGAGCTTCCGCCTCTGCGTCCACTCGGCTTCGGCGTCGTGGCCTGCCACCACGCCGCCTCGCCTCCCGCCGCCCCGGGCCCCACGCCTCCCAGTTAGGAACATCCTGCCGGACCTCTCCACTGTTCGGCGTGATCCGGAAACCGTGTCCGGGCCCGACACACGCTGCGTCGGCCCCGCAACGATCCAGGGGGCTATCGCCGCCCCTCCATGATCGCGTAAGCAATTGGGGCACAAGCAGTTCCGGGCCACGCCCAAGGCTGGCACGAGAGGGCGTGGAAGTTGGCCCCGCACTTGCATCCTTTATGGAAAGTGGTACCACACCAGCCCGGGGAGGGCCCGATGCTCAAGGCGTTGTTCGTGATGATCGTGCTCAGCAATGATTACGCGGCGCGGATGCTCCAGCGGATCAACCGCCATTCCCTGGCCTGAGCGCGGGGCCGGTTCCGGGTGCCGAACGGGGCGACCATGCTGGTCGCCCCGTTCGTATTTCCGGCCGGCCACCGCCATGCCGGCTTTGCGCCCCCCGGAGCGGCGTTGTACACTTTCCGGGCCCCCGGGAGAGAGACGTGTCCGCCACCAGCCAACCGACTCCCGCCGTAGCGATATCCCCGACCACGCAGGAAGAGCTGCTTGTCCGCGCCGACCGCGCACAGGTCGTCGCGTCGCTGTCCCGCGGGATGGCGCACGACCTCCGGGGGCCGCTCCAGGCCCTGACTCTGCTCGTGGATCCCAATGCCGACCTTCCGGCTGGACCGGGGGGAGCGAGGCTACGGCAGGCGGTGAGCGAATCGGTCCAGCACCTGACCGACACCGTAAGCCGCTTCAGCCTGATCTATGCCCCCCGCGAGGCCGAACCCGCCCCGGTCGTCGTGGACGACCTGCTCGCCACCATCGTTGACTTGCAGCGGTACCAGCGGAGCCTCCCAGCGGTCGAAATCCGCCTCGAGCTCCCGGGTGGGCTGCCGCCGGTCACTGGCATCGAGGCGGACCTCCGGCACCTGCTGCTCGGCCTGATCTGCAACGCCAAGCAGGCGCTCGGCGGCCGCCCCGACGCCAGCATCACCCTTGGCGCGGCGAAGGAGTCCGGGATGGTGCGGCTGGAGGTGACGGACAACGGCCCGGGGCTCGGGGCGGCGGAACGGGAGGCCGCGTTTCAGCCGTTTCGCCCCACCCATCCGGGACAGCTGGGCATCGGGCTCTACGTCGCACGGGTGCTGGCTGGGCGGAACGGAGGGACGCTGCAGCTGAACGCCGCGCCCGGCGGGGGCATTCAGGCCCTGCTCCGCCTGCCGGTCTGGCCCCGGATGGTCTGACGGCCGCGCCGGGCCCGATGGCGAGCGGGCCTGGCAGGGAGCTAGTCGGGGAAGGCCGCCGGCTCATCCCGGCGACCGTTGAGCTTGTTCCGGAGCGTCCGCTCGCTGATGCCGAGGAGCCTGGCCGCCTTGCTGCGATTGCCCCCGGTGGCCGCGAGCGCCCGCTGAATCGCCACCCACTCCAGCGCATCCAGGTTGAACGCCGCGCCGCCTTCCGCCCCCGCGGTCGGGGCGGCCGGCGCGCTCGAATGCGCCGTGATGCCGGGCGGTGCCAGCGCGGCGGGCCGAAGGGCGCTATCCAGCAACCCCTGGAACACCTCGGGCCGGAGGGGATTGCCCCGGGAGAGGATGACGGCCCGTTCCACCGCGTTGGCCAGCTCGCGCACATTGCCCGGCCAGGAGTGCTGCATCAGGAGATCCATCGCCTCGGGCGCGATCGAATTGAGCGGCACCCCGATCTCCTCCGCCGCCCGCCGCGCGAAGTGCTGCACCAGCACCGGCAGGTCTTCCTTCCGCTCCCGGAGCGGCGGGGTCCGGATCGGGACCACATTCAGGCGGTAGAACAGGTCGGCGCGGAATCGCCCCGCCTCGGCCTCGGCCCGCAGGTCCCGGTTCGTGGTGGCAATGAGGCGCACGTCCACCTTGATGGCCTGATGCCCGCCGACCCGCTCAAACTCGTGCTCCTGGAGCACCCGCAGCAGCTTCGCCTGCAGGTCGAGCCGCATTTCGGAGATCTCGTCCAGCAGCAGGGTCCCGCCGTGCGCCCGCTCGAAGGCGCCGGCGGTGCGGGCGGTCGCCCCGGTGAACGCCCCCTTCTCATGCCCGAAGAGGGCGCTTTCGATCAGGCCATCGGGCATGGCGGCGCAGTTCAGCGCGATGAACGGCCCATCGTGCCGCGGGCTCTGGTCGTGGATCGCGCGCGCGAAGAGCTCCTTGCCGGTCCCCGACTCTCCCTCGAGCAGGACGGTCGCCTTGGTCGGCGCCACGGTGGCGATGGTGTCCATCACCCGGCGGAACTGCGAACTCTCCCCCACCAGGGCGCGGGTGGAGCGGAAGCGGTTGATCTCGCGGCGGAACTGCTCGTTCTCCCGGCGCAGCCGCATCACCTCGAGGGCCTGGGTGACCGCAATCTCCAGGGTCTCCGGGCGGATCGGCTTGGTCAGGTAGTCAATGGCGCCGGACTTGATGGATACGACCGCATGCTCGATGCTGGAGTAGCCGGTCATGATGATCACCGGGATCTGGTAGCCCTCCTTCTCCAGGAGGCCCAGCAGGTCGAGCCCGGTGGCCTGGGGCATCCGGTAGTCGGCGATGATCAGGTCAACGGGAGTCCGGGCGATGGTCTTGAGCGCGTCGTCGACGCTGGACGCGAGGAGCGGCCGGTGCCCGAGGCGGGTGAGGTGATGCTCGAGGACAACGCCGGTGGCGGGCTCGTCGTCAACACAGAGAATGGTCGCCATATCCCCACACTGCTCCTGAGGATGGTCCGTCGGGGCTGGCGTCCCGGTATCGGAGGCGGGGTCGGGGGAGGTCCCCCCTCCCGGCATCGAAACGCTGTGCTAGGTAGACCTCAGTCCCAATCTATCCGATCCGGCAATTATTGCCACGTTGCAGAGCGGTGTGCCGGGTAAGTTCCTGGTCACAGCCGCGGGCCCGATGCGCGGTCCCCGAAACCGCAGCTGGCCCTGCACCGTACCCCCAACTCACTAGCCACAAACGACTTGGACCAGCCCCCATGACCCGAATCAACATCTCAAGCGGCGCCCCCTGGGAGCCCATCGTCGGCTATTCGCGCGCCGTACGCGTGGGCAACATCATCCATGTGGCCGGCACGACCGCGATCGGCCCGGAGGGAACCCTGGTTGGCCACGGGGACGCCTATGCCCAGGCGGTCCAGGCCCTCCGGAACATCGAGACGGCCCTCCGGAAGGCGGGGGCGGGACTCGAGCACGTGGTGCGGACCCGGACCTTCGTGACCGACATCGGCCGGTGGGAGGAGGTGGGCCGGGCGCATGGCGAGTTCTTCCGCGACATCCGCCCGGCGGCCACCATGGTCGAGGTCACCCGCCTCATTGACCCCGACATGCTGGTCGAGATCGAAGCCGACGCGGTGCTGCCGTGAGTCAGGCGATCATCGTGGTTGATGCGTTCACGGACCGGCCCTTCACCGGCAACCCCGCCGCCGTCTGCATCCTCCCCGGGCCCGCCCCGGAGGAGTGGATGCGGCAGGTCGCACGGGAGATGAACCTCGCCGAGACCGCGTTCCTGCATCGAGAAGGCGAGGGGTATGCCATCCGCTGGTTCACCCCCACGGTGGAAGTGGATCTCTGCGGCCACGCGACGCTCGCGAGCGCGCATGTGCTGTGGCAGGAAGGGTACCTGGCGCTCGCCGAGACGGCCCGGTTCAGCTGCAGGAGCGGGGCGCTCACTGCCCGGCGGGTGCCGGCGGGTATCGAGCTCGACTTCCCCCGGGCCGCGGCAGAGCCAGTGGCCGCGCCACCGAGCCTGCTGCCGGGACTGGGAGTGCCCGCGCTTCGCTGGGTGGGGCGGAACCAGTTCGACTACCTGGTGGAGGTGGAGAATGAGGCGCAGGTCCGCGGCCTCACCCCGAACTTCCACCAGCTCAAGGAACTGGGTGGGCGAGGCGTGATCGTCACCAGCCTCGCGGAGCGGGGCCGCCCCTATGATTTCGTCTCCCGGTTCTTCGCTCCGGGCGCGGGGATTGACGAGGATCCGGTCACCGGCTCGGCCCATTGCGCACTCGCGCCCTATTGGGGCCCGCGGCTCCAGCGGGAGCAGATGACCGGCTTCCAGGCCTCTGCCCGCGGGGGGACGGTGCACGTCACCCTGCGAGGAGACCGGGTGCTGCTCGGCGGACAGGCGGTCACTGTGCTGCGGGCGGTGCTGCTCTAGACGTCGGTGGGTCTCAGGGTTGGCCCATTACCCTGACCGGGTACGGAACCCCGCCTTCGGGCGCTGTGGCGCTGCCCAGCGCGAAGGAATAGTTCGAGCCCCAGCAGTACGCGACTCCCGCCGTGGTAAGGCCACAGGCGTGCTCGTACCCCGCCGTCACCTGGCCGAAGAGATGCCCCCCGATCACCGCCTGAGGGGTGGTGAACCTGGTACCGCTGCGGGACACCTGCCCGTTGCCAAGCTGGCCGATGTTGTTCTCCCCCCAGCAATACGCGGCGCCCCCGGGGACCAGCCCGCAGATCATGCGGCCGCCGGCCCGGACGGCGCTGAAGCTGAGGCCACCCGGGACCGGCATGGGGGTCGGGCTTGGTGGGATGCTGATGGCACCGGGCCAGCAGTACACCACCCCCGCCGCCGTGATCCCGCACGACTGATACCCCAGCGTCAGCTCGGCGAACGCCAGTCCCCCCGTGACCGGCAGGGGGACCGGGCTGTCGGTGTGCACCCCGTCGCCGAGCTGACCCAGGTACTGCGAGCCCCAGCAGGAGATGACCCCGGCAGGCGTCCGGGCGCAGGAGTGTTCGTCACCGACGTCAATCTCGACGTAGGGACCGCCTCCGACGGCAGTCGGGACATCCCGTTGGGTGGTACTGCCGTCGCCGAGCTGGCCGAGGTGGTTGGCGCCCCAGCAATAGGCGGCACCGCCAGTCGTCAGGCCACAGGCATGCCCGCTGCCGATCTGGATCGTGGCAAAGGGGAGCCCCCCGGCGACGGGAACCGGGACGGTCGAGGAGCCGCTCACGCCGTCGCCCAGCGACCCAGAGCCCCAGCAGTAGCCCACCCCCGTCGTGGTGACGCCGCACGCGACACTCCGGTAGATCGAGAGCGATGCGAAGGTGAGCCCGCCGGTAATGGGGACCGGGCTGTTCCGCTGGCTGGTGGAGCTGTCGCCCAGGACGCCGCCACTGTTGCTGCCCCAGCAGTACCCGGCGCCGGAAACGGTGACGCCGCAGCTGGCGAAGAAGCCGGCGGCCAACGAACCGAAGGTGAGACCGCCGGCGACCGCCACCGGCGTCGTGCTGGCGGCGCCGGTGCCATCGCCGAGCGCGCCGCCATAGGGCGCGCCCCAGCACCACGCGGCCCCACTGGCGGTGAGCCCGCAGGCGTGGTAGCCGCCGACGGTGATTGCGGTGAAGACATGACCCCCCGCCACGGCGGTTGGGGGATAGGTGACATTCTGCTGTCCGATGCTGCCGTCGCCGAGCTGACCCTCCGTGTTGCCCCCCCAGCAGTACGCCGCCCCTTGGGCAGTGAGCCCGCACGCGTGCTCCTCGCCCTCGCCGATGTCGATGAACGTGTGGCCGGTGGCGTCGGGCGCCGGCACCCGCGACACCTTGAAGGCGTGATAGAACCGCTTGTACCCCCAGCACTCCACCGATCCGCCGGCGGTAAGCGCGCAGGTTTCCCCGGCCGCTGCCGCAAGCCGGGAATACGTGGCGGCGCCGGCAACCGGTCCCGGCACGGCGCGGTAATAGACGGTGTCGTAGCCCAGCTGCAGGCCGCTGTTGTTGCCCCAGCACCAGGCAGCGCCCGCGGCAGTGCGGCCGCAGGTCTGAGTCTCCGCAGTGGCCACGGCCGCGAATGACAGAGCGCTGGTCACCGCCACCGGGCCGAGCCGCTGGACCCGGGAGCCATCGCCCAGCTGGCCGAAGTCGTTGGAGCCCCAGCAGGAGACCTGTCCCGTTCCTTCGAGGGCGCAGGCATGGCTTCCCGACTGGGCCAGCGACACCACCCCGGCGAGCCCGGGGACGGCGGTAGGTATCAACCGGTCGGTCGTAGTGCCGTCGCCGACCTGGCCAGCGAAGTTGTTGCCCCAGCACATCACCCCGCCGAGCGTCGTCAGGCCACACGCCGTGCCCCATCCGGTCACCAGGTCGGTGAAGCGCACGGCGCTCGCGACCGGAGCGGGGACCCGGACACCGGACTGGCTACCGTTGCGGCCACTCCCGAGTTGCCCCCACTCGTTGAGCCCCCAGCACCAGATGTCGCCAAGGTCGGTGAGGCCGCAGGAGTAGCCTGACCCGGCCTGAATCCGGGTGAACCGGAGCGCGCGCACCGTCAGGTTCAAGCTGGCGGTGGCGGTGCCGATCGTGGCGTGGAGGGTTACGGATCCGCCCGCCATGCCGGTTACCACCCCGCCAGCGGAGACGGCGGCGATCGAGGGATCAGCAGAGGCCCAGGTGATCTCGCGGCCGCGCAGGGTATCGCCGGTGGAGGAGAGGCCGACGGCCCGGAGGGATAGGGTGTCGGAGAGAAGCAGGGTATCCCGCGGGGCGGTGAGCACCACCGCCTCCACCGGCGTGAGGTCAGGCGGATCGAGCGGGTCCTCGCCGCAGGCGGCGAGCAGCGCGATGGCCACGCACAGGGGGCGCCTCATCGGGCGTGCACCAGGACGGGGGAGAGGCGAGTAGTGATCGAACCATCGCCCACCTGGCCCATGTCGTTGAAGCCCCAGCAGTGGAGCCGGCCAGTGGTGGCGATACCGCAGGTGTGGCCCCCCCCCGCCACGAGCCGGGTGAACCGAAGCGTCCCGCCGCCTGGCACGGGCTGCAGCCGGTCCTGCGTGGTGCCATCACCCAGGCTGCCGGAGAAGTTCATCCCCCAGCACCAGGCCTGCCCGTCGGTGGCCAGACCACAGGTGTGGGCCCCGCCAGCCGTTACCTGTTGCAGCGCCGGGAGTCCGGGTACCGCCACGGGGATGGAGCGGTCCTGCCGGGTGCCATCGCCAAGCTGGCCGCCATCGTTGCGGCCCCAGCACCAGGCCCCGCCGAGCGAATCGACGGCACAGGACTGGTCATCACCCAGCTCGAGCTGGGCAAAGTGGTGCCCACCCGCCACGGCGACGGGGGCGCCCTGGTAGCCGCCCCCGCCATCCCCGAGCTGGCCATTGAAGTTGCCGCCGAAGCAGAAGGCCCCGCCATCGGGCGCCAGGGTGCAGGCGTGGCTGTTGCCCATGGATACCGCGGTGAACGGGCCCGCTGAGACCTGGATTGGCAGCCGGGTATTGGTAAGCGACCCCCAGCAGATCCAGGCGCCGCCCCGGAGCGCGCAGCTCGACCAGTAGCCGGCCGCAATGGCATTGTAGCCACCGGCCCCCTTTACGGGCACCGGCAGCAGCCGGGGCTGGGTGGTGCTGTCCCCAACCTCACCGTAGTAGTTGCTGCCCCAGCAGGAGATGACCCCGCCTCCCGCCAGCGTGCATCCGTGCTGTACCCCGAGTTCCAGGCCGGTTATCGGACCCACCTGCTGCCGGGTGGGGAGGAGGAAGGTGCCGTGGATCACCCCCAGCCCGAGGGCCCCACTGAAGTTGTAGCCCCAGCACCAGGAGGCCCCCGCGGAATCCGTCGCGCAGGTCTGCGCCGGGCCCAGGGAAAGGGCCACGGGATGGAATGGCGCTACCCCCTCCACCGTGACGCTCCCTGCCGCCGCCTCACTCACGGCGGAGATTTCCGCTCTCCCTGGACCGACGACCGCTACGAGGCCCTTGGCCGAAACCCGGGCCACGCCGGGATCACTGGAGGCCCAGGCAACGATCCGGTGGCGCAGGGTGTCGCCTTGCGCATCGAGAATCCGCACTTCCAGTTGAAGTGAATCCCCCACGGCCAGCGTGCCCGGGAGAGGCCCCACCAGCAGCTGCGCAGCGGGGTCGAGCGGCTCCTGGCTGTCGCGGCAGGACAGCGTTGTCAGGACCGTGAGGAACAGGGCGGGCACCGCCCATCGCGCCATGGGTGCCTCGGTTCGGAGTCGGTCTGGTACGGAAGGGGCGCCCGCCGGCCAGGGGGCGCTTCCCCGAGGGACGAATAAGCCGACAGCTGCCACACAGCGATAGCGACGCCGGACGACACCCAGGCATCTGATCCGCTAACCAACCACCCTGGAACGACATGCGAGTCCAGTCCCTGGCGCTGCTCCTCCTCGCCACCCCCCTCTCGGCGCAGCATCCCGTTGGCCGGATGCTGGCCGAGTACGACCGGATGGCCGCCCGCGAATGGTGGCCCGGGTTCACCCCGCAGAGCATCCCGCTCGCGATCTACGACGGCCAGCGGACCTGGCTGGTGCGGCACCCCGCACCGCCGGCTGAGTTCCGACCTTCGAGCGAGATCCCGGGCGCGACGGTGGCACCTGGTCAGCACGCCGCGGTGCGCGGGAACAGCCGGGCAAGCATCGGCGGTGCCGAAACCGCCACCCTGCTCTGGCCCGAGGGAACCCCGGACCCCGTGCGTCTGGCCGGAACCCTGCTGCACGAGGCCTTTCATGTCCACCAGGGAAAGGCCCGGCCCGGCTGGTTCGGCAACGAGGCCGTGTTCTTCACCTATCCGGTCACCGATGCCACCGCGCAGGGTCTGCAGCGGCTCGAGACCGAGGCGTTCCGGCGCGCGCTGACCCGGCCGACCATGTCGGTCTGCTGGGCCTCCAGGGCGCTCGCACTCCGGGACGAACGCGCCGCCCGGATCGGTCCGGACGCGATCGGCTACGAACGGGGCAACGACCTCAACGAGGGGCTCGCCACCTGGGTGCAGTGGCATGCCACCGGCGCGCCGCTCGATTCCCTGATCCCGGCCGCGGGCTTCCGGCCCGGTGACGTCCGGCTCCGCGCCTACGCCGTGGGGCCCGCCCAGGCGGCGCTGCTCGAGCGCCACCTGCCCGGCTGGCCCGATACCCTGCTGGCGGATAGCGCCCTGACGGTGGACCGGCTGCTGGCACGGGCGCTCGAAGCCCGCAGCTGCCGGGCCGACTTCACGCCGCGGGAGCGGGACTCGGTTGCGGTACTTGCCGGCCGGGAGGCCGCCATGATCACCGGGGAGCGGGCGGCGGCCCGGGAGGCGTTCCTCGCGCGGACCGGCTGGACGCTCACCATCACCCTCCCCCAGGCCCAGCCGCTCTGGCCCGAGCGCTTCGACCCGTGGAATCTCACGCCGCTCGCCGCCGGCGAGGCGCTGCACCTCCGGCACCTCAAGCTGAGCGGGGACCGGGGCCGGATGGAGGTGCTCGACCGCGCGGCGCTGACCCGGCCGGCCGGGGCGCACCCGCTCTTCAACGGACTCCGGGAGGTGGTCGTCGCCGGGCTGCCGGACCGGCCCTCCATCGTGGCCCGGGGAGACACGCTCGTGGTGCAGGCGCCTGGCGTCAGCGGGTCCTTCACGGAGCTGGTGCTGGAGGAAGCGGGGACGGCGGTGACGCTTCGGCCACGGTGACGGCCGCCCGGGGCGTCTGGTCGTCCCCCCGGGCGCACGGTACCTTCCCCTGCATGCGCGTCTACATCTCGGTGGACATGGAAGGGATCGCGGGAGTGGTCCACGAGGACCAGACCAATCCCGTGGACCCCCGCTGCGCCGGCGAATACGCCAGGTTCCGCCGGCTCATGACCCTGGAGGCCAACGCCGCCATCGAGGGAGCGTTCGCCGGCGGGGCGCGGGAGGTGCTGGTCAATGACAGCCACTGGACCATGCGGAACCTGCTGGCCGAGGAGCTGGACCCGCGGGCGGAACTGCTCTCCGGCGGCCCCAAGACCTGGTCCATGATGGAAGGCATCGAGCGAGGGTGGGACTGCTGCGCCTGCATCGGCTACCACGCGCGGGCCGGCACCGCCAACGCCATCCTGGATCATACCTACACCAGCGCCATCCATGACGTCCGGCTCAACGGGGCCTCCATCGGTGAGCTGGGGCTCAACGCGGCGCTGGCCGGGTGCTTCGGCGTCCCGGTGGTGCTCGTTTCGGGGGACCAGGCCCTCGCCGCGGAGTGCCACGCACTGCTGGGCGACCAGGTCCGCACCGTGGTGGTGAAGGAGGCGGTGAGCCGCCACGCCGCCCGGAACGTGGCGCCGGAGGTGGCGCGGCTCCGCATTCGCGACGCCATGCGCGAGGCCGTCGCCCGTGCCAGCCCCTCGCGACCATTCGTCCCCGCCTCGCCCGTCACCCTGGAAGTGGACTGGAGCCTCACGGTCCAGGCGGACCACGCGGCGATGGCGCCAGGGTTCCTGCGCAGCGGACCGCGAACGGTGACCTTCCGGCACGCGGAGTACCGCGAGGCCTTCCGCGCCTTCCGGACGATGTTCAATCTCGCGGCGGGATAGCGGCCGGCCGCCGCCGGCACCCCGCTCCCTGCCGTACCCCACGATTCACACCACTCGCCTGGAGGCGGGATGCTCGTCCTGACCGTGCTGACGGCCTGGTCCACGCTCACCGCGCTGCCGGACACCACGAAGAAGAAGACCGACAGCCTGCCCCTCGCCACCACCCGCAGCGTCGAGTTCGAGACCAGCGAGGGCACCTGGCTCTCCCTCGACCTGTCGCCCGACGGGCGGACGATCGCCTTCGAGCTGCTGGGCGACATCTACACCCTGCCGGCGGCCGGGGGGCGCGCCACGGCCATCTCCCAGGGCCCGGCCTTCGACTCCCAGCCGCGCTGGTCGCCCGACGGCGCCAGGCTGGTCTTCCTGAGCGACCGGAGCGGGGGGGAAAACGTCTGGACCATGAAGCCGGACGGCTCCGACGCCACCCAGGTGAGCAAGGGGGACAACAACCTGTACGCCTCCCCGGAGTGGACCCCCGACGGCGACTACATCGTGGTCTCGAAGACCAACGCTCCCCTCGGCAGCAACTACCAGCTCTGGCTCTACCACCGCGACGGCGGACCGGGTGTCAGCCTCACCAAGGACGACAAGGGCCAGCGGGTGCTGGGCACCGGGCGCGGCACCACGATCAACAGCCTCGGCGCCGCCTTCGGGAAGGATGGCCGGTATCTCTGGTACGCCCGGAAGCGGGGGGGCTTCGGCTACAACATCGACATCACCCAGTGGCAGCTGGCCATCTTCGACCGGCAGACCGGGCAGATCTTTCCCCAGACCGACGTCTACGGCAGCGCCATGCGGCCGGCGCTGTCCCCCGACGGCCGCTGGCTGGTGTACGCCGTGCGTCACGACGCGGAGACCGGCCTCCGCCTGCGGAATCTCGAGAGCGGCGACGAGCGCTGGCTCAAGTATCCGGTGCAGCGGGACGACCAGGAGTCGCGGTTCACCCGCGACCTCATGCCGGGATCGGCATTCACCCCCGACAGCCGGGCGTTCGTCACTACCTGGGGCGGTCGCATCTGGCGGGTGGAGCTGGCGGGCGGCGCGGCCACGGAAATCCCCTTCACCGCCTCCGTCCGGCTCGACCTCGGGCCGCTGGTGCGGTTCGAGACCGCGGTGGACACCGGCGACATCCTGCTGCGCCAGATCCGGGACCCGGAGCTGTCCCCCGACGGCACCCGCCTGGTGTTCAGCGCCCTCGACCGGCTGTACCTCCTGCAGCTGCCGAACGGCAAGCCGCGCCGCCTGACCAGTGACACCGTCCTGGAGCAGCAGCCGCGCTGGTCCCCGGATGGCAAGCAGATCGCCTACGTGACCTGGGGAATCGGCGGTGGGGCCATCCAGGCCGTGAGCGCGGATGGAAGGGGCAAGCCCGCTCGCCTCACCCCCGGGCCCGCGTTCTACCAGTACCCGGCCTGGTCGCCCGATGGCAGCCGCATCGTGGCCCTCCGTGGTCCGCGCGAGGCGCGGATCTCCGAGAGCTTCGGGCCGGGCTACGAACTGGTGTGGCTGCCGGCGAAGGGCGGGGCGGTCGAGCGGGTGGCGCCGGTCAACCCGGGGGGGCGGCCGCACTTCTCCCGCAGCCCCGACCGGATCTACCTCTACGACCCCGGCGAGGGACTGCTGTCGATGCGGTTCGACGGCACCGACCGCCGGGCCCACCTCAAGGTCACCGGCTTCACCGTCAATGCCCCCGCGGCGGAACCCAATGCCGCGGACGAAATCCTTATCGCGCCGGACTCCACCCGGGCGCTGGCGCTGGTCAACAACTACATCTACCTGGTGAACCTGCCGCTCACGGGGCAGCAGCCACTGGTCGTGAATGTGGCGGACCCCGCCGCCGCCGTCTTTCCCGCGAAGCGGCTGACCCGGACCGGCGGTGATTTCATCGGCTGGGCGGCGGACGGCAAGAGCGTCACCTGGTCCCTGGGGCGCAGCTTCTTCCGCTGGGAACTGGCGCGCGCTGACTCGCTGGCCCGCGCCAAGACCGCTGCCGACTCCGCGCGCGCCGATTCGCTGAAGCAGGCAGGCCCCAAGCCCGACTCCACCTTCAAGGCCCGGGTGGACAGCCTGGCCAAGGCCCCGGCCTACGACGCGGCCCGGCTCGATGTCGCCGTCACGGTGCCTCGGGATGTTCCGCGCGGCACCCTGGCGCTGACCGGCGCCCGTGTCATCAGCATGAAGGGGGACGAGGTCCTCGAGCCGGGCACCATCGTCATCACCGACAATCGAATCACCTGCGTGGCAGCCGCCTGCACCATCCCCGCCGGCGCCAAGGTGATCGACCTGGCAGGGAAGACGGTAATTCCCGGCCTGGTGGACATCCACGCCCACCCCTGGCCGGCCTGGGGAGTGCACCAGCCCCAGGTCTGGAAGTACCTCGCGAACCTCGCCTGGGGGGTGACCACCACCCGCGATCCCCAGACCTCCACCACCGACGTGCTCACCTACGCGGACCGGGTGGAGGCGGGCGGGCTGCTGGGGCCCCGGATCTATCACACCGGCCCCGGGGTGTTCGGGCCCTTCATCGAGGAGCCGTTCGCCTCGCTGGACGAGGTGCGCAACGCCCTGCGCCGCTACAGTGACTTCTACCGCACGAATACGATCAAGCAGTACATGGCCGGCAACCGCAAGCAGCGGCAGTGGGTCATCATGGCGGCGAAGGAACAGGGGCTGATGCCGACGATCGAGGGCGGCCTCGACTTCAAGATGAACCTCACCGCTGCCATGGACGGCTACCCCGGCCACGAGCACAGCCTGCCGATCATGCCGCTTTACCGCGACGCCATCGAGCTCTACGCCCGCTCCGGCATTGTCTACACCCCCACCCTGCTGGTGTCCTACGGCGGGCCGTTCAGCGAGAACTGGTTCTACGAGCACCATGACATCCACGACATGCCCAAGGTGCGGCGCTTCATCCCGCATGCGGAGATCGATGCCCGCGCCGAGCGGAGGCCCTGGTTCCGCGACAACCAGTACGTCTTCGCCCGGATCGCGGACGGGGCGCGCCGGATCGTAGAGGCCGGCGGCAAGGTCGGGTTGGGCGGCCACGGCCAGCTCGATGGCCTCGGCGATCATTGGGAGCTCTGGGCCCTGGCCGCCGGGGGCATGAAACCGCATGACGTGCTCCGCGCCGGCACCATCTTCGGCGCCGACGCGATCGGCATGGCGCGGGACCTGGGCAGCCTCGAGCCGGGCAAGCTCGCCGACCTGATCGTGCTCGACGGGAATCCCCTGGCCGACATCCACCTGACCAACTCCATCCGATACGTGATGAAGAACGGCCGGCTGTACGATGGGGACACCCTCGACGAGGTCTACCCCCGGGTGCGGCCGCTGGACGCCCAGTGGTGGTGGAACCGCGACGCCGGGGATGTCGGCGCCGCGCCCTCAAGCCGGGGCGACGACTTCCCCAGCGGCCCATGAACCACCGGCTCGCGCTGTGCGGCATCCTCTGGACCTCGGGGCTCGGCGCCCAGGCCCCGGCCACCGGGCCGCTTGCTCGCGCCGAATTCCTCCTCCAGCAGGCGCGATACTGGGCCGATCAGCTCCGGATGGCCGACGCGCTGGGCGGGGACCGGCTGCCCGATGGGTCCCCGCTCTCCGCCGCGGCGGACAGCCTGCCCTCCGCAGTGTCCCGGGCCAGCGACGAACTCGCGCGGGTTGACACCGCCGCGCTCAACCCGGAGGATCGGCGGGCACGGATTGCCATTGCGCGGGTACTCCGGGAGATCGCGGGGGAACGCGGAGAGGCCGCCGTGCCGGTGGTGTGCGAGCCCGGGGGGCAGTCGGCCACGGCGCTGCAGCCCCTCACCGAGGCCACCATGGCCTGCTACGGCGCGGCACAGGAACGGATCGTCGTGGGCCACGATACGCTGGATCGCCTCACGATCCTCGGGCGGCTCTCCCGGGAACCCGACCCGGAACGGCGCCGTTCCCTGTTCCGTGCCCTGACCCCGGTGTGGCGCAGCGTGAACGGCGACAACGCACCGGACAGTCCCTATCGCCGGCTGCTCCGGCTCCGCCGCGAGGCATGGCAGGGAGGGGCCAGTCCACTCGAGCAGAAGGGACCGGCGTTCGGGCTCACCACGGCCGATGTCGAGCGCTGGCTGGAAGCCGCCCTCGACGCGTGGCGACGGGCCACCCCCGGCCCGATGATGGAGCCCTGGGACTGGTATTACCGGAACGGCGCCGCCACCCGCCACCTCGGCCCGCGCGCCCCGACGGTGGAGGACCTGGTGCGGGTGGATCGCGACTACTACCGTCAGCTTGGCGCCGACCCCGAGCGGCTCGGCATCCGGCACGACCTTGCGCCGCGCGCCGGCAAGTATCCTGTTGCCTTCACTGACCTCAGCGCACGGACCCGGTGGGACAGCGCGGGCCGCCGGCTGCCCGCGGAGCCCTGGGTCGTCGCCACCTATCGCACCGGTGGGCTCGACAATCTGGCCGAACTGCTGCACGAGACCGGGCACGCGATTCACCTCGCCGCACTTGAGACCCGCCCCGCCTTCCTGGATTGGCCTGACGACGACACCTTCACCGAAGCGCTCGCGGAACTCCCCGCCCTTGAGCTCTATGAGCCGGCCTGGCAACAGCGATTCCTGGGCGACAGCGTCCCATCCGGCGTGGGACTTCGGGCCCGCTACGCCGGTGTGGTACTCGACCTTGCATGGGCGCTGTTCGAACTGCGGGTGCATGCGAGGCCCGATGCCAACCCTGACTTCATCTGGGCCAGCCTCACCAGCCGCTACCTGCGAATCGCGCCCTACCCCGAATGGTCCTGGTGGGCCATGCGCGGACAACTGGTGGACGCTCCCGGCTACCTCATCAACTACGCCCTCGGCGCCTTCATCGCGGCCGACCTGCGCGCCCGGGTCCGGGAGCTCCGCGGCGCCTCCGCCTGGTCCGAGCCGGACACCTATGGCTGGCTGTCGGAACGGCTCTATCGCTTCGGGCTGGAGCGGACGTCGCGCCGGGTCCTGGAGGACTTCCTGGGCCGCCCGCTCAGCCCCGACGCGCTGCTGCAGGACCTGGGCCGGCTGGCCCGATGATCCGCGCGCCACTCTCCGCGGCCGATGCCGCCGATCGGGCACAGTACCTGGCGCTCTTCGTACGGGTGCTGATCTTCGGCCTGCCGCTGGTCATGGTGGGAGAATCGCTGGCATGGGGCCAGGGATGGTTCAATGGGTGGGTGCTCCTGCTGCTGTTCCTCCTCAACATCCCCCTGCTCTACCTGGCGACCGGCTTCCTGTACGGGATGATGGAGCGCGCCGCGGAGGGCTTCGCCCAGACGGTGCTCGGGAGCGGGAATCTCAAGCCCGACCCGGCCCACTCCGGGTGTGAGTCGCTGGTGGCCCGCGGACTGTACCGCGAAGGTGCGCACGCATTTGCATCGTACCTGGCCAGCCACCCGCAGGACAACCTGGCACGGGTCAAGCTGGCGGAGATCCACCGGGCCCACCTGGGGGAGCCCGAGGCCGCCGAGCGGCTGCTGCTCGAGGTCCGGCGGCACCAGCCTTCCCCGCGGGAGGAAGTGCTGGTGGCCAACCTGCTGATCGAGTTGTATCGCGCGACGGGGCAGCGTGGGCGCCTGATGATGGAGCTGGCCCGGTTTGCGGACCGGTACCGGGGCACGCGACCGGGGACGGAGGCCGCACGCACACTCCGCGAGATGAAGGCGGAGCTGGACCGCGAATCAGGGCGAGAAGAGGGGTAGGGTCGGCGTCGGCGTCAGCGAGCCCTGGCGGGTGGCATTGCCGAACTGGCCCAGGATGTTGCGGCCCCAGCAGTAGATCCGGTTCGCGGTGGTGCTGGCACAGGTGTGATTGCCCGCCGCCGCCACGTGGGTGAAGCGGAATCCACCGCTGACCTGGACCGGCACCGTCGTCGGCTCGACTCCCTCGTTTCCCAGCTTGCCGTAGACGCTTGAACCCCAGCACCAGATCGCCCCGGCCGCCGTGATGGCGCAGGAGTGGTCCCGTCCTACCGTCAGGCTGACGTACCGCCTCCCCCCATGCACCGGCACCGGCAGCACCACCGCCTCCGGGGAGGAAAGCCCGGAGCCGAGCTCGGCCGCGAAGTCGCTGCCCCAGCACCATGCCTCGCCATGCTGGACCAGGCCGCAGGTGTGGTAATTCCCGGTGTCGAGCAGGTCGAAGCGGTGTCCGCCCCCCACTGCCCTCGGCGTCAGGGACCCGACGGTATCGCCGGTGCCGAGCTGGCCCAGGAAGTTGGCGCCCCAGCACCAGGCCTCCCCCTCCGCGGTTCGGGCGCAGGTATGCAGCCCGCCCGCGGCGATCCGGCTGAAACGGAGTGCGGTAGGCACCGCGGTCGGCGCAGTGCGGGGCAGCGTGTCGCCCAGGCCGAGCTGCCCCCACTCCCCCTGTCCCCAGCACCAGGCGACGCCTGCCAGGTCGAGGGCGCAGGTGTGGGAATCGCCGGCGCTGATGCTCTTGAACCGGTGGCCCCCGTTCACCGGGAGGGGATTCGGCTCCCGCCCGGAGTAGTGGCCGATGCCGAGCACGCCGATGAAATTGGTGCCCCAGCACCAGGCGTGGTCGTCGCGGTCGAGACCGCAGGCGTGGAAGTCACCGGCGGAGAGGGCCGTGAGGGTGAGGGGAACGCTCAGGGGCTGGGGGGTGAGTCGGCTGGTGGTATCGCCGTTGCCGAGCTGGCCGGTGAGCCCCGCGCCCCAGCACCAGCCCTGCTGCAGGGTGTCCACGGCGCAGGTATAGTCGCCCGCGGCCGCAAGCAGCACCGGCGTGGCGCCGGCTCCGGACGGGCCGGTACCGTCGCCGCAGCCGCTCCCACCGGCGGCCAGCACCGCGAGAATCGCGATCCTGCCGGAACACGGCACTGTCAGGCTCGGCGCAAGGTGAACACCCCGATCTCCGGCGGGCAGCGGAAGCGCGCCCGGATCCCGCTCGTCCCCAGCCCCCGACTCACGTACAGCGGTGCGAAGCTGTCGCGGTACCAGCCGGCGACGAAACGGCCGCTGGCCGGCGGAGTGATGGCGGGCAGGAGTGGTGGTCGAATCTGGCCTCCGTGCGTGTGCCCGGCAAGAGCGAGAAACGGTCGCGGCAGGGGGCGGGTATTGAGCACGTCGGCGTAGCCCGGGGCGTGAAACGCCCAGAGGACGGGATCACCCTCGGAGACGTTGCGGATTGCGCGCTCCGGGTCCGGCAGCCCCGCCCGGGGATCGTCGAGACCGACAATTGTCAGCCGCCCCCTTCCGCGTTCCACTCTGAGGCTTTCATTGAGCAACAGCGAGGCCCCGCCACGGGAAGCCGCCTGGGCCAGCATCATCGGGGTGACCCCGCTCTGGTGCTCCCAGTTCCCGAACGTCACCACGGTGGCCAGCCGGCCGCGGCAGCCCTCCAGCCAGCCGCTAGCCTCCGGCAGCTGGTCCGGGTGCTCCACCACATCCCCGGTAATCACGGTGAGGTCGGGCGCGAGCTCTGCCATGAGCTCCAGCGAGCGCCGGGCCGGGGCATGAAGCCCATCGTGGAGGTGCAGGTCGCTCAGGTGGGCGATGGTCAGCCCTTCCAGGTCCGGCGACAGCCCGGGCACCGCCACATCGAAACGATCGAGCCGGATGCGCGCCGGCGCCCACGTGAAGGCATCGACGCAGGTCCCAGCCGTGCCGGCGACGACGCCACCGGCTGCCAGCAGGAACCCGCGCCGGGAGAGAGGACGAACGGTCATGCGCGGTGTTGCTTCCTCACTCGTGGAACATCTTCGTTCGCCGGGTCCTGGGTGCGTGGCCTGGGCGGGCCCCACTCCCGGCCTCAGGCCCCCGGCTGCAGCCGGAGGTCCGGATAGACCGTGGCTACGGGGAGGTCCGACCCGGCCAGTTCCCGGGCGCTCCACGCCAGGATCCGCTGCCGCACCTCCTCCGGCACGTCGAGGTGCCGGTCGGCGGTACCCCGAACGAACAACTCCGCGTTGGTCTGGAGAATGTGCGGGGGATGCATCTCGAAATTGTCCTGGTGCTGCTGCATGTACTGGAAGCTGCACTTCTCCACCACCCGGGCCAGTTCGGCCTCGGAGAGCGGGGCGACGCCGAGGAACTCCGCGACCTGCCGGGCCACCGCGCCCAGGTCCTGCTTCATCTGCTCGAAATACACGAAGAGCACGTTGCCGTCCCGCCGGGACCGCGTCCACCACCCCTTCACATGGTCGGGCCAGGTGCCCCACCACATCAGCTCGGGCGACCGGTACCACTCCTCAAACGCGGGCATTCCCGGCGCCATGGCGCCCACATTGGTCACCACGAAGTCGATGCAGCTCGCGAAGCAGGAGACCGGGTGCCGCGCCACGTAGATGTACCGCGCGTCCGGACGGCTGGGGCAGAGTTGCGCCGGGAGGTGGGTCTTGAGGATCCGGCTGGGCCGCTCACGGCCCAGCAGCGGGGCCTCCTCCAGCGACACGCTCTTCCGGCCCTCGAGCCACGGGGCCACCGCGTACATCGCGGTGCCGGTAGCCACGAGGGTGCCCTCCCCGCGGTGCAGCACCTCGTAGACGACGTGCTGCATCCAGGTGGTGCCGCATTTCATCTGCGTCACCACGAAGACGTCCTCGGGCCGCGGCTGGTAGCCTTCCGCCCGGGCGAAGCTCTCCGGGCTGCAGCTTCCGTGCGGCGCCGCGACACCCTTGTAGAGGAAGGCCACCCGGCGGAAGTCCAGCTTGGCGAGGCGGGCGTTGAGCCAGAGGAGCGGGGAGAGCAGGCGGGCATGGCGCCGGAGCCGGGACTTGAAGGCCGCCCGTCCCGCCGGCGGCAGGCCATAGTACCGGAGCCCGAGGGTCTGGTCATCCTCCCACTTGAGTACCATCCCGAGGTAGATCCCGAATCCGACGTACAGCGCGAACAATACGGCAAGCGCCGTGATGATCCACCAGACAAGCGACATCGTGCGGGACCTCCGGGAGGATGGGGGCGGTCGCGATCAGCGGGCGGGCGCGGGTTCCACGCGCACCACGTCGACGATCTCGCCCACCATGCAGCTGCTCATGAGGTCGGCGCGCTTCTTGAGGATCAGCGTCACGGCGCGGCCGTCCACCAGCACCTCCGCGGGCGCCTGGTCGGGCCGCAGCTCGTACCCCTTCCCGTCCTCCCCGGCGAACCGCCAGCAGTTCATCCCCACCTGTGACTTGCTCACCGTCCCGGACACCCGGAACTCATCCGCCCCCAGCGCCGCCACCGTGCCCCCCTTGGGCGCGCAGGCCAGCAGCAGCGTCACCCCGACCGCCACGCCACCCAGCGCCAGCAAACGTCTGATCATCCTGCCCTCCCACCGCAGGTCGTGGTCGCCATCCGGACCGGCGGAGTCTATCCGATCCGGGCCAGAACCGCCAACGCCGCCGGCAGGAGCCAGACCGCCGGGCCGAGTCCGGACCAGGGCTCCCGGCTGGCCGTGCGGGAGATGGCGCGGCCGGCCCCGAGGGGACAGACCACCAGCATGACCGCGGCCAGCAGGGGCAGGACCAGCGTGGTGCCGGTCACGGCTCGGCCGCCGCCAGGAGCGCGGAGATCATGGGATGGTCCCCGCGGGGAGCGACGCGACGGCGTTGCTGGCGCGCCGCAGGGCAAGCTGCCACTCGCGAGGATCGTGGGATGGGGGGCCGCCGAAGCGCGCCCGCAGGGTATTGTGCAGCTCCCGACGCTGCCATTCCGGAAGCGAGGGCAGGGCAGCCACCAGGGCCGGGACCGCATCGGCGCCCAGCTTGCCATGATAGTACACGTCGAAGGACCGGACCGAACTGGCTCGCCGGAGGTTTGTCTCCACGATGACCCGTTCGGGATTCACGGCGTTGAGGGTGAAGAGCCAGGCCCCCCAGGCCAGCAGCGTCCCGCGCGCGAACGGCGCCGGGTGTCCCCGGAGCACCGTGGCCACGAACCAGAGCGCCGTCACCGCCAGCCCACCCATGAACGCGGAGGCGAAGAACCGGTCCTCGGTGAGCCCGTACTCTGCCTGGTACAGCGCCATCCGGTGCGCGGCCGAGGCCATGATGGCCAGCACCAGGACCACCTGGATCCCCGCCAGGCTCCGGAACAGCTGGGCGGCCCGCCGTGACTCGGCATCGAGGCGCGTGGAAAGCAGCAACAGCAGGGGCAGCACCAGCGTCGACACCGCCACCAGCTGGAAGAACCCTTCGCGCGCGTATTCTGCCAGGGTGACCCCGGCCGTCCGTTCCACCCAGGCGGCGCCGCCGAACAGGTACGGGAGCTGGAAGGCGATGAATGCGGCGAACAGCAGATTCACCAGCCCCAGCGTCACCGCGACCTCGACCGGACCCAGCCCGCCCGCCCTCGCCGGGCCGGGCGCCAGGATCCAGCGTCCGGCCTGGGGCAGCGCCCCGTGCAGGATCGCAGCCCCCACCCAGGCCGTCCCCAGGGTGACCACCACATGCTCGGCCACGCGCTCGGGATTGAGGCGGAGGGTGTCGGTGAGAAAGTCCCCGAAGACCGGGTCGGCGGAGCCGAGCAGCAGCCCGAAGACGAGCAACACCGGCGCGGCCAGCAGGACCCCGCGGACGTAGGGGGCGACCCGGCCGATCCGGCTCGCCTCGCCCGGGCGCCGCTGTTCGTCGAGGATAGTGGCGAATCCACCTGCCGCGAGCCGGCCGCCCAGGGCCACAAAGGCCCGCACCAGGCGCACCACGGTGAGATCCAGCAGCGCCCGCGCCGCGGCCGGCTCCGCCGCGAGCGGCAGGAGGGCGAACACCACGACCAGCCCCATCGTGTTCAGCAACAGGAGCGTCTCGTTGGCCCGCCACGCCCAGACCAGCGCGAGCGCCACCGCGGCCAGCAGCAGGTCCCGCTCGAGTCGCGGCAGGGATTGCTGCCCGGCCCGGCGATAGCGGACCCAGCAGGCCGCAACCGCGCCGACCCAGAGGGCGACGTTGAGCCCTGGCATATTCCCCCGGAACAGCACATTGCCCAGCAGGCCGAGGAGGATCACCGGCGCGAAGAGGGAGGGGTGCTCCCGGGTGTCGGTGGTCATGCGCCCTCCTGGACCTGCAGCCGGCCGAAGCGCCGGTTCCGCTGGCGGTACTCCTGCATCGCGGCGGCGAGGTCCGCCGCCCCGAAGTCGGGCCAGCAGCGCTCGCTGAAGCAGAGTTCCGCGTAGGCGCACTCCCAGAGGAGGAAGTCGCTCAGGCGCCGCTCCCCCCCGGTCCGCACCAGGAGGTCCACGTCCGGCACCGGGCGGCGGTCGTGCCCCGCCTGGCCCAGGCAGGCGGCGAAGCGTTCCCGGGTCAGTGCGGGCTGGGCGCCGGCCCGCCGGGCCGCGCGCACGATCTGGTCCCGGGCCGAGTAGTCGAGGGCGATGCGGAGGCGGAGGGTGCGGCCGCCCCGGGTTGCCCGCTCCGCCACCGCGATCGCGGAGCGGACCGGCAGCGGCAGCCGGTCCCGGCGGCCAATGACGGTCAGCTGTACCCCCGCCTCGGCGCCCTCGGTGGCGGCCCCCCGGAGGTACTCGGCGAAGAGCCGCATGAGTTCCCCGACCTCCGCGGCCGGCCGCTGCCAGTTGTCGGAGGAGAAGGCGTACAGGGTGAGGACGGCGATGCCGTGGGCGGGCGCGGCCCGGACGATCTCCCGCACCCGGGTGGCGCCAGCGCGGTGCCCCTCCGTCCGGGGCGCGCCGCGGCGCTCGGCCCAGCGGCCGTTGCCGTCCATGATGATGCCCACGTGCAGCGAAGTACTTTGTTCCATAAAGTCAGGCTCCGAAAAAGCGGGCGACCCTGCGGTCGCCCGGGTGAGGCGAGGCCGGCCCCTAGCCGCGGGCCATCCGAATCAGCGCTTCCATGTGGTCGAGGTACCGCTCCAGGGCGCGGCGGCCGGCAGCGGTGAGCCGGTAGTCGGTGCGCGGCACCCGGCCGTCGAAGGCCTTGCGGCAGGCGATGTAGCCGGCGTCCTCGAGCTTCCGGGCATGGACGCTCAGGTTGCCATCGCTGGTCTTGAGGACGGCCTTGAGCTCGCTGAAGGTCAGCGCGTCGTTCGCCGCCAGCGCGCTCACGATGGCCAGCCGCAGCCGCTCGTGGATCAGCTTGTCCAGCGCGGGCGCCGCGCCGCCGCCCGCCTCTCCCCTGAGGGGCGCGGGCCCGCCCGGGCCGGCGCGCCGTGCCGCATTCGTCTTAGCCACCGTGCCTCCGCGCAATCCAGATGCCGAACCCGATGTGCAGCCCGCCGAATCCTGCCGCCAGCAGGGCATTGCCCGCCGCCGCGGGGAGCAGCAGGGCGGCGGCGCCCAGGGCGAGGAAGCAGCCTCCCATCACGGGGACCACCCGCACCGAGAGCGCGCCGCCGGTGGTGACCGCCGCGCCGTAGCAGAGGAGCCAGGTGGCCGGGAGCAGCGTGGTGTTCCCGGCCCGGTAGAGCGCCAGGGTGAGGAGCGCCCCGGCCAGGATCGGGGGCGTATAGGCGAGGACGAAGCGGCGGCCGGGCCGGCTGGTGAGCGGGGTGTCGCCGGCGCTCGCCTTGCGCACCATGGCCACCACTCCGATGGCGAAGGCCAGCCACCCCTCCCCGACCCAGACCAGCAGCCAGCGCTCCACAGACGGCTGCTGGGCCGCGAGCCAGGCGGCCACCAGGGCCGTGACCCCCATCCCCACTCCGCCCCACCCCGGCACCCCGGTGAAGGCCCCGGCCCGTTCCATGGTGTCCCGGATGAACGCGAGGTTTTCCCGGGCACGGTCCTCCAGCGGGGTCTCATCGGCCGGGGGCCGGGGGGCCAGGGGGCGGGGGCGAGGCATGGCCACAGAATAGGGGCGGGCCCGGCTTTCGTCAAGTACTTTGTTCTGCAAAGTCACGGTGCCGGAAAGCGGGCCGCCCCCCCGGGGGGGACGGCCCGGCCGCCACCCTACTGAACGGTCACGAGGCGGATGCCATTCGCCGTCACCGTCAGGAAACCGGGAATCGTGGCCGTGAACGTGCTCGTCCCCGCCGCCACCGGCCGCATGGCCACCCCGCCCTGGGCCGGCCCGTTGGTCGGTGTGTAGTAGAGGTTCCCGGTGGCCGCGATGATCGCGGTCTTGGGGCTCCCGGCACCGACGCTGTCCACCAGGGTCGCGGCCGCGGGGGTGCTGCTGGTAAAGGTGACCACCGGCGCCGACGGCGCCCCCGCCCGCACCGTCTGGACCCGGACCAGGGCGGTGTTCTGCACATTGGGCAGGCCGATCTGCGCATAGAAGTTCACGTCGGGGCCGCCCGCGGTGTAGGCGCTGGCGCTCAATCCCTGGAGCTCCACCGCCGGCCGGTCCACCGACACCCCGACGGTGCCGTTGGTGAAGCCGGACGCCACGGCGGTGATGGTCACCGTAGTCGTGCTGCTGATCCCTTCCAGCCCCGCCGCGGAGAAGCTGAATCCGGTCTGGCCGTTGGCCAGGAAGATCTGGATCGAGCCGCTGCCCGGCGTGGTGGCATTCGGCGCCAGCAGGAGGATGGTGCTGTCGGAGGAGGTCAGCGTCACGGTCACTCCGCCATGCTGGCCGGCGCCGAGGTTGCCGAACCCGCTCTCCTGCAGGCCGCTGCCGATCGTCGGGTAGTTGGTGGTCAGGCTGATGCTCGGCTGGATGACATTCACCGTCCGGGCACCGCTGTTGATGGCCGGCGTGAAGCCGGGCATGCTGACCGAGATGATCGTCGAACCGACGAGGAGGGGCCGGAACGCCACCCCGCCGCCCGCCGTGCCGCTCGGGTGGGTGTAGTAGAGGTTCACCGGGACCCGCGCGGTGCCGCTGGCGGCACCCCCGCTCGCGGCCGAGAGGCTGTCCAGCACGGTGCCCACGGCGGCGGTCCCACTGGTAAAGGTGGCCGTCAGGGGGCCGCTGGCGCCGCCCCGGCGATTCTGGACCCGGGCGAGGTTGAAGTTGCCCCCGCCGAGCACGCCAACCTGGGCGTAGAAGTTCGCGTCGTTGTCGAAGGGCGTCATCTGCCCCGGCAGGCCCTGGATCTCGACCCCGGGCGTCACGGTGCGGACCAGGACGCTCTCCGGCGCGAACCGGGGTTCGGAGATCACCACCCAGGTGCTGTCCACCACGCCCTCGAGGGCCTGGTAATAGATGGTCAGGCTCGACTGGCCGTTGGTCAGGTTCCGGGTGAAGGACGGGACCCCCGGGCTGGCCGGGAGGGTGTCCACCAGGACCACGGCGGGGTTGCGGGAGGTGACCGTCACCGCCGCGCCGCCGTGCTGGCTGGCGGACAGGAAGCCGGATCCGGACTCCTGCAGCCCGCTCCCGATAAAGGGATAGTTCACCCCGATGCTCGTCGTCGGCTGGGTGATGGTGATGCCGCGACTCGACGTTCCCATCGTGGCGTACCCCACCGCACTCACCCGGACAGTGTCGTTCCCGGCAGCCAGCGGCCGGAAGTGCACGCCGCCGGTGGCCGGGCCGCTCGGCGGGGTGTAATAGAGGCTGCCGGTGGTGTCGATGGTCACCGTGACGGTATCCGCGCCGCCGGTGCCCAGGGTGACACTGTCGGCCAGGATGCCCGCGCCGCCCGGCAGGCTCGCGAACGTGACCGGGAGCGGCGCCGGCGCGCCGCCGCGGAGGTTCTGCACCCGGGCGAGGCTGGTGAACTGGCCGTTCGCCACCCCGACCTGCGCGTACAGGTTGTTGACCCCGGTGAGCGTGGTGGTGGTGGTCGGAAGTCCCTGCAGCTCCACCGCCGGCTGCACCGCCGTGACCAGCACCGAGTCGGAAGCGAAGCGGGGCTCGCTCACCCGGATGTAGCCCGACAGGAACTGGGAGAATTCCTTCACCTGCACATAGTAGGTCACGCCGGTCTGCCCGTTGGCCAGCGGCTTGACGATGGAATCGTACCCCGGGCCGTTCGGCAGGGTGTCGATGACGAACACCGTCGGATCGAGCGAGCGGATGGTCACCGAGGCGCCGCCATGCTGGCTGGCCCCGAGGCTGGCAAAGCCGGACTCCTGCAGGCCGACCCCGACCTGGGGGTAGTTGACCGAGATCGAGGTGACCGGCTGGGTGACCGTGATGCCTCGGGTGGAATTGGCCATGGTAAGGAAGCTCGGCGCCGAGACCGACACGGAGTCGGTGCCCTGCCCCGCCGGCTTGAAGCTGATGCCACCCGTCGCCGGACCGGACGGGGGGGTGTAGTACACCCCCGACGCGATCGTCGCCTGGGCGGTCTGGGCCCCCGCCGGGGTAGCGCTGTCGATCACCACGCCGACGGCCGTCCCGCCCTGGATCGAGAAGGTCACCGGGATCGGCGCGACCCCGGGCCGGTGATTCTGGACCCGCGCCAGTCCCGTGAGCGGGCCGTTCGGCACCCCGACCTGCGCATAGAGGTTGCTCGCCGTGGACAGCGTCGTGGTCGTGGTCGGCAGGCCCTGCAGCTCGATGCCGGGCGCGACCACGGTCAGGGTGTCGGGTACCGGGGCAAACCCGGGGGCGGAAGCGGTCACCACTGCGGCGCCGCTCACTCCCTCGACCCCGTGGACGTAGTAGGTGAAGCTGGTGCCGAGGGGCGGGACCGGCACCGTCAGGCTTCCCACCCCCGGGGTGCCAAGCGCGGTCGAGAGCAGGAGCAGGGACGAATCCGAACTGGTGAGCGTGACGGTCAGGCCGCCATGGTTGTTCGCCGCGAGGAAGACGTTGCCGCTCTCCACCAGCCCGTTCCCGACCTGCGGATAGTTGGTACTGGCCGTGATGGCCGGGGCCGGGCTCACCGTCACCAGCACGCTGTCCGGCTGCAGGTTGGGCGCCGTGGCCACCAGGTACGTGGAGCAGGTCAGGCCGGCCGACCCGCCATACGTCACCGTCGAGGTGGCGCTCACCTGGCCGGTGATGATCGTGACCGGCGAGGTCGCGGCGACGCAGGCCGGATCCCGCGGCGTGAGCGTCACCGCGATGCCCGGGGCGGGCGCGGCCGTGGCGGCGCCGTTGCTCTCGAAGTTGACGGTGATCGGGCTGCCGAAGCTCGCGTTGATGTTCAGCCCCGTCTGCACCACGTTGAGCGACGCGGCGGTGGTGGCCGCGGTCACGCCGTCCACGTAGCTCGGGTTGCTCACCGTGATCGTCGCGGTGCCGGGGAGGACGCCGGAGAGGGTGGCGTTGGCCGACTGGCTCCCGGCCGGGATGTTCACCGTCGGCGTCAGGACCCCCACCAGCGCGGTGTTGCTGCTGCTCACGGCGAAGGTCACGCCGCCCGCCGGCGCCGGGGCCGGCAGCACGATCGGCAGCGACTGGGTCTGGCCGTACGGCACCGCCAGCGTGGGGGGCACCGAGACATTGCGATTCTGCACGTCAACGGTGAGCGAGCCGGCGGTGTAGCCGGAGGCCGTGCCATCCAGCGTGCCGCTGCCCACCGACACTCCGGTGACGACCACGCTGTCCTGGGTGGCGCCCTGCGGGATGAGGACGCTCGCCGGCGCCACGGTGAAGACCCCGGGGGCGCTGCTGGCGAGCGCCACCACGGTGCCGCCGACGGGCGCCGGCGTGTTGAGGGTCACCCGCACCTTGGAGGTCAGGCCCACGCCCACCCCCGGAATGCCCATGAAGCTGAGCTGGATCGTGGGCTGGCCGAAGAACGTCGTCGCGCTGAAGCTGGTCTGGGCGCCCGCGGCGGTGACCGTCGCCGTCGGTGTGGCCTGGCTGCCGCCCAGCGTCCAGCTGCCCTGCACCCGCCCCTGGGCGTCGCTGGTGTCCGTGGGCGGCGCGATCGTGCCATCGGTGGCGGTCCAGACCGCGGGGATGCCCGGCACCACGTTCGCGAAGGTGTCCCGCACTTCCGCCACCAGCGGCTGCGCCAGCGTGCGGCCGGCGGAGTCGGCCTGGGAGTCCCCGGAGATCCGCACCAGGGTGGCCACCGCGGTCGGGATCCCGGTCGCGTTGAAGGTGACGACGGGAAGCCCGGTCACGGTGGCGGTGACGGAGTTGCCGCCGATGACCTGGCCCAGCCGCCAGCTGCCGACGGTCGCGATCCCCGAGGCGTTGGTCACGGCGGTGGCGCCGGTGACCGAGCCGTTGCCGCTCGCCACCCCGAAGGTGACCGTGACGCCCGCGAGCGGCGCGTTCGCGGAGTCCCGCACCAGCACCGAGGGGGCCGCTGCGACCAGCTGGTTCACGATGGCGGACTGGCTGGTGGCCGACGCGGCGGTCACCGACGCCGGACCGCCCGGCCCGCCCCCCACCACATTCAGGGTGAACAGGAGCGGGGAACCGGTGAGCCCGGCCGCCGTCACCGAGACGTTGGCCGGTCCGGCCGTGCTGCCCGCAGTGACTACCGCCTGGGCGAAGCCGTTGGCGTCGGTGACCGCGCTCGCCGGCGCGATGGTCGTCCCGGCCGGCGGGGCGACCAGCGCGAAATTGACCGTGAACCCGGCGGTGTAGGGGTTGTTCAGCGCGTCGCGGACCTGGACTACGACCGGCTGGGAGGCCTGGCCGGTGCCCACCTGCTGGCTGTCCCCCGAAACCTCCACCAGCGTGGCGGCGGCCGGCGCAATCGCGAGCGGCGCCGTGCGGGTGAGGTCGTTGGGGGTGAGCGCGGTGAGGATCACCCCGCCCGTGGCGCCGGGAAGGGCCCGCACCCAGGCGCTGTCGAGCCCCCGCGGGGTGGTCCGGACCACCAGCGTATCGGACGAAGTGATCCCCACCGGGACCCCCGGCACCACCACCCCGCCCTGCCACACCACCGCGAAGGCGAGGACGCTGTCCCCGGCCGGCACGCTGCCGCTGGTCAGGAACAGCTGCACGCTGTCGGCGGCGCTCCCCGGACCGACGTAGGTCGGGTCAAGCGGCGGGGTCGGTGTCGTCTGGCCCGAGGCGGCGGTGACCACCGCACGCACCGAGTAGTACACGATGCCGCCACCCCGCGCCTCGGCGTACAGGTAGAACTGCTCCGGCGACGTGGTGAGCGAGACCTGGATCGGGACGATGAGGGAGTCGTTGCGGGCGGCGAAGCGGGCGGCCGGGATCAGCTGCGAGAACGCGACGCTGGAATCGCTGGTGCGGCGCAGCTCGATGAGGACCGTGTCCACCGGGATGGGAATCGCGCCCCCGGCCCGCAGCAACCCGGTGACGTCCATGCTCGCCTGCACCACCGGCCCCGGCCCGACCGCGGAATCGGTCGAGCAGGTCGTGAGCAGGAGCGCGCCCAGGAACGCGCGAACGGCTCGGACCAGCGCGGCACGTCGGACCGGAAGCAGGGGCACGGGGCTCTTTGGATGAGAGGGAGACAACTCCAACCTAGAGACGCACTTGTGGGGTGTCAAACGGGCGGCCGGTGTGGGCCGGAAGCCACAGCCGTGCGCGCGCGCCACGGTCGCCTGGCCGGTTCTCCAGGGTCAGCCTGCCCCCATGACCCTCCGCGATCTGCCGGGAGAGCGCCAGGCCAATGCCCGACCCGCCGGGCTTCGTAGTAAAGAACGGCACGAACAGGTTGGTTGTCTCACCGATGCCGGGGCCGTCGTCGTCCACCTCGAGTACCAGCCCCAGGCCGGCGAGCCGCCACCGGATCCGGACGCCGCCGCCGGAGTCGAGGGCGGCATCCACGGCGTTCTGCACCAGGTTGATCAGGAGCTGGTCGAGCTGATCCCCGTCGGCGGAGAGGGTCACTTCGGGCCCCGGCTCCACCTCCACCGGCAGCCGCCGTTCGAGGCCCGCGACCCGCCGCACCCAGTCCGCCACCACCACCGGGCGGGGAACCGGCCGCGGCAGCCGCGCCAGCCGGGCGTAGGCGGCCAGGAACCGCCCCAGCGCGTCGGAGCGCTGCCCGATGATGTCGAGGCCCTGGCGCAGGTCCGCCTCGCTGTCCGGCGTCCGCTGGCCCCGGTCGAGGAGGGACCGGAGGCTGCCGGCCAGGGAGCGGATCGGAGCCAGCGAGTTGTTGATCTCGTGCGACAGCACCCGGATGAGGCGCTGCCATGCCTGGCGCTCCTCGACCTGCAGGGTGCGGCTCACGTCGGTAAGCAGCACCAGCTGGTGGGGGCGCCCATCCTGCCGGAAGCTGCTGCGCCGGAGTTCCCAGCGCCCCGCCCCCGCCCCGGGGCGGTCCATGACCCGGGGGGACTCCCCGGCCAGGCACTCGGCCAGGCCCAGCGCCTCCGCGGAACGGCCCAGGAGCCGCTCCGGCGGCTGCCCCAGGAGCCGCTCGCCCCCGCGGTTGACCAGTCGCAGCACCGCCTCATCGTCGAAGGCGAAGACTGCCGCGTCGATTTCGTTGAGCACGGCCCGCACCAGCGCCGTCGCTTCCACCATGCCGAGCCGCTGGACCCGCAGCATCTCGGCCAGCTGGTTCGCCTCGAGGTACACCAGCCCCAGCGAGTCATCCCGGGCATCGGCGCCGCGGGCCCGGAGGGAGTAGTCCCCTTCGCGCAGCGCGCCGAGCACGTTGGAGAGGGTCTGCAGCGGGCGCACCACCCGCTCGTACAGGGAGAGGAGCCCCGCGCCGAGCCCGGCGGCGATGAACAGCGTGGCGGTCCACTGCAGCCGGGAGGTAAAGTCCCCGCGCCAGAGCAGCGCCAGGGCGATGACGACCGCCGGGAGCGCCGCCAGCGCCGCGACCAGCAGCACCCGCCGGGGGTGATTCCGCATCGCCGCGGGCTAGAGTCCGTACCGCTCGAGGCGCCGGTACATCGCGGAGCGGCTCAGCCCCAGGGCCCGCGCCGCCTCGGTGACGTTGCCCCCCGCGCGGGCCAGGGCCTTCTGGATCAGGACCTTCTCCACTTCTTCGAGGGTGAGCTGGTCCAGCCGGCCCGCGGCGTCGGTGGGCGGCGCCAGCGCGAGGTCGCTGGCGCGGATTTCGGTGCCATCCACCAGGAGCACCGCGCGCTCGATGGTGTGATCCAGCTCCCGCACGTTGCCCGGCCAGGGCGCCTTGAGCAGCAGTTCCATCGCCTCGGGGCGGAACCCGGTGAGCGGCTTCCGGTAGCGGGCGCCATGCCGGTGCAGGAACTGCGCGGCCAGGCGTGGGATGTCCTCCCGCCGGTCGCGCAGCGGCGGGATCAGGATCTCAACGGTGTTCAGGCGGTACAGCAGGTCCTCACGGAACCGGCCGGCCTGCACCTCGGAACGCGGATCGGCGTTGGTCGCCGACAGTACCCGCACGTCCACCTTCCGCGTCTTGGACGAGCCTACCCGCTCGAGTTCCCCGGTGTTGAGCACCCGGAGCAGGCGGGCCTGCTGCGACGGCGTGATGTTCGCGATTTCATCGAGGAAGAGTGTCCCCCGGTCCGCCAGTTCGAACCGCCCGATCCGGTCGGTCTTGGCGTCGGTGAACGCGCCCTTCAGGTGCCCGAACAGCTCGCTCTCGAACACCCCTTCCGACAACCCGCCGACGTTGACCGTGATCATCGGACGGGGGGCACGGGCGCTCGCGGCGTGGAGCCAGCGGGCGGCCACTTCCTTGCCCACGCCGTGCTCCCCCAGGATCAGGGCGTTCGCATCCGAAGGTCCGACCCGTTCCATCAGCCGCGCCACCTGCCGCATCGCGGGCGATTCCGCGACCAGGTCCGGCAATCCCTCCCGCCGGAGGCTCAGGTTCTCGCTCTCCAGCCGCTGGCTCTGCCGCAGGGCCCGGCCCAGCTCCACCTGGACCCGGAGCAGCGCCACCAGCCGGGTGTTGTCCCACGGCTTCTCCAGGTAATCCCGCGCGCCGCGGCGCATCGCCTCCACGGCGCCCTCGACGCTGCCATAGGCCGTCATGACGACCACCGGCAGGGACGCGTCGAGCAGCTGGATCCGGGTGAGCAGGTCGAACCCTTCCATCCCGGACGTGGTGTCCCGGGTGTAGTTGAGATCCATGAGCAGGACGTCGTAGTCGCTCCGCTCCAAGGCGGCGAGAACCCCGCCCGGGCTGCCGGTGGTCTCCACCGCGAAACCCTCACCCTTGAGCAACAGGCGCAGCGCCTGCAGCACATCGGGCTGGTCGTCGGCGATCAGGATGACGGGGACCCCGGCGGGGATGGGCATGATCTCAGGTCGGCTCCAGCAGCCAGCGCACCAGGTTGAGGACCAGCGTCGCGTTCCCCGTGGCCCCCGGGGCGTTCATGCCGACCGGTGCCCGGGTGGGACCGGCGAGCTGGGCCGTGAACATCGCCGCCTCGCCGAAGACAGCGATCCGCCCTTGGCCGTAGCGCCGCACCGCCCCCTGAGCCAGGCCACCCGCCGGCGCTTGCCGGGTCCGCGCACTGAACTGCCAGGCGGTATCGGGGAAGAGGCTGACGGTCCCCTCAGGGAGGAGGAGCAGGGGGGTCGCCTCGGGGGGGACCCGCACGGCCTGGCCCGTGAAGCTCCGGACCTGCTCGACCCGTTCCTCGCCCGATCGCCCGCGGGTGACGGGATGGTCCGCGAGGGTACCCGCCATCCGGCTGAAGGCCGCCAGATCCGCGCCGGAGGTGTCGAGGGCGAACCCGCCGAGCAGGTCGAATCCGAAGGCGCGGCCGAGGCCCGCCGCGGCCTCACCGAACGGCATGTGGTCGGCAATCAGCAGAAGGGCGCCGCCCCGCTCCACCCATGCCCGGACGGCGCGCACCTCGGCATCGGTGAACGCCGGCAGGATCGGGCGGATCCACCTGGTCGCATTCTCCGCCGCCACGGCGTTGGCGACGACCAGGAGCCCGAGAGAGGCGAGGCTTGCGGAGTCGAACGGAAGCCGCGACGGCACCACCCGGTAGCCGTCCCGTTCGAGCAGGGCGGCGAAGGGGCCGAAGCGACCGGCGATGGTATGGAAGTTCTGGTGGGCCTCGTCCACGGCCACGACCGGGCCCCGGCCGAACGGGTGGGTGGTGGCCGGAATGACGGGGCGGAAGGCCGTGTCCGCCACCTGCTGCGCCGCGCCGGGCATGGGCACGAGCAGCGCCACCAGCAGGAAGGCCTCAGGCCGCGGCGGCGCCATCCACCAGCCAGCCGTCCTTGAGGCGGATGATGCGGTGGCCGTAGCGGGCATTCTCCTCCGAATGGGTGACCTGCACGATCGTCGTGCCCTGCTGGTTGAGCCGGCGGAAGAGCTCCATGATCTCCCGGCCCTGCTCCGAGTGCAAGTTGCCGGTGGGTTCATCGGCCAGGAGGAGCGCCGGACTCGAGATTACCGCCCGCGCCACCGCCACCAGCTGCTGCTGCCCGCCGGAGAGCTGGCGGGGGTAGAGGTCCTTCTTGCCGACGATCTGGAACCGGTCAAGGGTATCGGCCACCAGTGCCGCGCGTTCCGCCGACTTCATGTCCCGGTACCCGAGCGGGACGTCGAGGTTCTCAGCCACGGTAAGGTCGTCGAGCAGGTGGTATTGCTGGAAGACGAACCCGATCCGGCTCCGCGACAGCGCGAACCGTTCCTTCTGCTTGAGCGTGTGGACCGGCTGGCCGTCGAGCCAGTACTCCCCGCGGAACTCGGCGTCGAGCATCCCCAGGATGGCGAGGAGCGTGGACTTCCCCGCTCCCGAGGGACCCATCACGGTCACGAACTCCCCCTTGGGGATGTCCAGCCCGATGCGCCGCAGCAGCCAGGTCGGGCTGGGGCGGGTATCCACCGACTTCTCGACATTCACCAGACGGATCACGGCACAAGCCTCGGTGGGGGAATGGTGCGCACGCTACTCGGCCCGGAGCGCGGTCATGGGGTGCACCCGCCCGGCGCGGAACGCCGGGATGGCGCTGGCGAGCAGGGTGACGGCCGCCAGGATCACTGCCGTCCCGGTGAGCGCCACGGGGTCGAGGGGCGATACCTCGTACAGGAACCCGCGGATCAGCCGTCCGGCCACCAGCGCCAGCAGGAAGCCCATCCCGATCCCCGTTGCGGCCAGCCGCAGCCCGTCGCCCAGCACCAGCCGGAGCACGCCGCCCGAAGTTGCACCGAGCGCCAGCCGTATGCCCAGCTCGCGGGTGCGCTGCGCGACGGCATAGGTGACCACGCCGTAGAGACCCACCACCGAGAGCGCCAGCGCCAGGATGCCAAGCGTGCCCGCGAGGGTGGTGGCGATGCGGGAGAAGAGCAGCGCGCGGCCCGCCAGCAGCTCGTCCATGGTCCGGCTTTCGGCGATCGGCAGGTCAGGGTCCAGGTTCGCGAGGGTGACCCGGACCGCGGCGAGCGCGCCCCTGGGATCCGCATCCGTCCGCACCACAAGCGTAGCCGCCCCTGCATCATCCTGCGCCAGCGGCAGGTAGAGGTGCGAGCGCGGTCCCTCCGTAATCAGCCGGTACTTCGCGTCAGCGGCGACACCGATGACGGTCACGGCGGGGCCGGTGAGGTCGCCGAACCGCAGCACCTTGCCGACGGCGGGTTGTCCCGGCCAGAGCCGGGTGGCCAGCACCCGGCTGACGACGGCAACCGGCAGGCTGCCGACGGTGTCGCCGGGGCCGAAGTCGCGGCCCTCGAGGAGGGGCGTGCCGAGGGTGGAGAAGTAGTTGTCCCCGACGATCGTCCACCCGGCCGGTTCACCGGGCCGCTCCGGTGTCGGTGCCTCCCCTCCTTCGGCGACGATCGTGCCGCCGTTGGACGTGAAGTCCATGGGCAGGCCCTCGGCGGCCGTCGCGGAGGCCACCCCGGGCATCGCCGCGAGGCGGGCCACGGCCTCGCGGTAGAGCGCCCGGGTCCGGGCGGCGTCGTACCCGGTCAGCCCGGGGGCGATACTCACCAGCAGCACATTCCGCGGGTCGTAGCCAAGCGCGGCGTCCTGCATGGCCCGGAGGCTCCGGGTGACCAGTGCGGCGCCCGTCAGCAGCAGGCACGCCACCGCCAGCTGCGCGACCACCAGGCCGTCCCGCAGCCGTGAGCGGCTGACGCCGCGCCAGCCCACGGAGTCGTGGCGCAGCGCGCCGGCGATGCCCGGCGCGGTCGCCTGCAGCGCGGGGGCCAGGCCGAAGGCCAGCGTGGTGCCCAGCGTGACGAGCGCAGTGAATCCGATGACGCGCTGGTCCAGCGCGAAGGCGAAGACGAAGGGGATGTCCGTCGGCAGGGTCAGGAGCCTGGAGAGCCCGGCCGTGAGCCACGAACCCATCAGGAGCCCGAGTGCCCCGCCACCGAGCGCGAGCAGCAGGCTCTCCACGAGGAGCTGTCGCACCAGCCGGCTGCGGCTGGCGCCGAGTGCCACCCGAACGGCGATCTCGCGGCGGCGTGCCAGGGCGCGCGCGAGCAGCAGGCTCGCCACGTTGGCGCAGGCGATCAGCAGCACCAGCCCCGCCACGGCCAGGAAGAGCCGGAGGGCCAGGGTGAAGCCGCCGGCAAGGTGCGGCTCCGGCCGTGCCGACCGCTCCAGCAGCAGGACCGCCTCACGTCCGGCGTAGTCGGCGGCATGGTCCGCCGCGAGGCGCCGGCCGACCAGGCCCACCACCGCCTGGGCGCCGCTGAGCGTGGCCCCGTCCGCCAGCCGGGCCACGAGACGGACGCTCTCCTCCCCCTGCGCATCCAGGGCCCCGCGACCGGGGTGCAGCACCGCGTGGGCGCCGCTCGGCACCCAGAGCGTGGGGCTGAATCCCACGTAGTACGGTGTCGCGAAGTCCGCCGCCGCGACTCCCACGACGGTGAACTCCCGGCGGTTGAGCCGCACCGTACGGCCCAGGATCGCGGCGTCCCCGTGGAACCGCGTCCGCCAGAGCGCATGACTCAGCACCACCGCAGGGGGCGCCCCGGCGCTGTCCTCCGCAGCCGCGAAACCACGGCCCAGGGCCATCGGGGCGCGGAGCAGCGCGAAGTAGTTGGCGCTCACCATCTCACCCCAGACCCGCACCGCCGGCGCACCCTCCTCGGCGAGGCCCACCGAGACCGGCGTGATCCCGGCCACTCCCGACAGCACCTCGGCGGTCCCGGCGCGGAAGTCGTCGAGTTCGCTCCAGGCGTAGTCCTCGTACTCGCCGCCATCCGCGGTCCGGCCGTAGATGACCGTCAGTCGGTCCGACCCGGGGTAGGGCAGCGCCCGCCAGAGCAGCATGTTCCCGATGCTGTACACCGCGCTGGTGACGCCGATGCCGAGCGCCAGCGTGAGTACCGCCGCCAGCGCAACGCCGGGGATCCGGCTCCAGGCCCGAACGGCCAGGCGAAGGTCCTGCAGCAATCCGGACATCGGGGCTCCTTGCCGGCGGGTCTCGGTCAGTCGGACCGGAGCGCGGTGACCGGATCCACCCGCGCGGCGCGGCGCGCCGGAATGCTGCTCGCGAGCAGCGCCGCGACCAGCACCGTGCCGGTTCCGAGGGCCAGGGTCAGCGGGTCCCACGCCGGCACGTTGTACAGCAGGCTCGCCAGCGCCCGCCCCGCCGCCAGCGCCCCCGCGACCCCGAGCGCGGCGCCAAGCAGCGTGAGCTTCAGCCCGTCGCCCACCACCAGGCGCATCAGTCCGCGCGGCTCGGCGCCGAGCGCGAGGCGGATGCCGAGTTCTGGCGTGCGCCCGCGCACCGCGTAGGCCAGGACGCTGTAGAGGCCCAGCCCGGCGAGCAGCAGGGCGACCGCGCCGTACAACCCGAACAGGGTGGCCCCGACGCGGAACCCCTCATAGTGCGGCTCCACGACGTCCTGCAGTGTCTGCACCGCCACGAAGGGGAGTTCCGGCACGGCAGTCTGCAAGAGGGGCCGGATCGCGGCGGCGACGGTTGCCGCCTCGCCGCGGGTCCGCAGGAAGAGCGTGAGGTGCCGGGTCTCGGCGCCGGAGGGCTGCAGCGGCAGGTAGTAGAGGGCCTGCTCCTCCTCCCGGGGACTGTAACGGACCCCGTTCTCCACGACGCCGATGATCTCGGCGCAGCCGGTAGCGCGCGCCACGAGCAGGCACTGCCCCAGCGGATCCCGGTCACCGAAGATCCGGCGGGCCATGACCTCCCCGATCATCGCCACCGCCGGCTCCTCCCGGCGGTCCTGGTCGGTGAACCCGCGGCCGCGAATCACCGCGAGGCCCATGGTCTGGAAGAAGTCGGCGGTGACCCGCTGGATGTACGGCCCGCCGCTCGAGAGCCGCGGCAGCGAGTCCATTCCCGCCACCCGAAGGCCGGTCGACATGCTCCACCCGAACGGTTCCCCGTAGGTCAGCGCGGCGGACTCGACTCCCGGGTGCGCCCGCGCCGCCTCCACCATCGCGTCGAAGGCGCGCCCCGTGGCGGGGCCGTCGAAGCCCGCCCCGGCGGGATCCACGTTCACCATGAGGACGCGGGCGGCGTCGTACCCGATATCGATGGCCAGCATGTTGCGCAGGCTGCGGACGAATAGCCCGGCCCCGATCACCAGCATCACGCTGAGCGCGACCTGGGCCACGACCAGCCCCGCCCGAAGGCGCGAGCGCCGGAAGCCGCTGCCCCGGCCCCCTTCCTTGAGCACCGGCGTGAGGTCGGCCCGGGTGACCTGCAGCGCGGGGATGAGACTCGAGATGAGCGCGGCCAGGAGCGTCGCCCCGAGCGCGATCGCGAAGACCCGGCCATCGGTGCTGAACCGTTCCGCCAGTGCCGCCGGCAGCACGTACCCCCGCAGCGCTCCTCCACCCCAGACGGCGATCAGCATGCCGAGGGCCCCGGCGAGCGCCGCGGTCATCACCCCTTCGAGGAAGAGCTGCCGCACCAGCCGCCCCTGCCCCGCGCCCAGCGCCTTGCGGATCGCCAGCTCGCGCGCCCGGGCCAGGCCCCGGGCCAGCAGCAGGTTGGCCACGTTCGCGCTGGCAATCAGCAGTACCACGACCGACATCGCCGCCAGCCACCGCGCGAGGGACGCCCGGTCTGCAAAGTCGGGCCCGGCCGCTTCCAGGACAGGCCCGAGCGAGACCGCGCGGAACCCCTGCGACTCAGTCGAGTCCGACCGTCCCGCACGGATCAGCGCCGTCGCCTCCGCCTCGGCCTGGGCGGGGGTGACACCGGGCGCGAGTCGCGCCATGATCGAGACGAAGTACCAGCCCCGATCGGTGCGGTATCCGTCCCCCGGCCCCAGCTGGCGTGCCACGGCCGTGAACGGCACCCAGAGATCCGGAGGGGTGTACTCGCCGCCGTCGAAGCCCGCCGGGGCCACCCCGACGACGGTGAACACCTGGTCATCGAGGGGGAGGGTCCGGCCCACGATCGTGGAGTCGGCCCCGAACCGGGTGCGCCACAACCGCTCGCTCAGCACCGCCGCCGGCACCCCCGCATTCGCCCCATCATCATCCGGGCCCAGCAGCCGCCCGAGGAGCGGCGTGGTGCCCATCATCGCGAAGTAGTCCCCCGTCGCGCCCGACAGCGAGACCTCCGTCGCCTCCGCGCCCCGGCCCAGGGACGCGCCGCCAGAGTACTGCGCCGCCACCCCGGTGAGCCCCCGGGCCCGCTGCAGGTCGGTGAAGTCGGGGTAGCTCACCACCGAGTTGCGGTAGTCGCCGAACTGGGGGCTGGTGAAGTGGAAATACGCACGGACCACGCGCTCCGGCGCGACCACGCCGGCCGGCTGCCGGAACAGCAGCGCGTCCAGCACGCTGGTCAGCGCGGTCACCGCCCCGATGCCGAGCGCCAGGGTGAGCGCGGCGGTGACGGTGAAGCCCCGGGAGCGGAGCACCGCGCGGGCGGCATGCGCCAGGTCCTGCCACAGGGCACGCATCAGGTACTCCTCGAATCGTGGACGTGGGCATGCCGCGCCGGGCCGGCGGCGGCGCCGTGACGAGCCAGCCGCACGGTCAATCTTCCCGCAGGACGACGGCCGGATCCACCCGCGTGGCACGCCGGGCAGGGAGCCAGGTGGCGAAGGCGGTGACCGCCAGCAGCAGCGACGTAATGCCGACGTAGGTGAGGAGGTCGGTGCCTCGCACCCCGAACAGCATCGTGGTGAGCAGCCGGGAGAGCCCGAGGGCCGCCAGCAGCCCGATCCCCACACCCAGCACCACCAGCCGCATCCCCTGCCCCACCACGAGGCCGAGCAGGTCGCGGGCGCTGGCGCCGAGCGCCAGGCGCACCCCGAGTTCCCGGGTCCGCTGGGTCACGGTGTAGGCCATGACGCCGTAGAGCCCGATGGCAGCCAGCAGGGCGGCGAGCCCCGAGAAGAGCGTCAGCAGGACCATGGAGAACCGGCGCGGCCCGGTGGTGCCCTCGATCAGCGTCTCGAGACTGTTGGGATTCGCCACCGGCAGGTTGCGGTCCACGCTGCCGAGCGCCGCCTTCACCGCGGGCAGCGCGGCGAGCGGCTCGCCCGCGGTGCGCACTGCGAAGGCCAGGAACGGGATCGGCGACTGCGCGATCGGGAAGTAGAGCTGGACCCGTCGCCCCCCATCGAGGCCCTCGTGCATGGTGTGTCCCACCACGCCGACGACCTCGATCCAGGTGATGGCGCTGTCCCCCGGGTTGTTGAACGTGATCCGCTTCCCGATGGGATCCTCGTTGGGCCAGTAGCGCTGCGCCATCTCCTCGTCCACCACGACGACCCGCGGGCCGCCGGCCCGGTCCTCGGGGGTGAGCCCGCGTCCCTGGCGCACCGGGATCTCGAGCGCCGCGAAGAACCCGGGCGTCACCAGCCGGATGTCTCCCCAGGGGCCCGGCGTGTTGGCCGGCGCCTGGTACCCCTCGACCGTGAAGCTGCCGGTGGCCCAGCTCCCGCCGAAGGGGAGCACCGACGTGCCGCCGACCGCGGTGATACCGGGCGCGGCCGCAATCGCCGCGGTCGCCCGCTCGAAGAACGCCACCCGCACGGTGTCGTTGGGGTAGCTCGCGGCGGGGAGCGCCACGTTGAAGGTGAGGACCCGCTCGGGATTGAATCCCGGATCCACCCCCAGCAGCCGGGCAAAGCTCCGGACCAGCAGCCCGGCGCCGACCAGGAGGGTGAGCGCCAGCGCCACCGTCGCCACCACCAGGCCGCGCCGGAGGGTCAGGCCGCCCCGGTCGCCGGCGGCGCCGCGGGCGCCGTCCTTCATCGTCTCCGCCACGCTCGTGCGCGCCACCCGAAGCGCCGGCACCAGGCCGAAGACGAGGCCGGTGAGCAGCGAGGTCCCGAGCGCGAAGCCGAGCACCCGCGCATCCAGCACCAGGGCGGCACTCGGCGCGACCGCGCCGCTGTTGAGCGACAGCAGCGCCGGCACCCCCCACACGGCGAGGAGCACGCCGAGGGCGCCCCCGGCCAGCGCCAGCACCAGGCTCTCGACCAGCAGCTGCCGGAGCAGCGCGGCCGGCGAGGCGCCGAGCGCCACCCGCACCGCGATCTCCCGCCCGCGCCCGGCGGCCCGGGCCAGCTGCAGGTTGGCCACGTTGGCGCAGGCGATCAGCAGTACCGCCGTCACCGCGCCCAGCAGCACGTAGAGCGCCCGCCGGCTGCTCCCGTTGGCCTCGTCGGGGAGGCTCGTCAGGTGCAGGTCCCACGTCGGCGCGTATTGATCGGGGAAATCGGCCTTGAGACGGGCGGCCAGGGCGTGCATCTCCCCCTGCGCCTGCTCCACCGTGACCCCGTCCTGGAGTCGCGCCGCAAAGTTGAGGAACTCGTTGGTCCTGGCGTTGTCACTGAACTGGTCCGGCCGGAACACCAGCGGCGTCCAGAGCTCCGCCCGGCGGGCCCAGAAGCCGCGGAAGCTCTCCGGCATGACCCCGATGATCTCGTACGCCTGCCCGTCCAGCTGCAGCGACCGGCCGATGGCGTTGCGGTCACCGGCAAAGAGCCGCTGCCAGAGCCCGTGCCCCAGCACCACCACCCGCTCCCGGCCGGCGACGGCGTCATCCGGCAGCAGCCCCCGCCCGACCAGTGCCGGGACGCCGAAGGTCCTGAAGTAGTCGCCGGTGACGCGGAGCCCGCCCAGCCGCTCGGGCTCTCCCTCCCCGGTGAGGTTCGGGGCCCAGCCCTGTTCGACGGCCGTGGCGCTGAAGAGCTGCTGCTGGGCGGAGTAGTCGCGGAACCCCGGCACCGACACCGGGGCTTCCATGTTGTTGAGCGAGGGGTAGAAGTGCTCGACGGTGACCAGCCGGTCCGGCGCCGCGTACGGCAGCGGCCGGAGCAGCACCGCGTTGATCACGGAGAAGATCGCGGTGGTCGCCCCGATCCCGAGCCCGAGGGTGAGGATCGCGACCGCGGCGAACCCCGGACTCTTGCGCAGGGTACGCAGCGCGTACCCCACGTCCTGCCGCAGGGCGCCCACGCTCAGCCTCCCGCGAGCGCGGCGGCCTGATCCTCCACGACACGACCGTCGAACAGGTGCACGGCCCGATCGGCGTGCGCGGCGTAGCGCGGGTCGTGGGTCACCATGCAGATCGTGGCGCCGCCCCGGTGCAGCTCCTGCAGCAGGCCCATCACCGCCTCGCCGTTGGTCGAGTCGAGGTTGCCGGTGGGCTCGTCGGCCAGGAGGATCAGCGGCTCGCCGGCCACGGCCCGCGCCACCGCCACCCGCTGCTGCTGGCCGCCGGAGAGCTGCGACGGATAGTGCTTCATCCGGTGGGACATCCCGACCTTCTCCAGCGCCGCCTGCACCCGCTGCTTCCGGTCCTGCGCCCCGAGCCCGCGGTAGGTGAGGGGCAGCTCCACGTTCTCGTACACCGTGAGGTCGCCGATCAGGTTGAAGGCCTGGAAGATGAAGCCGATCTCCCGGTTCCGGATCCGCGCCCGCTCCGCGGGGGAAAGCTGCGCCACCGGTTTCCCGTCGAGCCAGTACTCACCGCCCGAGGGCGTGTCCAGCAGGCCCAGCAGGGACAGCAGCGTCGTCTTGCCGCAGCCCGAGGGCCCGGAGATCGCGACGTACTCCCCCTTCTTCACCTCGAGGTGGATCTCGGCCAGCGCGTGGGTTTCGACCTCGTCGGTATAGAAGACCTTCTTGATCCCGTCCAGCCGGATCAGCGCCTCGCCGTTGTTCGACATGTCCGCTCCGTGAATGCGTTGGTTGGTGCCTCCGGCACCCGCGGCCGACCGGCCGGGGCGCGCCCCCTGCGCCCCGCTACTGCAACCGCACCCGCTCCACGCCGTCCCACCGGGACATGTCGGAGAGGATCACCACGTCCCCGGCGTCCAGCCCGCGGAGGATCTCGATCGCGTTCACCGAACTGCGCCCCAGCTCCACCCGCACCCGCTCCGCCTCGCTGGTCCCGGGCAGCACCCGGAAGATGCCCACGGTGCTGTTGGCCTGGCCGTAGGCCGGCCGCCCCACGTGGAGCACCTTGTCCAGCCGCTCAATCTCGATGGTGCCGTCCACGCTCAGGTCCGGGCGCGCCCCGCGGGGCAGCGCCCCCTCGAGGGTCACGTCCACCGCGACGGTGGCGTTCTGGCTGGCCGGGTCAATGCGGACGACCCGCCCGGTGACGATGCCGTTCCGGGTGTCGATCCGCGCCACCTGGCCCAGCGCCACGTCCTTGGCCATCGTCTCGGGAATCCGCAGCACCGCCTTGAGCCGCTCTGGCTGGACCACCTTGGCGAGCGTGGCGCCGGAGATGGCCCACTGCCCCACCTCGAGCGGCAGTTCCTGCAGCACCCCGTCCGCGCCGGCCCGCACCACCATGGAGGTGACCATGGTCCGCTGGAAGTCCGCCACTGCCTTGAAGCGCTGGACCTGGAGCTCCTGGACCTCGAGCTGGCCGCCGATGTTCTCGGTGTAGATCTGCAGCCGCTGCTGCTCCACGCTCAGCCGTTCGGTCAGTTCCTCGGCCCGGTCCCGGGAGCGGGCATACTCCGCGGTGGAGATGAGGTTCTGGTCGGCCAGGGCGGAATCGGCCGCGGACTTCCGCAGCGCCTCCCGGTACTCCGACCGGACCGTCGCCACCACCCCGGCCTGGTTGAGCCGCTGAGTCTCGAGGGTGGTCCGGAGGGAGACCAGCTGGGCCTGGGCGTCCGTCAGCTGCCGCTCCGCCTGCAGCCGCTGGATCTCCACGTCTGGATTGCTGAGCTCGAGGAGCACGGTGCCCGCAGTCACCCGCTCCCCCGGCTGCACCAGCTTGCGCTCCACCCGGCCCGGCGTCACCGCGGACACCCAGCGGATCTGCTCCGGCACCAGGGAGCCCGGCCCGCGGACCTCCCGCACCATCGGCCCGAGACGGACGGTATCGGTCCAGAGGGTGCCGCTATCCACCCCTGGCGCGGCCGGCTTGAGCCGGGCCAGTCCGACCGTAACGCTGACGACGGCCAGCAGGCCGGCGCCGATCAGGACGTAGCGCCGGCGATTCGGGCGGCGCTCGCGGGGGATGTCCACGCGGATACCTTGGCTCAGATGAATGGAACGACGACTGGCGTCCGTCAGGACGCTACGCGGTCTGGCAAGGGAAGTTGCATGCCGTAACCGGGGTCGGGCGCCAAATGGCAACCGCCGCTCGAGGAAGGACTTAGCGCGGCGCACCGGGCGGCTCCCGCTGCTCCCTGTTCGGCCGTGGGATTCTCCGTCCCACAACCGGACACCGTCCGGTGGGGGAATCGGGGCGTGTGCCATCCTCGGCTTACGTCGTCCCCTGCCCACGAGTACCTTGGGCCGACCGTGCGGCCCACCGGCGCCGCTCCGCTTCCCCAGACCTTGCCCCCGACCACCTTCGCGCCCCGGATGTCCGGGCCGCGACTCAACAGCCCCGGAGCTCCATGTCGCGGCCAACCACGCGCCTGCTCCTGCCGCTCCTGCTCCTCGGCTGTGCCCACTCCGATCCCTTCCCTTCCGGGGATCCGGGCGACAACGGGCCCTTCAACGGGCCCCCGCCCCAGTTACTGACCCTGCACCTCGGGCAAGATCGAACCCCGGCCTGGTCGCCCGATGGCTCCCGGCTGCTCTACTCTTTCAATCAAGTGGAGCTGCCTGACCAGGACGCCTGCCTCGGTGCCCTGCCCCCGGCGGGCGGCACTCGGAGCCTCGAGCACTGCCGCCTCGGCGACACCTTCCATGAGCTGGTCGAGGTCCGCGAGTGGCCGGCGCTGAGTCCGACGGGCCAGCTCGCCTGGGTGGAGCAGGAGAACCTGGTGGGGGTCCGGGTGCCGACCGCCGGCGCCATCCGGGTCGGGACCCTCTCCCCGCTCAACCCAGGCATCGTGGTGCGATCCCTTCCCTACACGCCGCCCGGCGGGGCCCTGCATCTGACCGCGACCCACCTTGCATGGTTGGGAACCGATTCGCTGGTCTATGTCGGCGCCGACTTCCTGGTCACCCGGGCCTGCAACGGCTGCAAGCTGGATTCGCTCATCGTCGGGCGGGAAGTGATCATCCTCGACGCCACGACGTCCCCCGCAACCACGACCGTCGTCCCCGGCACCTCCGGTGCAACCGCCGTCGCGCCCGCCGGCGCCCCGGGAGCCATCGTCTACACCCTCCCCGGGGACGGCATCGTCTATCGCCGGCAGCTCGCCACCGGGGTGGTGGATTCACTCTGGGACTTCAGCGCCACCGGCATCGCGCGGGACCCAGCGCTGCAGGGCCATCGCCTCGTGGCGGTGGTCGGCGGCAACGTCACCTTCACCGTGGACCCGTTGCTCGGGCCGGTGCAGCAGGACGCGGGGGGGCCGCTCTACGTGGTCAACCTCGCCGACAGCACGGTGACCGCAGTGAGCCCGGGAGACCATGCCGCGCGGCATCCCGTCTTCCGGCCGCAGCAACAGGCCATCGTCGCGGAGGCGGTGGATACCGTCCCGCCGTTCGACCCCAACCTCTACCTCTACCTGGTCCCGTGATGCGGCACGGCTGGGTGCTGCCGCTCCTCCTGCTCGGCTGCGCCCACAGTGAGGCCTTTGGCGACCCGGAGCCCGGCAGCGGCGGTCCGCGCGGCGGGGGCCCGCCGGTACGGCTGACCTACAACATCGGGCAGGACGGGACCGCCGCCTGGTCGGACGACGGCGCCTTCATCTACTACTCGGCCCAGGACTCGTTTTCCAGCGACAAGGACCGCTGCATCGTGCGGATGGCCGCAGGTGGCGGGAGCCGGATCCCGCTGGCCTGTCCGGAGCCCCTCTCGGCCAACGGCCTGACCGAGATCTTCGATCAGCCGGCCCCGGGTGCCGGCCGCGTCGCCTACGCCTCCTCGGAACTCGGCGTGGACGAGCATGCGCCCTTCCGGCACGCGATCTGGCTGGTGGCGGACCAGCCGTACGCGGCCCCCACCCTGGCCCTGGCCTTTCCGTACTTCACCCCGAGCGGGGCCTCTCACGACGCACCGATCTACCTGCAGTGGCTCTCCCCCGACACGCTGGTGTTCATCGGGGCGGAAAACGGCTGCTGCCGCAAGGACACGATGCGATTCGGCGAGCAGATCGTGCTCCTGGACCTGAGCGGGCCCACGCCCGTCCGCCACTTCGTTCCCGGCACGACCCGGGCGAGCGCGGTCCAGGCCGCCGCGGATGGCTCGGCGATTCACTACACGATTGCGGGAGACAGCCGGGTCTACCGCCGGGTCCTCGCCACCGGGGTGGTGGACACCCTGCACGATTTCGGTCCGGGGCGGGTGGCCCGAGACCCGCAGCTCGTCGGCACCAGGCTCTACGCCATCGTGGATGGCCACGACGGCTTCACCGACCTGCCGCCGTTCTACGGCGTGCAGATCGACTATGGCGGACGACTGGTCCGCGTGGATCTCCCCGGCGGCGGGGAGACGGACATCGGGGATCCGCTGCACCTGTTCAAGCGGCCGCGGGTCTCGCCCGGCGGCAGCGGCCTGGTGGTGGAGGGCTACCCGATGTCGAGCGTCGAACTGCTGGACTCCACCGGGACGGTGGTGGCCGTGGACACCACGGTGGCCCGCTGGGCCGATCTCTGGCTGATGGAGGAATAGGCGTGCGGCGATTGATCGCAGGATTCGCGGTGCTCGCCCTCGGGGCACTGCCCCTCGGGGCCCAGTCGGCGGGTGTGGTCACCGGCGTGGTCCGGGAGGCCGGCGCGGCCGGCCAGCCCCTGGTCGGCGCCCGGGTGAGCGTGGACAACGGACGGTTTGTCACCGTCACCGACCCGCGCGGCGTCTACCGGGTCCGCGAACTCGTGGCCGGCTGGCACACGATCCGGGTCGCCGCGATCGGCTACCGGCCGCAGAGCCGCGACAGCGTCCTGATCCGGGCCGGGCAGACCACGCCGCTCGATTTCGCGCTGCAGGCCGACCCGGTCGGCCTGGAACCGCTCGAGGTCATCGCCGAACGGGTGGACTCGGTGCTCGATCCGCTGGCCATCCAGGACCAGCAGCGCTTTACCGCGGAGGACATCCGCCGCCTGCCGGTCTCCACCGTGGAGGAGGCGATCGCCCTCTCCAGCGGCGCCGTCGGGGAGAGCTACCGCGGCGGCCGGCTCGGCCAGCAGGCGTTCATCCTTGACGGCATGGGGCTCAAGAACCAGCTCGATGCGTCGACCGGGTCCCTCGGCGTCCGGCTCCCGCCCGACATGCTCGCCGAGGCGTCGCTCATCACCAACGGCTTCTCCGCCCGCTACGGGCAGGCCGTCTCCGCCCTGGTCAACCTCGCCACGCGCGACGGCGGAGAACGCTGGAGCGGACGGGCCGCCTACGAGACCGACCGCCCCCTGGGCGAGAATGACGATTTCGGGCTGGACCGGATCGTGCTGGGCGCGGACGGCCCCCTCCCCGCCGGGATCCGGCTGCTCGCCGTGGCGGATCTCTCCGGCCGGCTCGATGCCGATCCAGTCAACGCCCCCCGCGCCACCAACCCGCGGGACCCCCGGAGCGACGGCTCCCGCATGCTGCCGCACAACAGCGCCGAGCAGGCCGATCTTGCGGCCAAGCTCACCATCCCGCTTGGCGCGCGGCAGACCCTGCGGCTGCTGGGCCTCCGCTCGGTGGACCAGCGGCTGCTGTACGACCAGGCCTACAAGTACGACCAGGACCTGGCACCGGTCCGGCGCACCACCGGCTACCTGGTGAATGGTCACCTGCAGCGGACCTTTCCCGGCCCCGACATCACCACCGACCTGCGGGTGGGGTACTTCGACCGAGAGTTCCTGCGCGGCACCGCCACCGACCATCCCGACTACCGCTTCGGCGCCTTTACCGGCACGTCCATCGGCATCCTGGGGGAGGACATCGCCCGCCGGCTCGATACCGTGGCCGCCAACGCGCCACTGCCCGGGCTCATCGCCCCGACCTGGAGCGATCGCACCCCGTGGGGAGTCCCCGCCTTCTTCCTCGGCCGGGCCTCGCGGGGCGGGCTCTCCTGGAACCAGTTCCGCGAGTGGCGCACCCGCCTCGATGCCAGCATCCCCGCGGGCGGCAACACCGACCTCTACTTCGGCGGCGAGTACTCCGCCCAGCACGTCCGCACCTTCCAGCGGATCCAGGGTTACCTGCCGGTGGGCGATTCGGTGCCGGCCACCGCCGTGTCCGACTTCACCCCCTGGGCCGGCTCGCTCTATGCCGAGGTGCAGGGCCGGTCCAACGACCTGGCCCTGACCGTCGGGATGCGCTACGACCAGTTCAGCGGGCGTGACGACCTGCCGGGCAAGGCGGCGAAGACCCAGCGGGCGCTCTCCCCCCGGCTCGCGGTGAGTACCGTCCTCAAGGGCGCGACCTTCGTCGCCAGCTTCGGCAAGTTCCGGCAGGCGCCGGACTACCAGTACCTCGTGGATGCGGCCTTCGACGATACCACCCGGACCGGGCGCTTCCGCGCCGGCAACCCGGACCTGGGGTTCGAGGAGTCCACCCAGTACGAGTTCAGCCTCCGGATCCGGCCCACCCCGCTCACTTCCGCCCGGGCCAACCTGTACGTCCGCCGCCTCGACGGCCTGGTGGCGTCGGTGCCGCTCAGCACCAACCCCGATTCCAGCATCTTCGGGAATGTGGACGCGGGGTCAGTGAAGGGCATCGAGTTCCTGGTCGAGCGGGAGTTTGCCCGCGGCTGGGGGGCGCGGGTGAGCTATGCGCTGCAGGAGGCCACCGCCAACTCGTCGGACGCGTTCTTCGTCCGGCGCGGCTTCGAGATCGATCCCGTCACCGGCGACACGACCTTCCCGGCCAAGGTCGAGTTCCCGCTCGACTTCGACCGCCGCCACTCGTTCACCGCGATCGTCACCGGCACCACCTCGCCCCGCCTCGGTCCGATGCTCCTGGGCGTCCGGCCGCTGGCGGAGTTCGAGGCCACCGCCATCTTCCGCTATGCCTCGGGCCTGCCATTCTCCCGCACCAACACCGCGGGCGATTCCATCATCGGGCTGCCCAACGATGGCCGGCTGCCGTCAACCTCCGTGCTCGATGTGCTGCTGCGCCGGCCCCTCCGGTTCGGCGCCGTCGGCGGCAGCATCTACCTCGACGTCCGGAACATCCTCAATCGCCGGAATGTCATCGCGGTCCGCCGCGACACCGGCAAGATCCAGCTCACCGAAGCGAAGATGCAGGCACTGGCCGACTCGGCCTACCAGGCCAACCCGTCCCCCATTCCCTACGAGTCTCCCCGGTACCGCGGCTGGGCCGACCTGGACAACAACGGGTACGTGGAGGGGGCGGCGGAACTGCAGCCGCTCTTCCTCGCCGCCGCCCGAGACTTCTTCCAGCCGATCTTCTACTACGGCGCTCCCCGGCTGGTCCGGATCGGCATGGAGTTCACCTTCTGACGCGGAACGGGGCGGCCACCCCGGCCGCCCCGTCAGTCTCCCCCACCGCCATCGCCGCCCCCGTCTCCGCCGCCTCCACCGTCGCAGTCCCCGCTGTCGCAATTCGTGCCGTCGTCCCCACCGCTCGCTGCGGCCCCGCCATCCGTCCCGCCACCATCGGAGTGGCGGCCGGCCTGCCGGCGGCGGGTGGACGCGACCGCCGCCAGCGCGAGGACGATCAAGAGAGCCGCGACGAAGAGGGCCATCAGAACCAGGAGCACTCCCACTTCGTCGCCGGTTCGTAGCTGCAGTGCACCGGGAGCGGGTTGGTGTAATTGAAGGTGAGCTTGAACGTCGCCCCGAGCCGCTGGTACTCGAAGCTGCTGCCGTTGGAGAGGCGCGGCAGGCCGCCCAGGTACTCCGGCACCATCTCCTCGAGGCTCATGGGATAGACGCCACGGGCGCTGCGATACCCTTCCATCGTCTGCACGATGGCGTTGCCGGCCCGCATCCCCGCGGCCGCATTGGGGCCCTGCCCCGGGGTGGGAAGCGGCCCGAAGTAGAACCAGGCTCCCGCGGCAACCGCGGCGAGGAACAGCACCAATTTCATGTCAGCCTCCCGGGATTCGACCAGGGTGAAGGCTACCAGGGAAAGCAAGTCGAATGCCGGGGCGGCCGCCGAGCCCGGCCCGCATCCGTGACGCCTCCGGCTGACGGGCTATCCCTCGCTCTCGCCGCAGCTTAGGGCAGGCGCCTCCGCTCCGGTCCGGGGCTATCTTGTTTCGATGCGGCTCCGCCTGCCATTCCTCCCGCTGTTGCTCCTTGCGGCCTGCACTGGGTCCTCCATGCCACCACCTTTACCCTCCGAAGCCGAGTTCCGCCAGCTGCTCGCGCTGGGAAGCGGCCGGAACGTCGCGGCTACCAGCGATTCGGCGAGCGACCCCCGGCTGCGCACACGCCTCCTCGCCGGCCCGGTCGCGGAGGCGCGGGCCCGCCTGCTCGAGGGCGTGAAAGACCTCCCGCGCTGGCACCTCGTGGACTCGAGCGGCCCCGTGGTCTGGCTCACTCGGACGACGCGGGTCTTTCGTTTCGTGGATGACATCCATCTCCTGCTCGAGGCGCGCGGGGATTCCGTCGCGGTGCACGCGCGGAGCGCTTCCCGGGTCGGCAAGGGGGACCTGGGGCAGAACCGCCGCAACCTGGCGGAGCTCTGGGCCGCGATCCCTCCGGGGAGGTGACCGGAGGGCCGCGCTTGCGCGGCACGACGGTATGTCCAACGTTGTGCTGCGCCGCCGTCGGGTCGCTTGTCGAGATCGGCGATTGTGCATACTCTCACGAGTCCAGATCCCACGGAACCTGCATGTCCGACCTGCTGGCCGCCCGCACCCAGATGGCGCTCTCCCTCGGCTTCCACATCCTGTTTGCCGTGGTCGGCATCGGGATGCCGCTGCTGATGGTGGCGGCGGAGCGGCGCTGGCTGTCGCGGAAGGACCCGATCGATCTCGAGCTCGCCAAGCGCTGGTCGAAGGGCACCGCCATCCTGTTCGCGGTGGGCGCGGTCTCCGGCACCGTCCTCTCGTTCGAACTGGGTCTGCTCTGGCCCGGGTTCATGGAAATGGCTGGCCCGCTCATCGGCATGCCCTTCTCGCTCGAGGGCTTCGCCTTCTTCACCGAGGCCATCTTCCTCGGCATCTACCTCTATGGCTGGGACCGGATTCCCCCCAGGGCGCACCTCATGGCCGGGGTGCTCGTCGCGCTGAGCGGGGTGCTGTCCGGGATCTTCGTGGTGATCGCCAACGCGTGGATGAACACCCCCACCGGCTTCGACCTGGTGGACGGTGTACCGGTCAATATCGACCCGATCCGCGCCTTGCTCAATCCCGCGGCGTTCCAGCAGACGCTGCACATGACCCTCGCCGCGTATGCCGCGACCGGATTCGCCGTGGCGGGGATCCACGCCCTCCTCCTGCTGCGCGATCCGCTCAACGCCTTCCACCGCCGGGCGCTCACGCTCGGCATCCTGATCGGCGCGCCCGCGGCGCTGCTCCAGCCCCTGTCCGGCGATATCAGCGCCCGCAACGTGGCGCAATACCAGCCGGCAAAGCTCGCGGCTATGGAGGCGTTGTTCGAGACCCAGGCCGGCGCCCCGCTGCTCCTCGGCGGCTGGCCGGACATGGAGACGCGCACGGTGCGCTGGGGGATCGAAATCCCGTACGGGCTCTCGCTGCTGGCCCACCATGATCCGAAGGCCGTGGTGACCGGGCTGGACCAGATTCCCCGGGACGAGTGGCCCAACGTCCCGATCGTCCACCTGGCCTTCCAGGTGATGGTCGGCATCGGCACGGTGATGGCCGCGGTGGCCGCGTGGGCGCTCTGGCTCATGGTCCGGCGTCGTGACCCCGCCGACCGCCGCCCGCTGCTGATCGCGCTCGCAGCCTGCGCCCCGCTCGGCTTCGTGGCCATCGAGGCCGGCTGGACGGTGACCGAGGTGGGCCGTCAGCCGTGGATCATCCATGGCGTCCTCCGCACCAGCGAGGCCGTGACCCCGATGCCCGGGCTGGCCTATACGCTGCTGGGCTTCACCCTGCTCTACCTCTTCCTCGGGGTGGTGGTGGCCTGGCTGCTCTATTCCCAGATCATCCGCAGCCCCAGGCACCAGGAGTGGAACCGGGTCTACACCCCGACCGTGGGGGGCCCCCATGCCTGACCTGGGCGCCGCGGAACTGCTGGCCGGGGCCATAGTGGTCTCGCTCAACGCCTACGTGCTGCTGGCGGGAGCCGATTTCGGCGGCGGCGTGTGGGACCTCCTGGCCGCCGGCCCCCGGCGGGCCCGCCAACGGGAGGTGATTGCCCACGCCATCGGTCCGGTCTGGGAGGCCAACCACGTCTGGCTGATCCTCGTGGTCGTGCTCCTCTTCACCTGCTTCCCGGCGGTGTTCAGCCGGCTC
>JAEUJI010000058.1 GCA_016794805.1 Gemmatimonadota bacterium
GGGTTCAAGGTGGCCCGGCATCACGACGGCGAGACCGTCACCGCCGCCACGCCGCGCCGGGCGGTGCAGCCGGAGGAGATCGGCGAGATGCGCCAGCTGCTGCGCCGCTTCATCCCCGACGCCGATGGCCCCACCACCGACGCCATCACCTGCCTCTACACCAACACTCCCGACCATCACTTCCTGCTCGGCCCCCACCCCCGCGACCCGCGGGTGATCATCGGCAGCGCCTGCTCGGGACACGGCTTCAAGTTCGCGCCGGTGCTGGGCGAGGTGCTCGCCGACCTGGCGCTGACGGGGCAGTCGGCGTTCGACCTGACGCCGTTCCGGCCGGGGCGGTTCGGCTGACGGCCCGCCGGTGCCCGGAACGCAACGAGCCCGGGCGTTGGCCCGGGCTCGTGCGTTTTCAGGGGAATACCGGCTCAGTTGAGCGGGCAGCCCTGCTCGTTGAAGTCCGCGAAGATGTCCTTCTGGGTGTTGTAGGCGTTCTTGGTGCCGGGGAAGACGCCGTTGAAGCCGTTGATCACGTCCGCCGTGGTGAAGTCGTAGCTCACGCCCGTGGAGCCGGCGTTGAGCAGCGCGGCCACCGTGTGCCGGCCCAGCGCCTCCAGCCCGCCGCCACCGGTGCTCAGCACCTGGACCAGCGTCATGCCGGGGAAGGCGTCCTCGAACACCGAGGAGAACTGCTGGTCGGGGCTGTACACCGCGGGCCAGCTGTCAAAGTGGTGCGACTGCTTCCAGTATCCCGGGGTGCAGCCTTCGCCGCCGCCGGGCGGCGGGGGCGGAATCAGCGAGTTGTAGAAGTAGACCGTGGCGCCCCACTCGAGGCCGGCCAGGATCTTGGAGGTGCCCGAAGCCTGCACCGTCCGGGTGATGGTCATCGGGGTCTGGGTGTTCGGGGTGACGCCCTGCAGGGTCACGACCGAATCCAGCTGCACGCCGGTGGGGATCCCGACCTCGGTGATGAACAGGGTATCGGGCTTCGGCACCGCGCTGCTGGTGAGGACGATCAGGCACTCGCCGGCGTTGATCGCGGCGGTGTCGGTCTGGGTGCCGCCCACCAGGAAGTGGGTGACGATCTCGATCGTGGCCGACGAACCATCCTTGCAGATCTCGGCCTCGGTGCGGGTCGGGACGCCGTCACCCGGCGGGAGCCCGATCACGATGGAATGCGTGGAAGCGATGGGTCCGGTCGCTTCCGGGCTGCAGGCCGTGGCGGCCAGCAGGAATACGACGGGGGTGGCCGCCAGGAGACGGCCGAGCCGGGGCGAAGTGACCATAAAGACGTGACCTCAGGGGGTGGGTCGGTGGAACCTTGGAATGCCCGGAGTGGGCACTCGCGACAAGATGGCAAGAGCGGTGCCCACCGAACACCCTGAACGACCCCCGAAATCGCCGCAGAATCGGCGCCCCGGACGGGTGGGGTGTGTCCCGGGGCCCCGCGGATCGTTGCGCCCGCGCGACACCACCTACTGCCAGCGGAAGATCCGCAGCGCCACGAAGAATCCCACCACCAGCCACGCCGCCATGACGGCGAGCTGGCCCGTCACCCCGGCAAGCGATGCCCCCTCCAGCATGATCAGCCGCAGCGCGTCCACCAGCGCGGTGAGCTGCAGGGCCTTGATCACCGGCTGCACCAGTTCCGGGAACCGCGCCGAGGAGAAGAAGACCCCGGACAGCACCCACATCGGCATGAGCATCAGGTTCATCAGGCCGGAGGCGCCTTCGATGGTGGTGGGCCGCGCCGCCGCCAGCAGCCCCAGGGCCCCGAAGGTCAGCGACCCGAACCCGCACACGATCCCCAGCGCCACCAGCGAGCCGCGCACCGGGACGTCGAAGGCGAGCACCCCGAAGGCCAGGATGGTCCCGACCTCCACCACCAGGAGCAGCAGCTGCGCCAGCGGGAAGCTGGCCAGGTACTCGGCACGCGACATGGGCGTGGCCAGCAGCCGCTTGAGCAGCTTCCGCCGCCGCGCGTCCACGATCGAGAAACCGGTGCCCCAGACGCCGCTCCCCATCAGGTTGAGCGCCACCAGCCCCGGGAGCAGGAAGTCGATATAGCGGGAGCCCCGCTCCCGCACGATCTCCTCCCGCACCGGCGCCGGGTCCCGCCGCCCCGCCGCCCG
>JAEUJI010000100.1 GCA_016794805.1 Gemmatimonadota bacterium
CGTAGTTGAAGCCGAGCAGCGTGCCCTTGAGGAAGGAGCTGCCCACGAGGAAGGTGGGAAAATTGCTCACCTTCCGTACCGGCCCCGGGCTGCGCACGAAGCGGTGCAGGAAGTTGAACTGCACCGTCCCGGGCCGCACCACCCAGGTCCCCGAGAGGTTCGGGGTCCGGTCGAGCGACCCCTGCGCCGCCAGGGGCCCGGCCAGCCCGAGCGACAACACCACCGCCAACCGGCTCACCTGCATTGCGACTCCTCGTCGTTCAGGGTGCGGCTACTCGACCCGGATCTTGCCGTTCAGTCCCTTGTGAATCGTGCACTCGTACTTGTAGTCGCCGGCCTGCGGGAAGGTGCGGGTGACGCTGTTCCCGGGCGCGGTGTCGGGGATGTTGCCGCCCGGCGGCGCCGGCCCGCCGGCCTCGAAGGTGACATTGTGCGTGGCGCCGACGAACTGCCAGGTGACGCTCTGGCCCGGGGGGATCCGGACGTCATCGGGGGTGAACGTCAGGTTCGCGGTGGAAATCACGACCCCCAGCGAGCTGCCGACCGTCACGGCGGAGCTCCCGGTATGAGTGACGCCCCCAGCCGTGAGGGAGACGGTGATGGTGGCGCCTCCCGCACTCACCCCGGTCACCGTGCCGGACGGGCCGACCGTGGCCACCGCCGGGTCGCTGCTGGCAAAGGTCGCGGCCGGCAGGCCGGCCATGGCCGCCCCGAACTGGTCGAGCGGGGTCGCGACGATCGCGACCGTGCCCCCCACCGCGACCAGCGGGCTCGCCGGCGCGACCGACAGTGTGGTATAGACCGGCGGCGCGCCAGCCCCCGTGACGGTCACGCTGCCCGTCATGCCGTTGTGCCGGGTGCATTCGTAGGCAAAGCTGCCGGCGGCCGGGAAGGTCCGGGTCACCGTCCCGGCGGACTGGTCCGGGATGTTGCCGCCAGGGGGCTGACCGGCGGCGAAGGTCACGTTGTGAGTCCCGTTGCCGAACTGCCAGGTGACACTCCCCCCCGCCGCGATCGTCACGGCGGCCGGGGAGAAGGTGTTGTTGCCCGTAGCCGTCACGCTGGCGCCGCCCGGCACGGGGGCGGTGACGATCACCGTGGCCACCGCGGTGTGGGTGATGCCGGCACTGGTGATGCTCGCCGTGACGGTGGTGGTTCCGGCCGCCACCGCGGTAACCACTCCCGAGCCACCCACCGAGGCGATCCCCGGGGCCTGACTCAGGTAGGTCGCTCCCGGCAGCCCAGCCATCGGCACGCCCGCCTGGTCCAGCGGGGTCGCCACCAGCGTCACCGTCCCCCCGATCAGCAGGGTGGTAGTAACCGGCGCGATGCCGACCGAGGTGAAGACTTGGGCCTGTCCCGTCTGGACGATCACCTGCCCGGTCATGTTCGCATGCCGGGTGCACTCGTAGGCGTACGTACCGGCGGCAAGGAAGGTGCGGGACACCGCCGTCCCGGGCGCCTGGTCGGGAATGTTGAGGCTCGCCTGCGCCGGGCTGCCGAAGGTGACGTTGTGTACCGCACCGGAGAACTGCCAGGTGACGCTGTCGCCGACGATCACGGTGACGGAGGACGGCACGAAGGTGGTCCCGCTCATGCCGACGGGATGGGCCGGACCTCCGGTCGTCGCCGGCAGCACGGTGACCGTGGCGGTATCGCCATGGGTGACGCCGTCCACGGTCAGCGCGACGAAGACCCGGGTGTTCCCCAGGCTCTTTCCGTTCACCGCCCCGCCGCTGACCTCGGCGATCGCCGTGTCCTCGATGGTCCATGCCGCCGCCGGCAGGCCACTGATGGCGGCGGCGTTCTGGTCCCGCGGCGTCGCGGTGAGCTGCAATGTGCTCCCCACCTCCACCGCAACGCTGTCGGCGCCGAGCGCGAGGGGGGTGAAGACCGGCGTGGGGGCATCAGGGCCCACCGCGCCGCCGCCGCCACACGCGGT
>JAEUJI010000200.1 GCA_016794805.1 Gemmatimonadota bacterium
CCGGAGGCCGGCCCCCTCCCCCCCGACAAGCCGATCCCCGGCGCCGCCGGCGGGGACCTCTTCGCCCGTGGCGCCCAGCTTGCCGACCGCGCCGATTCAGTCCTCATCGGGGTACAGGCCCTGGCGAATCAGCGCACGGCCGACGAGCTGATCGGCACCCTGCAGGCGATGCAGCGCACCCTCAACACCATGAACAACCGGCTGCCGGCGGCCACCACCGAGCTCGAATCCACCCTCCGCGCCTTCCGCCAGCTGAGCCAGAAGCTCGACAGCACCATCGGCACCATCCCGGTGGCGAATGCCGTGGAGCGGGCCGACACCCTGGCCCGGAACCTCAGCACCATGTCCATCCAGCTCACCGCCACCGGCGCCCGGCTGGACACCCTGCTGCAGCGGATCAACGCGGGGGAGGGCACCATCGGCAAGTTCGCCTCGGATACCGGCCTCTACAGCGACAGCCGCGCGGCGCTGCAGGCGCTCAAGGTGCTGATTGACGAACTCAACAAGCACCCGGGGAAGCTCAATATTCAGGTGAAGCTGTTCTAACCCCCACCCACCCCCTCAGCCCCAAGTTCACCGAGGCGCTGCTCTACGCCGTGGAACTGCACGGCCGCCAGCGGCGGAAGGGGAGCGGCATCCCCTTCATGGCCCACCTCCTCGGGGTGGCGGCGATCGTGCTCGAGGACGGCGGGGACGAGGAGGAGGGGATCGCGGCGCTGCTGCACGACGCGGTCGAGGACCACCCGCGGAAGGGCGCCACCGAGCGGGAGATCCTGGAACGCTTCGGGCCCCGGGTGCACCAGATCGTGATGGGCTGCACCGAGCCCGATCCCCACGCCCTCGAGCACGGCCACAAGGGCCCCTGGGAGGACCGGAAGCGGCGCTACGTCGAGCACCTGCGCACCGCGGCCGACCGCTCCGTCCTGCTGGTCGCCGCCGCCGACAAGCTCTACAACGCCCGCTCCATCATCAACGACATGCGCGTCGTCGGCGACGACGTCTGGAACCGCTTCAGCGTGCCCCGCGAAAAGACCCTCTGGTATTACCAGGCCGTCGCCGGCGCCCTCCGCGACGCGCCCGGCAGCCCCACCCGCCTGGTCCGCGAACTCGACGGCATCGTGACCGCGCTGGGACGGGGGGTGAGGCGGGGGTAGGCGGTAACGACGGTAACGACGGTAGCGGGAACTGCAGCCGAACGGGACGGCGGGGGTGGAGCGCGCGTCGGTGAGCGGTAGCACGATTGAGCACTGGCCCTGAGTAGCGGAACCGCAGCGCGCGGAATCCCCGCCGGCCCGTGCGGCCCACCATACCCGCCTCCCGCCTCCCGTCTTCTCTCCCCCGTTCCCCCGTCTCCCCTTACCTTCCGCCCCATGCTGAAGCTCACCTTCCTCGGCACCGGCGCCGCCTGTCCCACCGTCGACCGCAACGTCGCCGCCCTCGCGCTCGCCCGCGAGGGGGAGACCCTGCTGTTCGACTGCGGCGAAGGCACCCAGCGCCAGATGATGCGCTACGGCGTGAGCTTCACCTTCCGCGACATCTTCTTCACCCACTTCCACTCCGACCACCTCCTCGGCGTCATCGGCCTGCTCCGCACCCTCGGCCTGCTCAACATCTTCGGCGAGCAGGAGGCCCGCAGCGAGGGCCTCACCCTCTACGGCCCCCGCGGCGCGAAGCGCATCCTCAGCCACGCCCTCGAGGTCGGGATCGAGCGGGTCAAGTTCCCGGTGGAGATCGTCGAGCTCGCCGTCGGCGACGTGGTCCGGCGGGACGAGTACGACATCGTCACCTTCCCCACCGAGCACCGCGCCGACACCATCGGCTACGCGCTGGTGGAACACATCCGGAAGGGCCGCTTCAACCCCGACCTGGCCCGCGCCATGGGCATCCCCGAGGGGCCGCTCTGGGGCAGGATCCACAAGGGAGAGACCGTCACCCTCCCCGATGGCCGGGTCATCACCCCCGCGGAGCTGGTGGGCCAGCCGCGGCCGGGCCGGAAGGTCGTGATCACGGGGGACACCCGCCCCGTGCCCGCCGTGCAGGAGGTCTCGACCGGCGCCGACCTCCTGGTCCACGAGGCCACCTTCAGCCACCTGGACCAGGCCCGCGCCCGCGAGACCGGACACTCCACCGCCACCGAGGCCGCGGAGATCGCCCGCGCCGCCGGTGTGAAGCGGCTGGCGCTGACGCACATCAGCCCCCGCTACTCCCGGGAGGCGCCGGAGCTCCTCGCCGAGGCGCGCGGCATCTTCCCCGAGACGGTGATCGCCCGGGACGGGATGGAACTCGAAGTATCGTTTGAGGCCGAGGGGGAGTAGGGAGGGCGGTAGGGCGGTAAGGCGTGTAGCGGCCACCCGGGCCGACGGGGATTCCGCGCGCTGCGGTTCCGCTGCTTAGGGCCAGTGCTCAATCGTGCTACCGCTCACCGACGCGCGCTCCACCCCCGCCGTCCCGTGCGGCCACTCGACCCGCGCTACATCCCGCCGTCCCGGGCCGCCAATTGTGGCGATGCCGCGGCGCAGCGGCGGAGGGTGTGCCGCTAAGCGGTCCCACCGATCCTCTGCGGCCACCCTCCGCCCGCGAGCACGGGGCAGCGCCGACCCCAGGGCGGCCCACGAACACCCGCCGAGGGTTCGAGCGCCGACCGCAGTCCTACGCCCTGTACTTCGCCAGGTACGCCGGTACGTCGAACTTGTCTTTCGCGGCCCGCAGCGACTGGTACCGCACCGTCCCGTAGATCGGCCGCCGGTAGAACGGCCGGTCATACTTCCCGAAGATCCACATGATCCCGCCGTACGAGTTCGGATCCCGGCCATCCAGCGCGTACTTGTTGTTGAGGTGCTCCAGCACCCGCAGGCACTCCGCCGCGTTCGGCGTCCACTGCAGCACCGTCTTCCCCCAGAGCATCCGCATGTAGTTGTGCATCCACCCCTCGCGCAGGTAGGAGCGCTGGGCGGCGTTCCACAGCTCCTCCCCGGTGCGGGCATGTTCCAGCTCTTCGAGGGAATAGAGGTGCGGCCGCGGATCCGCCTCGTGATCGGAGAGCTCCTTCCGGGCCCAGGCGGGGATCCCGTCCATCGTCCGGTGCCGCGGATTGAAGTGGCAGAAGTTGTGCGCCACCTCGCGCCAGGTCAGCGCCTCGTCGAGGTACTTGGCGTACTGCTCCGCCGGCCCAGCCTCCCGCACCGCCAGCAGCACCTCGTGGATCGAGAGGTTGCCGAAGTGCAGCCAGGGCGACAGCCGGCTCACCGCGTCGGGCTTGTTGGGGTCGTTCCGGTCCTCGGTGTAGTTCCCGATCCCCGTCCGCAGGAACTCGGCGAGCCGGGCCCGGCCCGCGCGGGTGCCGCCACGGAACGTCGTCGACGGCGGTACCGAGTGGTCCACGTCGCACCCAGCCACGAGCGCTTCAATCCCCGCGGCCGTGCCGACCAGCCGCCGAGCCGCCGAGCCGTCGAACGGCAGCTCGATCCCGCGCCGGATCTTCAGTTCCGGATTCCCCACCGGCCACAGGTAGTGCGGCAGCGCCTCCATCAGCACCGTCCGGATCCCGCGGGCGGTGCTCTGCTCCTTCTGGTGGTAGGCCATCGGCACCACCGTCGCCGACTCCACCGCGATCACCGGCGTCTCCACCTTCCGCGCCAGCCCCCGCGTCTGCCGCGGCGCGATGAACGTGGGGAAGTAGTCGGTGACGACGAGGGCGGCCCTTCGGGCTAGTGCGACGAGCGGCGTCGGAGAAGCGGGGGACCGGGGAACCGGGGAAACGGACTGCGGTTCCGCTCCCCCGTTTCTCCGTTTCTCCGCTTCCCCCTGACCCCGCCTTCCCGCCGGCCACTCCGTGTACTCCCCCACCGACCGGTCCAGCCAGAAGGCGTAGTTGATCCCCTTCGCCTCGAAGTCGGCGTAGAGATCCGCCACGCTCTCCAGGATCCAGGTGTGGAAGCGGTCGCTGGCCCAGGGGTAGTCGTGCCGGAGGCCGTGATAGACCTGCAGCGGCAGCCCGAGCGCGTTGGCCTGCTCGATTGCGAAGTTGAGCGCGAAGTTGTCGTGCGCCCGGTGGGTCGTCTGCACCCAGTACAGCACGAACTCCCCGCCCGCGCGGGGGCGCACGTCGGCGGGGGCGTGAACCCGGTGATCGTCCAGCGGGGCATGCGTCATGCGCGACGGTCCCTATCCCTGGTCATGGTCGAACCTCCACCCCGTCTCGTCGGGCTCCAGCGTGGCCAGGAACCGCTCCCGTTCCGCCTGCATCTCCGCCAGCTCCGCCGCCGGAATCCGCTCCAGCCCCTTGAGCACCAGCGCCATCCGCTGCCCCACGTCGAGCTTCCGCTGCCGGATGTCGTCCAGGAAGGTCCAGTAGAGATAATTGAACGGACAGGCGCCGGGGCCGGTCCGGCGGGCGGGGTCGTAGCGGCAGCCGCCGCAGTAGTCGCTCATCCGGTTGATGTACGCCGCGCTCGACACGTAGGGCTTGGACGCCAGCAGTCCCCCGTCTCCGAAGGTCGCCATCCCCACCACGTTGGGCAGCTCCACCCATTCCATCGCGTCGGCGAAGCCGGCCCAGAACCACTCCGACAGCCGCAGCGGATGCACTCCCGCGAGGTTCGCGAAGTTGGACAGCACCATCAGCCGGTGGATGTGATGGGCGTACGCCGTCTCCCGCACCATGCGCACCGAATCCCGCAGGCAGGCCAGGTCGGTGCGCTCCGGCTCCCAGTAGAGCTGCGGCAGCGGCCGCTCGAAGCCGAAGTAATTGTGCACCCGGTAACCGGGCATCTTGAGCCAGTAGATCCCGTTCACGTACTCCCTCCAGCCGATGATCTGGCGCGCGAACCCCTCGACGGAACTGAGGGGAACGGGAGATGCCGCCGGACGGGGGGTCGGGTGAAGTTGCGCCTGGCCAGCACCAGCCGCCGGACGGGGGGTCGGGTGAGGGGGCGCTTGGCCACC
>JAEUJI010000225.1 GCA_016794805.1 Gemmatimonadota bacterium
GTATTCAGGCTGTATAAAGTCCCACCCCCGCCTGACTGGGCTCTTGACGACCCCCAACCCGGCGGGAATATTAGCGCGACCGGGGCGCCAACCCGGGCACAGCCTCCAGTCCTGACACGCAGGTACCCGCAAGTTACTGAAACCGACCGGTCGTCCGCTCCCCGGGGAACCTCCCCGGCCGGGGTTGATGACGTAATCGAGTCGCCGACCCGAACGCGTGGTGTGCATGCAGGTCCCCCGCCTGCCTAACGAACATTGCCGCAACCTCCCTGATCGCGCGCGCCGCGCCGGTTCCGGCACGGCCGTTGCCTACCCTGTCTTCTCATGCTCCGGCCCGCTTCTGGCCGGGGCTTTTTTGTAGCCCGCACCGGAAAGGACGTCCCCGCATATGACACGGCTACGCAATAGTCTGGGAGTACTCCTGGCAGCGCTGGGGGTGGTGCCGCTGGCGGCCCAGTCACCCACCGGCTCCATCCTCGGCCACGTGACGGAGGCCGGCACGGACCGGCCGGTGCAGGGCGTCAGCGTCATGGTCCGGAACCGGAGCGCGGTGACCCGGCCGGACGGCAGCTACCTGATCACGGGCGTTGCGGCGGGGACCGACACGATCCGGGCCCGGATGATCGGCTTCACGCCGCTCAGCCAGGAGTTCACCCTGGCCGCCGGCCAGACCCTGGTGGTGGATCTCGCGATCACCGCCAAGGCAGTGGACCTCTCGGAGATCGTGGTGGTCGGGTACGGCGAGCAGACGGCCGGCAATATCACCGGCGCCGTCACGAGCGTGACGCCGGACGAGTTCAACACCGGCCGCATCGTGAGCCCGACGGAGTTGATCCAGAGCAAGGCGGCCGGCGTGCAGGTGGTGGAAAACAACGAACCGGGCGGCGGCACCACGATCCGCATTCGCGGCGCCACCTCGGTCAACGCCAGCAACGAACCGCTGTTCGTGATCGACGGCCTGCCGGTGGGCGGATCCGGCGCCGGCGGCGGCCTGTCGGGCGGCCGGGACCCGCTCAACTTCCTGAATGCCAGCGACATCGAGAGCATCGTGGTGCTGCGCGACGCCTCCGCCGCCGCGATCTACGGCTCCAACGCGGCGAACGGCGTCATCATCATCACCACCAAGAAGGGGCAGGCGGGGGCGGGGCCGAGATTCGAGTACAGCGGCAGCGTGTCCGCCTCGTCGGCCACCAAGTACCCGTCGATGCTGAGCGCGTCCCAGTTTCGGTCGGCCGTCACCCAGTATGCCCCCGCGAACGCCACCCAGCTGCTCAACGCGAACACCGACTGGTTCGGGGAAATCGACCGGGCGGCCTACGGCCAGGAACACACCTTCGCCGTGTCCGGCGCGGGGCAGAACAGCAGCTACCGGCTGTCGGGCAACTTCCTGGAGCAGAACGGCATCCTGCAGGGGACCACGACCCAGCGCGTCTCCCTGGGCGTGAACTACAACCAGCAGCTGTTCAACGACCGGGTCACGCTGCGGGCCAACCTGCGGGGATCCCGCGCCCGGGATGACTTCACGCCGGGAGGGGTGCTGGGCAATGCGACCGTCTACGGTCCCACCCAGCCGGTCTTCGATTCCACCACCCCGACGGGGTATTACGACTGGAGCGGCGGCCTGAATTCCGCCGACAACCCGGTCGCCATCCTGAAGCTCGCCAGCGACAAGAGCACCACCCTGCGCAGCATCGGCAACCTGCAGGGCGAGTGGCGGACCCCCTTCCTCGAGGGGCTCTCGGCGAACCTGACCCTCGGGTACGACATCACCCGCGCCACCCGCACCACCTTCACCCCGACCTCGCTGCACCGGGAGCAGGTGGGGAGCGGTGACCCCGGCGACTTCTACCGGGAGGAGCCGGCGCAGACGAATACGGTGCTGGAAGGCTTCCTGAACTACGCGATCCCGCGCGACGTGGGACCCGGCCTGCTCGACCTCACCGCCGGCTACTCGTATACCGAAGCCCGGGGCGAGTTCCCGTCGGTCCTCGCGCAGGGGCTCAGCACCGACCAGCTGGGCCCGAACGGCATTCCCAGCGCCATCACCGTGAGCAGCCAGTTCAACGTGCAGGAAAGCAAGCTGATCTCGTTCTTCGGCCGGGTGAACTACAACATCCGGGACCGCTACCTCTTCAACGCCAGCCTGCGGCGCGACGGCTCCTCCCGCTTCGGCACCGGCAACCAGTGGGGCACGTTCCCGTCCATCGCGGCGGCCTGGCGGCTCTCCGAGGAGTCGGTCCTGAAGGGCCGCTGGAACCTTTCCGACCTCAAGCTCCGCGCCAGCTGGGCCAAGACCGGCAACCAGTCGTTCGGAAACTACCTGCAGTACTCCACCTACTCGATCGGTGACGCGGAGGCGCAGTACCAGTTCGCCGACTCGTTCTTCACCCAGATCCGGCCGAGCGCGGTGGACCCGGACATCAAGTGGGAAGCCACCAAGTCCTTCAACCTCGGGCTCGACTTCGGCTTCAGCAACCAGCGCTACACCGGCACCATTGACGTGTACCGGAAGAGCACCGATGACCTGATCTTCAACGTGACCGCCGCCGCCGGCACCGCCCCCGGCGACAACATCACGACCAACATCGGGAGCATGCGCAACACCGGTGTCGAGCTGAGCCTCAGCGCCAAGGTCCTGCAGGGCGGGACCACCGGCCAGGGCCTTCGGTGGACCGCGGACCTCACGGCGGCACACAACACCAACGAACTCATCGCCATCAATCCGTTCGGCGGCAACGCCGTCGCCCAGCAGATCCCCGTCGGCTTCATCGGCGGCCTGGGCCAGACCATCCAGATCCTGCGGCCCGGCGTCCCGATCAACTCGTTCTACGTGTACGAGCACAAGCTGCGGAACGGGAAGCCGATCTACACCGACGAGAACGGCGACAACGTCATCAACGAGCAGGACCTCTACGTCGACCGGAACGGGGACGGCACCGTCAACTTCAACGACCGCCGGCCGTTCCATGACCCGGCGCCGAAGTGGATCATCGGGCATTCCTCCTACCTGAACTACGGCAAGTGGGACCTCGGCTTCACCCTCCGGGCGTACCTCGGCAACTACGTGTACAACAACGTGGCCTCGGCGAACGGGTTCTACGACCAGCTGGCCCAGGCCTCGCCCTACAACCTGCACACGTCGGTGCTGGAGACGAACTTCGTCACCAACCAGAAGTACTCCGACTATTATGTGGAGCGGGCGTCGTTCCTGCGCATGGACAACATCACGGTCGGCTACGCCTTCAACCTCCGCGGCCAGGCCGCGCGGGCGTTTGCCACCATGCAGAACGCCTTCACCATCACCGGCTACAGCGGGGTGGATCCGACGGCGGGCCTGAACGGCATCGACAACAACCTGTACCCGCGCTCGCGCACCGTCAGCGCCGGCATGGGCATCCAGTTCTAAGCGATCCACGGTCGATCACCACTTGATGAAGGATACGCGCATGACTCGCAACTTTCGCCGAGGTGTCCTGGGTGCCGTGGCGCTCGCCAGCCTCGGGCTGGGCGCCTGCACCGACCCGTCGGTGGCGCCAACCAGCACCGTCTCGGAGACCACCGTCTTCAACTCGCCGGCGTCCTACCGCTCCTTCCTGGCCAAGCTGTACGGCGGCCTGATCCTGTCCGGCATCCGGGGCTGCTGCGACCGGGACATCGGAACCATCTCCGACGCGGGGTTCCAGAGCTACATCCGCATCTACTGGCAGGCCCAGGAACTGCCGACCGACGAGGCCATGCTGCGCTGGGCCAACGACGGGCCGATCCTCGAGTACAACGCCATGACCTGGGGCTCGACCAATGAGTTCGTGTCGGGGATGTTCGCCCGCATCTTCTTCCAGATCGCCACGGCCAACGAGTTCCTGCGGCAGACCACGGACGCCAAGCTCGACGAGCGCGGGGTCTCCGGCCAGCTGCGGACCGACATCCAGGCCTTCCGGGCCGAGGCGCGGTTCCTCCGCGCGCTGAGCTACTGGCACGGCGTGGACATGTACGGGCCCATCCCGATCGTGACCGAGCCGTCTGGCACGCCGCCGTCGCAGTCGACGCGGCAGCAGGTCTTCGACTTCATCGTGTCGGAGCTGAATGCGATCATCCCGGACCTGCCGCCCGCCGCCGGCCAGGCCACCTACGCCCGGGCCACCCAGGAAGCGGCGCACATGCTCCTGGCCCACGTCTACCTCAATGGCGAGGTCTACACCGGCACCCCGTACTACACCGAGGCGGCCAATGAGGCGGCGGCCGTGATCAACAGCGGCAAGTTCTCCCTGAACCCGGTGTTCCAGAACAACTTCACCGCCGACAACCACCTGTCCCCCGAGATCATCTTCCCGCTCGTGTCGGACGGCCTCTACTCCCGTGGCTACGGCGGCACCACGTTCCTGATTCACGCCGCCTGCGTCGGCGGCACCAATCCCTGGAGCCAGGACCCCGCCACGCTCGGCGTCAACGGCTGCTGGGCGGGGCTCAAGGTCCGGCCGGAGGCGTACGCGCGGCTGCAGAGCGACCCGCGCGGGCTGTTCTTCACCACCGGCCGCACGCCGAACGCCATCACCAGCATCACGTCGGAGGAGGAAGGCGCCGCCAGCATGAAGTTCACCAACCTCACCTCGACCGGCAGCCAGGGCTCGAGCGGCGAGTTCCCGGATACCGACTACCCGATGTTCCGCCTGGCGGATGCCTACCTGATCTATGCCGAGGCCGTGGTGCGGGGCGGGACCGGAAGCGCCGCGCAGGCGCTCGGGTACGTCAACGCGTTGCGGCAGCGCGCCTACGGCGACAACAGCGGCGACATCACCCAGGGCGAACTGACGGTCGACTTCATGCTGGACGAACGGGGCCGGGAGCTGTTCTTCGAGGGACAGCGCCGGACCGACCTCATCCGCTTCGGCAAGTTCAGCGGCGGCAGCTACATCTGGACCTTCAAGGGCGGCGTGCCGGCCGGGCAGAGCGTGCCCGACTACCTGAGCCTGTACCCCATCCCCTCCAACCAGATCGCGGTGAACCCGAAGCTCACCCAGAACCCGGGCTACTAAGCAGCATCTGACCGCGCACATTCCTCCGGCCGCAGCTCTGCCAGCTCCACGGCGGGGCTGCGGCCTCTCCCTTACCCAAGTAGACGCCGTGACCCTCCTCAGACTCCTGGCCCTGCCTGGCCTCCTGACACTCTCCCTGGCCTGCGGTGGGGACGAGGGAACCGCCCCCCCGGGCGGTGGCGGCGGAACGCCCACCCGCCCGACGCTCCCGGGCACCTGGCGCCCGAGCGGCCATACCGCCGCCGGGGAGGTCCTGGTCCACCTCTTCGAATGGCCCTGGCCTGACATCGCCACCGAATGCGAAACGGTGCTCGGGCCGGCAGGGGTGGC
>JAEUJI010000266.1 GCA_016794805.1 Gemmatimonadota bacterium
CGATAGGATGGAACCTGGAGGCAGGACGGCCGGCCGATGCCGCGGCCCCCGGCGGCCGCCTCAGTTCGAGTGCGGGACCGTGTCGCGGTGATCGTGGCCGGGAGCGGCAACGGAATCAACGGCTCCAGGAGAAGCCGAGTCGATATCGGAGCTCTCCGGCACGCCCTCGGGGGCCTGTCCGCCGCGCTCCCTCATCACCTGCTCCAACACCGTATTCGGCAAGCCGATTGCATGACGGAAGACCAGTTCGCCACCGAAATAGGCGGCAGTGACCATCAGGCCCAGCCCGAGCAGCCCAGGCACGGCGGCCAACGTGGCATGCGGCCGACGCCAGCGTACCACCCCGCCCACCAGCAGCAGCACAACCGCGGCAAGGGCCAAGTTGCGATGCAGCGTCATGACCGCATGACCCAGGTCGGAGTGGTCCACCCGGGAGTAGGCCAGGAGACCTGTGGCCATGGCAGCCAGGATGCCCAGGAGTCCCAGCCCCCAGAGGACCGAGGCCGCCTGGCGCCAAGGCCCCTCACACCGGCGGCGCGCCAGAAGATCCAGCCCTACTGCGAGGGGCAGACTCACGAGGGGGAGATGCACCATCAGGGGATGGCCGCTGTGCATCGGGAGCCACACCATGGCTATTGCCTCATTCGCTGGGGGTGGTGGTGCTGGCTGGCGGAATCCGGCGGCTGGGGCGGCGCCGGCGTGGAGGGGGCTCGGGGCTGCTCGCCGGAAGGGGCACGATGCCCCCCGTGTGGGTCGGACCGGGTGGAGTCGGCGGAGGGATGATGCATTTTCATCGGCATTGCGTCCATCCCCTGGTGGTCGATTGGCTGCGGGGAGAGGAGGCCCGTGGCCGGTCCGCCCATGACGCCGAGCCCGCCCATCAGTTCCCCCATGTTCCGCCATTCGTCCATGGTCATCACATCCCGCGTGGAATCCTGCATCTGGTCCAGCGCGGCATAGATCACCATGCGTTTCCGGCCTGCCGGGACGGTATCCGCCGCCAGGATGTCGGAGATGATGTCGTGAGTCATGTGCAGGTTGTCGAAGATCACTGCCGCGCGGGGATGGGCGGCACTGAATTGCGGGGCCACCGCCGAGGTCATCGGCATGACCTTCGGGAACCGGGTCGGCGCTGCCTCCATCATGCTCCAGAACCGCGCAATCGCGGCCTGCACCCCGGCCTTCCGCTCCGCCGGCGAACGCCCCTCGATCAGCGGCTCGTACAGCCCGACCTGCAGCCAGTGATAGGCCCAGATCAGGCCGTTGAACTTAGGGTAATCCCGGCGGAAAACCTGGCTGTAGTACTGGTCGTCCATCAACGCCATGCTCTTGGGCCGGGCGGCGAAGGCGAGCCGGCGGTTGGAGAGGTAATAGTCGGTGACCCGTTCGATCAGGGAGTCCTGCCGGGCTCGGTCCAGCCGCGGGTCCGCGTAGATGTCGTAGATCTGCCGGTGCAGCATGTGGGCCCAGTCGAACATCAGCTTTGCCCGCCAGGCCAGCTTGGCGTAGGCCGGCTCGATGGCTTCCTCGACCACCGCGAAGCGGGGCGGACGCACCAGGAGATCGCGCGTGAGGTAGTCGAACTGGCGGTCTTCCAGTTCTCGCTTCAGGTCCCGGGGACGGGTGTACAGCTTCTCGTACAGCACCGCGTGCCCGTAGTCGAAGGCGTTGAACAGCCGCCCGCCTTCGGGGTACTGGCGCAGGAACTGCCAGTTGAAGCTGCCAGGATAATAAAACTGCTCATTGCGCTGGTCCTGGGAGCTCAGCGACCCCGGCACCAACATCAGGATTCCCAGGACAAGACGGAACCGTCCGGTCGGCATTTCGTGCGTTCTCCTTTTCTTGCTTAGCGTCCAGCCGGCATCAGCCAGCTGACGGCGAAGGCGTGCGAGAGCCCGAAGGTTATCGCGAGATCCGGTCCGGCGGCTTCCCGCAGGCGGCGCCGGACACCGACATCCAGCACCGTGGTCGGAGTCCACTGGTACCGCGCGCCCACTGCGGCATTCACCTCGATGGGCGCGCGTTTCACCGCCCGCCGGGTGGCTACCTCGCCGATGAGCAGTAGGCTCTGCCGAAAGAGAGTGCGATCCGCCGCCAGGCTGTAGCTCCACCGATGCCCGGGCTCCAAGGGGGCGAGGTTGTTCTCGTCTCCCAGCGTCCAGGCAGCATTGGCGTGTACCCGAGTCCGGCCCCACCCTCGCGTGGCGATGGCCTTGAGGCTCACTCGGGTGGCGTCGCCGCCCAGGGAACCGACCGGCAGCAGCAGGTCAGCTCGTGCCGAAAGCGCCGGCAGTGCCCGGCTTTCGGAGTTCAGATTGTACAGGCCGAAGACCCGAAGCCCCGCGAGACCCCAATCGGTCTCTCCGGTCCCCCGGGCTCCGGCAATGGGAGCCTTGAGCCCAACCTGGCCATTGCGAATGATGCCGTGCTCGATCTCCGGGATGAAAGCATGGAGGCGGCCACCGCCCCGCTCGTCCTCGAACGCGTACGGCAGCAGGAATTCGAAGGCGTGTCGCTCCACCGGGTAGGCATCTTCGGTCAGCACCGGACGGTCATCGTCCAGGTTCCGATAGTCGATCTGCGCGGCGAGGGGCTGATGCAGAGTGGTCAACAGGCCACCTGCGAGGGCGACCCGGCCGAGTGTGCGCCGGATGGCGGAGGTATGTCGTATGAACATGGATTGAACCTAGCATGAAAAGATTACCGCACCTTCAATCCGAGATTATGATTTCTTGAGGTTGGCACGAGGGTGGAGGCGCGGTAGCCTGTGGCAACCGCGCACGAGGGGGCGTCATGCGGGTGCTGGTGGTGGAGGACGAGGCCGAGGTGGCCCGCTTCCTCAAGCAGGCGCTTCAGGAAGAGGGCCAAGCCGTGGACATCGCCCGGGACGGGCTCGAGGCCGGCAGTCTGGTACACCTCAACCCCTACGACCTGATTCTCCTCGACATTGAGCTGCCCCGGATGGACGGGCTGCGGGTCGCGACCGAGCCGAGACGCAGTGGCATGCGATGCCTCATCCTGAGGCTGACTTCGCGGCACTCCACCCAGAACGTGGTGCGGGGACTCGATGCCGGCGCCGATGACTACCTGACCAAACCGTTCGCCCTGGAGGAGCTGGTGGCACGAGTGAAGGCGATCACCCGCCGTCAGCTGGGGCCGGCGAGGGGAATCCTGCGATGCCAGGACCTCGCAGTGGATCGGCTCCGTCGGGGGGTGGAGCGCTGGGGCCACCCGCTGGACCTCTCCCCCCGCGCGTTCCGGCTATTGGAGTTCTTCCTGCTGAATCCTGAGCGTGTGGTGAGCCGCACCACCCTCCTGGAAAAGGCTGGGACATGTCGTTCGACCCGGAAACCAACGTGGCACATGCCCACATCTCGAACCTCCGGAACAAACTGGAGGAAGTGCACCGGCCGCGCCTGATCCAAGCCACCGGCAACTTGGCGCTCGGGGCACGGAATCGGCCTGAGCCGCGGGTCAACGGTCGTGAGGATCGGTCGGGCAGGCATGGTCCGGCGCGCGGGTGCCACCACAGTGGCGAGCGCACTCGTCCACGAAGGAGTGGAGTCTGGCGATCGAGGTAGCGCGCGGATCGAAAGTCACTCGTGCCTGACCACGCGTGAGATCGAGCTTTACCGCCCGGACTCCCGGCTGTTGCTCGAGCAGCGTGGCGACCTCGTTGGGCCGGCGAACCCAGAGCAGAGGGTAGATGGCAACGGTGCTGCGATCCGGGGCTCCGGACGATCGCCGGGGGCGTTGCGTCCGGACAGGGGCCAGCGACCATGCGAGCAACAGCCCGCCGGCCACCACCCCCCCCCAGAGCCATTCGAGACCCGACAGTGCCACAGCCGTCACCAGGATGGCCATACCGTCGCTGACCTCCGCCAAGGAAGCGCCTCGACATTATCCTGCTCCTAACGAAGGCAGCCATAACTGGACATTAAGCTCCCGTGATCCGCGCGCTCCCACCTGGGCGAGTCAAGAAGGCTTAATGCCTGCTTCAGGGTCTGCTGGCCTTCCCGAGGCGATGCTGGATGTCCCGGTTCTCTGCGGATGGCCCCATGTTGGAATCCGAACAGGTGCCCCTCGGCCGTTTCGTCCCCGCCCTCGGGTGGCGATGGCTGACCCCACTCTACGATGGGTTGCTGCGGCTGGGTGGGCGGGAAAAGACGTTTAAGGGCAGGCTGATCGCTCAGGCTGGAATCCGGGCGGGGGAGGCAGTGCTCGATCTCGGTTGCGGCACCGGAACCTTGGCCATCGAACTGAAGCGACGGCAACCGGACGCCGAGGTCGTCGGCCTCGACGGGGACCCCGACATGCTTGGGCGGGCCCGAGCGAAAGCGCATCGGGCAGGCTTCCCCCTGCGCTTCGACGAAGGCCTCTCCTGGAACCTGCCCTACCCGGATGCGACGTTCGATGTCGTCCTGTCAACGCTCTTCTTCCATCACCTCGATCGGCCCGGGCGGTCTCGCACGTTGGTCGAGGTTGTCCGGGTGCTCAAGCCTGGCGGGCGCCTGCACGTCGCTGACTGGGGAAGGCAGACATCCCCCATCATGGCGGTGCTCTCGTTCCCGGACCGTGTCCTGGATGGCCTGGAACGCACCGCCCCGGCGTTCTCGGGCCAACTGGCGGCTGAGATGGCCGCGGCGGGCCTCAGCGGTGTTGCTGAGACCGGCACAGTGGACACCGGCTTCGGCCGACTGACCCTGTACGCCGCCTGGCGTCGGTGATCACCTTGCGGCGGGGCTCGCCGCCCTCACGCCGGAGGCGTCTGCAGCGGTCCGCTCCGCCACCCGAACCTCTCGTTCCTTCCACAGCGAGTAGACCGCGGGAATCACCACCAGCGTGAGTACCGTGCTGCTCACCATGCCTCCGATCATGGGGGCCGCAATCCGCCGCATGACACTCGAGCCGGCGCCGGAGCCCCAGAGCATCGGGAGGAGGCCCGCGATAATGGCCGTCACGGTCATCATCTTGGGGCGGACCCGTTCCACCGCTCCCTCCATCACGGCCTCGTAGAGCCCGCGGAGCGAATGCCGGCCGGCGGCCCGTTGGGCCTCCCAGGCATGGTCGAGATAGATCAGCATCACGACCCCCGTCTCCGCCGCCACCCCTGCCAGGGCAATGAACCCGATGGCCACCGCCACCGACCAGTTGTAGCCCAGGGCCCACAGGAGCCAGATCCCGCCGACCAGCGCGAACGGCAGCGAGAGCATGACGATCAGGGTCTCGCCGACGCTCTTGAAGTTGAAGTACAGCAGCAGGAAGATGATCGCGAGTGTCGCGGGGATGACCAGCTTCAGCTTCGCCGCGGCCCGCTGCATGTACTCGTACTGTCCGCTCCAGACCAGGCGGTAGCCCAACGGCAGGGGCACCATCTGCGCCACCGCGCGCTCCGCCTCCGCCACGTAGCCGCCGATGTCGCGGCCGGCCACATCGACGTACACCCAGGCCGTGGGCATGGCGTCTTCGGTCCGCACGACCATGGGGCCGGCCACCTGCCGGATCGTGGCGACCTGCCCGAGTGGCACCGAGGCCTCGCGCCCGAGCGACGTGACGGCGCCTCCGCCCATGCCCATCCCACCATCGCCCCCCTGCGCCGCCGAGCCGTGGGCAACGGGGACAAGCACCGATGCGA
>JAEUJI010000302.1 GCA_016794805.1 Gemmatimonadota bacterium
TGAGGTAGACCGGCTTCCCGTCCTTCCCGGTGCCGATCGGCTCGGTGGAGAGGTCCAGGTCCACCCGCCCCGCGATCGCGAACGCCACCACCAGCACCGGGCTCGCCAGGTAGTTGGCCCGGACCGCGGGGTGCACCCGCGCCTCGAAGTTCCGGTTGCCGGAGAGCACCGCCGCCGTCACCAGGGCGTGCTCGTCAATGGCCTGCTGGATGGCGTCGGGGAGCGGGCCGCTGTTCCCGATGCAGGTGGTGCAGCCGTAGCCCACCACGTCGAACCGCAGTTTCTCGAGGTAGGGCAGGAGTCCGGCGCCCTTGAGGTATTCGGTCACCACCCGCGAGCCGGGGGCCAGGCTGGCCTTCACCCAGGGCCGGGTGGTGAGGCCCTTCTCCACCGCCTTCCTGGCCAGCAGTCCGGCGCCGATCATCACCGACGGGTTGGAGGTGTTGGTGCAGCTGGTGATCGCCGCGATCACCACCGAGCCGTCCCGGAGCTCGCACGGCAGGCCATTCACCACCGGCCTTGCCACCGGCGGGTGGTCGGCCACCGCGGGGCCGGCCGAGCCGCCCTCGTTCACCCAGCGGGAGTAGGTGGCCTGCGCCACCTCGCGCCGGGCGGCGGGGACCGCCGGGGTCATCAGCTCCGGGAGCGAAACCTGGAAGTTCTTCTTGAGCCCGGTGAGCGGCACCAGGTCCTGCGGCCGCTTGGGGCCGGCCAGGCTGGGAACGACGCTCGAGAGCTCCAGCGTCAGGGTGCTGGTGAAGGTCGGGTCGGGAGTGGCGTCGGTGCGGAAGAGCCCCTGCTCCTTGGCGTACCGTTCCACCCGTTCCACCACCTCCCGGTCGCGGCCGGTGCGCTCCAGGTAGCGGATGGTCTCCGCATCCACCGGGAAGAAGCCCATGGTGGCGCCGTACTCCGGCGCCATATTGGCGATCGTGGCGCGGTCGGCGAGGCTCAGGCTGGAGAGCCCCGGGCCGTAGAACTCGACGAACTTGTCCACCACCCCGGCCTTGCGGAGCTGCTGGGTGGCGGTAAGCACCAGGTCGGTGGCGGTGGTGCCGAGGGGCAGCTCGCCGACCAGCTTCATCCCGATCACTTCCGGGATCAGCATGAAGTACGGCTGGCCCAGCATGACGGCCTCCGCCTCGATACCGCCCACGCCCCAGCCCATGACGCCGAGGCCGTTGATCATGGTGGTATGGGAGTCGGTGCCCACGCAGCTGTCGGGGTAGGCGGTCAGCTCGCCGTGCTGTTCCCGGAGCTGGACCACCGGCGCCAGGTACTCGAGGTTCACCTGGTGCACGATGCCGGTCCCCGGCGGCACCGCCCGGAAGTTCCGGAAGGCCCGCTGGGCGAACTTGAGCAACTGGTACCGCTCCCGATTCCGGCTATACTCGAGGTCCACGTTCCGCTGGTACGCGTCCGCGGTGCCGGCGAAGTCCACCTGGACCGAATGGTCGATCACCAGGTCACAGGGCACCATCGGGTTGATGCGGTCGGGATCCCCCCCCATCCGGGCCATGGCGTCGCGCATCGCCGCCAGGTCCACCACGCACGGGACGCCGGTGAAGTCCTGCAGCACCACCCGCGCCGGCATCCACGGCAGCTCCCCCGCGCCGCTCCCGCCCCCTGCCCAGGCGCCGAGCGCCGCCACATGTTCCTCCGTCACCACCCCCCGTCCCGCGAAGCGCAGGGCGTTCTCCAGCAGGATGCGAATCGAGAAGGGAAGCCGGTCCAGGTGAGCCATGCCCTTGCGCTCAAGCTCCGGAAGGCGGAAAATCGTGGCGGACTGGGAGCCCAGCGACAGGGTGCCGCGGGCGCCGAAGGGGTTGATGGTGGTGGGCATGGCTCGGGTGGGTGAAAGGTGAGGACCGATGCTGCCCAAGTATAAGCCGCCGCGCTCCCCCTTGGCCACCGTCCCGCCGCCCTCCACGGGTCACGCCAGATGAGCCAGGCACCGGTCGTTCCGCACGCGATCACCCGTCGCGACGACGGCATCCACATCGAGTGGGTAGCCGGCGGCCATGCCGCGCTCTTTCCCGCCCGCGCCCTCCGCCTGGCCTGCCCCTGCGCCGGCTGCGTGGAGGAGATGACCAGCCGCCCGCTGCTCGATCCCGCCACCGTCCCCGCCGACATCCGCCCGGTGCGCCTGGCCCTGGTCGGCGCATACGGCCTCCGGGTGGAATGGAGCGACGGTCATGGCACCGGGATCTTTACCTTCCGTTGGCTGCTGGATCGCTGTCCCTGTCCCGACTGCACCCGCGCCGCCGCCGCCGTGGGGGGCCCATGCTCCTGACCCGGGTGCTCTTCCACCTGCCGGGACGCTGGGTCTGGGTCTGGATCTGGGTCGGGCTCCTAATCCTTGGCCTGCTGGGCCTGGCCGGGGCCATCCAGTGGGGCCGGGAAACGAAGTGGCGCAACCTCGACGAGATCCTCCGTGGCCTGGGCACGGTCTTCGTCTCGTTGGGGATGATCTTCTTCCTCAAGGGGGTCTCCCAGCCCGGCGGCATCTTCCTCGCCTTCCTGGCCCTCGCCTGCTTCGTCTCCGCCTTCATCGCCGGGAAGCGGCAGCACCCGGACGACGAGCACTGACCTCCACCCCAGGATCGCCTTTCTGACCGGGACGGCGGGGATTACCTTGCTTTCCGTGTCGCCCCCCCGCCTGCTCCCGCTCCTCCTGCTGCTCCTCACCGGCGCGCCGCTCGCCGGCCAGCTCGCGCCGCCCTCAACCGGTGGGCTCCCCGCGCTGGACCAGCAGCTTCGCCGCCTGGGCCACTACCAGCGGGTGCTGCTCATCGCGGCCCATCCCGACGACGAGGACACCGAGCTCCTTGCCCTGCTGGCGCGCGGCATGGGGGCGGAGGCGGCATACCTCTCCCTCAACCGCGGCGAGGGCGGCCAGAACCTGATCGGCCAGGAGCTGGGAGAGGAACTGGGGCTGCTCCGTACCGAGGAGCTGCTCGCCGCCCGGCGGCTCGATGGCGCCCGCCAATTCTTCACCCGCGCCTACGACTTCGGCTTCTCCAAGAACCTCGACGACACCTGGGCCCACTGGCCCCGGGACTCGGTGCTCAAGGACGTGGTGCGGATCGTCCGCCGTTTTCGCCCTCAGGTGGTGGTCTCGATCTTCAGCGGCACCCCGCGGGATGGCCATGGCCAGCACCAGGCCGCCGGCTGGGCGGCGCAGGAGGCGTTCCGCGTCGCGGGAGACGCCACCCGCTTTCCCGAGCTGGCGGAGCAGGAGGGGCTCGCCCCCTGGGCCCCGCTCAAGCTCTACCGCAGCACCCGCTTCGATTCCGCCGCCACGACCCTCACCCTCGATGGGGGGCGGCTCGACGCGGCGGTGGGCCAGTCCTACCATCAGATCGCCATGCGGGGGCGGAGCCTGCACCGCTCCCAGGACATGGGGCAGCTGCAGACGCCGGGCCCCTCGACGGTGCGGCTGGCGCTGATCACCGACCGCACCGGCAACGGCGCCGCCGGCCTCCTGAGCGGACTCGATACCACCCTCGCGGGGGTGCCCTTCCTGGTCACCCTCCGCCCCGAGGCGCGGCGGAAGACCACCGCCGCGCTCGCCGACTATGTCGCGGCGGTGGACTCCGCGCGGCTGCTGCTGGCGCCCGCCCTCGCGCCGCGGCTCCGCGCCGTCCTGGCCCGCGCGGGCGAGCTGCTGGAGTCGGCGCGGCGCACCGCGCTGGATGGCGCGCCCGGCGGCGCCGGTCGCCGCGTCGAGGCCGATCCCGCCCTGATGGGCGATCCCTTCGAGGGAGAGGTGCAGCGGCTGGGCCGGGCTCGGCTGCTGGCCGAGGGCCTGGTGGCGGATGCCGTGGCGCAGGAGACCCGCGTGGTGCCCGGCGACCGGCTGGGAGTGCAGGCCGCGCTCTGGAACACCAGCGGCGCGCCCACCACCGCGTCGGTCTGCCTCGGCTCGCTCCGGCTCCGCTGGTATGCCCTCCCGGACAGTGGCAAGCCCGAACCGCTCTCGCTCTCCACCCGGCGGGGCTCGTGCCTGGAGGTGGATTCGGCGGCGCGCCGTCTGCGGCCGGCGCCGCGCGAGGCGGAGCCGCTCCCCGCGGGGCAGCTCGCCACCGCGAAGCTCGAGGCGCTGGTGCCGGAGAACGTGGACTACTCCACCCCCTATTTCCTCCGCCACCCGCGGCAGGGAGACCTCTACACCTGGGACCCCGACGACCGCTGGTCCTGGGGCGAGGCGTTCGGCGATCCCGAGTGGTGGGTCGAGGCCACGGCGGGGAGAAGCGTGGGGCGTGACATCCGCGAGATCGCCTTCCGCGGCAACGACCAGGGCTCCGGGGAGTTCCGCCGCCCGGTGACGATCGTCCCCCGGGTGGACGTCCGGATTTCGCCGGAGCACGAGGTCTGGCCGGTCGGGAGCGGGGTGCACCGCTTCACCGTCACCCTGGTGCACGGCGCGCGGGACACCACCGAGGGCGTCCTCGCCCTGGATCTGCCCGACGGCTGGTATGCGCCGACGCTCAAGTACCGGCTCACCCGCAAGGACCAGAAGCTCGATTTCACCTTCAACGTGCGCGCCCC
>JAEUJI010000309.1 GCA_016794805.1 Gemmatimonadota bacterium
GGGATGGTGGTGATGGTGGGGGGGTAGGGGCGGTTGGGCGGTTGGGCGGTTGGGCGGTTGGGCGGTTGGGCGATTCGAAGGTAGTCCGGTTCTCCGGTTCCCTGCCCCCTTACACCGGCCGGAACAGCTCCTCGACGTCGACCTCGAACGCCTCCGTCGTCCCCTCCGGGGTCCAGCGGGCACGGAGTTGCTCGATCACCGGGGTAATGGCGGTGGGGGTCCACACCTCGATGCTGCGGCGGTCGGGGTCCACGATCCAGTAGCAGGGAACGCCGGCCTCCTGGTAGCGGCGGCGCTTGGGGAAACGGTCGGCTCGGGCGGTGGACGGGCTCACGACCTCGATGACCAGCAACAGGTCGCGCATGGCGCGCCAGTCCATCGTGCGGGCCGCGCTCAACGGCACCACGAAGAGGTCCGGCTGCACCCCCGTGGTGCGATCCCAACGGATGTCCGCGGGTGAGGCGAAGGCATGCCCAACCGGATGGCCTCGCAGGTAGCCCCGGAGCCCCTCGTACAGTCGGCCCACAACCTCCTGGTGCAGGGCCCGCGGGGCTGGCGTCACCAGCAGCTCGCCGTGGACCACCTCGTACCGGTTGCCGTCGTCGGGCAGCCGGTCGAGGATATCAACGGTATAGTACGGGCCCATCGCCGCGAACTCGGCTGGAATTGGCATGGCCATAGGGTACGCTCGGCGGGCCGGGGTTGGCAATGGCGGGCGGGGGGCGATTAGGCGATTAGGCGGTTAGGCGGTTAGGCGGTTAGGAGGTTGGGCGGTAAGTGTCGCCTCGGGAGGCGATGCCGCGGTGCAGCGGCGGAGGGTGGCCGCGGGGGGTCGGCGCTGACGCGCTCGCAGTAGCGGGTGGCCGCACAGGATTGGGGAAACCGCCGAGCGGCGCACCCGCCACTGCTCCGCCGCGTCAGCGCCTCCCTGCGCGGCCCTTACCGTCGTTACCGTCGTTACCGTCGCTACCGTCGCTACCGTCGCTACCGTCGTTACCGTCGCCACCGCCTCCCCCGAAACGCTTCACCCGAATCGCTACAGGAGGGCCCTAACCGCAGGCGCCGCAAGCGGTTTGTTAGGCTCCATACTCGCCCGCGGGACCGGGGCCCCCGATTCAGCGCCGCTTCAGGCGGCGTTCATGCGCACTGCGCGAGATTGGCAGGGTCAGGCAGGCTCGGTCCGATCTCCCGGAGGCAGTCCATGCCCACCCCGCCCCGTCCCACGCGCCGTTCCGCCAGGCTGCTTCCCCTCCTGGCCCTCCTGCTCCCCGCCTGCACCCCGGACGCCCCGTCCGCGCTGGCGACCGGGGAGCCGCTGGCGTCGGTCACCCCGGGAACCCCGCCCGTCACCTGGTACGCCGACACCGGCGGGGTGGGGGTGGCCAGCAACGCGCTGGGCGAGGTCTACACCGCGCGCTGGGACTACAACCCCGGTGGCGACATCTACCTGATGAAGCGGGCCCCCAACGGCAGCCAGCTCTGGGAGGTCCGGTACGACAACACCGACCCCACCCGCCACGAGGTCGCCACCTGGGTGGAGACCGACCCCTCGGGCAATATCTTCGTGAGCGGCACCATCCGCTCCGGCTACTCCAGTCCCGTCAACGCCAACAGCCTGCTGATGAAGTTCGCGCCGGATGGCCAGCTACTCTGGCGCCGAGTGTATGACCTGCCGTTCGACGGCTCCTCCACCCGGAAGCTCCTGGTGGACGCCGCGGGCAACGCCTATGTCCTCGGGCTGGGCACCTCGCCGGCCGGGCAGCGGACGACGGTGCGGAAGTTCGCGCCGGACGGCGCCACGGTGTGGGCCTGGTTCGACCCGGTGGGCGTCGGGGCGCCGCTCAACTTCAAGTGGACCGCCGACGGCGGCCTGGTCATCGCCGCCCGGGGCATCACCGGCAGCATCAACGGGTACGCCCGGCTGGACCAGAACGGCGTCACCACGTGGACCCTTGCCGGCTTCAACAGCCTCACCACGGGCGACGCGGCGGGCGACGCCGCCGGCAACAGCTACCTCATCAACGGCGCCTACCCCAGCGGCATCGGCAGTGTCCTGCGGAAGGTGGGCCCGGCCGGCGCCACCCTCTGGGAGCAGGCCGTCCCGCTCACCGGCATGCGGGTGGACGTGGGCCCCGACCAGGCCCCGATCGTGAGCGGCTACCCGAGCACGGGGAGCTTCGGGGCCGCCTTCGCCAAGGTATCCCCCGCGGGCGCGCTGCTCTGGACCAACCTCGACGCCGACGGTCCGGGGGTCGCGCTGCTGGCGCATGCCCAGACGAAGCTCGATGCCGCCGGCGACGCCTACCTCGCCGGGAGCACCATGTCCCAGATGGGCGTCACCAAGGTCTGGGGCAGCACCGGCGCCGCCGCGTGGACCGCACTCACCCCGTATGGCTACGCGCAGGCCATGGCCTTTGGCCCGGCGCCGATCCTGTATGTGGCGGGCGGCAGCACCGCCCGGATCGACGACCCACAGGGGCCGCCGCCTCCCCCGCCACCCCCGCCCTCAGGCGCCGACCTGGTGCTGACGCTGG
>JAEUJI010000020.1 GCA_016794805.1 Gemmatimonadota bacterium
CTCGAACCGCGCGCGGGGGACTTCCGCCTCAATCACGGTTCCGTCCTCCATCCGGTCGAGCTCCAGCCGCACCATCGGGCCGCACCGCCGGACGTGGCGCCGCGTGGTCTCGATCGCGGGGCTGCCGTTGGGGGCCAGCGCCAGCTCCACCTCATAGGTGCGGACATAGGCGACCGCATCGCGGTCCGGTCCGGCCGCCCACTCGGGGGCGTCCCACTCCTGGCCGGCCACCTCGGCTCGCCCGCCGGCCACCCGCCCGTGGAACAGGTTCACGTTCCCGAGGAAGCTGTACACGAACGGTGTCGCGGGGTGCTCGTAGACCTCCTCGGGATGCCCCACCTGCTCGATGCGCCCCTCGTTCATCACCACCACCCGGTCGGAGACTTCCATCGCCTCCTCCTGGTCGTGGGTGACGAAGACCGTGGTGACGTGCACCTCCTCGTGCAGCCGGCGCAGCCAGCGGCGCAGTTCCTTCCGGACCTTGGCGTCGAGGGCGCCGAACGGTTCATCGAGGAGCAGCACCTTGGGCTTGACGGCGAGCGCGCGGGCCAGCGCCACCCGCTGGCGCTGCCCGCCCGAGAGCTGGGAGGGGAAGCGATCGGACAGCCAGTCCAGCTGCACCAGCTTGAGCAGGTCCATCACGGTGGCCCGGATCTCCGCCTCGGCGGGGCGCACCTTCCGGGGGCGCACCCGGAGCCCGAACGCCACGTTCTCGAACACGGTCATGTGGCGGAACAGGGCATAGTGCTGGAACACGAATCCGACCTGCCGCTCCCGGACGTCCCGCGTGGTGGCGTCCTGGCCGTGGAAGAGGATGCTCCCCGCATCGGGCGTCTCCAGCCCCGCGATCAGGCGGAGCAGCGTGGTCTTGCCGGAGCCGGAGGGGCCGAGCAGCGCCACCAGCTCGCCGTCCGGCACCAGGAGGCTCACCTGCTTCAGGGCCTCGAAGGTTCCGAAGCGCTTGGCGAGGTCACGAACTTCGATGCTCATGCTGCCTCCATGGACTGGTCGGCGGCCGGGCGCAGCAGCCGGGCCTGGCGCCACTCCACCGCCGACTTGGCGACGAGCGTCACCAGGGCCAGCAGGGTGAGGAGCGAGGCCACGGCAAATGCGGCGGCGAAGTTGTATTCGTTGTACAGGATTTCGATGTGGAGCGGCAGCGTGTTGGTCTCGCCGCGGATGTGGCCCGATACCACCGACACCGCGCCGAACTCCCCCATTGCGCGGGCGTTGCAGAGGATGACGCCGTACAGCAGCCCCCACTTGATGTTGGGCAGGGTCACCCGGCGGAGGATCTGCCAGCCGCTGGCGCCGAGCACCCGCGCCGCCTCTTCCTCCTCCGGCCCCTGCTCCTGCATCAGCGGGATCAGCTCCCGCGCCACGAAGGGGAAGGTCACGAAGGTGGTGGCCAGGATGATCCCGGGCACCGCGAAGACGATCTGGATGTCGTGGGCGTCGAGCCAGGGGCCGAACCACCCCTGCCCGCCGAACATCAGCACGAAGATCATCCCCGAGATCACCGGCGAGACCGCGAACGGCAGGTCGATCAGCGTGATCAGCAGGTTGCGCCCGGGGAAGCTGAACTTGGCGATGGCCCACGCCGCCGCCAGGCCGAAGACCACGTTGAGCGGCACGCTGACCAGCGCCGCCACCAGCGTCAGCCGCACCGCGGCCAGGGTGTCCGGCTCCACCAGGGCCGCGAGGTAGGCCTCGACCCCCTTCTTGAACCCCTCCACCACCACCGCCGCCAGCGGCACCAGCAGGAAGAGCGACAGGAAGGCGAGCGCGACGCCGATGAGCGCCCAGCGGACCGGCCGCGGCTCGGTCAGCGCGGCGGACCGTGCCTGGGGCGACGCGACCGGTAGTCGAAGGGTGACGGTGCCAGCCATGGAGTGCCTCTACGCCGTCAGGCGCCGGCTCCACCACTGGAGCACGTTGATGGTGAGCAGGAGCAGGAACGACGCCATCAGCATGACCGACGCGATCGCCGTGGCGCCCGCGTAGTCGAACTGTTCCAGCTTGGTCATGATGAGCAGCGGGGCAATCTCGGTCTTCATCGGCATGTTGCCGGAGATGAACACCACCGACCCGTACTCCCCGATGGCCCGGGCAAACGCGAGCGCGAACCCGGTGAGCAGCGCCGGCCAGAGGGCCGGCACCAGGACCCGCTGGAAGGTCTGGAGCCGGGTGGCCCCGAGGCTCGCCGCCGCCTCCTCGATCTCGCTCTCGAGGTCCTGCAGCACCGGCTGCAGCGTCCGCACCACGAACGGCAGCCCGATGAAGGTGAGCGCCACGATGATGCCCAGCTCCGTGAACGCCACCTTGATGCCGAGCGGCGCCAGCCGGCTCCCGATCCAGCCATGTTCGGAGTAGAGCGTGGTCAGCGCGATTCCCGCCACCGCCGTCGGCAGCGCGAACGGAAGGTCCACCAGCGCATCTACCAGCTTGCGCCCGGGGAAGCGGTATCGCACCAGCACCCAGGCCACCAGCAGGCCGAACGCGGCGTTGATCGTGGCCGCCGAGAACGCGGTCAGCAGCGTCACCCGGTAGGACGCGATCACCCGCGGCGAGGTGGCCGCGGCCCAGAAGCCGTCCCAGCCGAGACCGGCGCTCCGCACAAACAGGGTGGAGAGCGGGATCAGCACCAGCAGGCTCAGGTACGCCAGGGTGAACCCGAGCGAGAGTCCGAAGCCCGGCAGCGTCCGGCGCCGTGCACTCATCCGTGTACCTCCACCGCGACGCGGTGCCAGGCGTTGTTGGCGTACCCCTTGGCGTTCCACACTTCGGCAATCGTCTCCGGCTGGCCCTGCCCCGCCTCGTTCCAGGCCCGCGCCACCAGCACCGCGGGGCCCGGCGGCAGCGTCACCTGCGCCGTCCATCGCTGCCAGGTCCAGCGCCCCTCCGCCGCCGCGAGGTCCGCGCCGATCCAGGTGCGGCCCCCATCGGAGGAGACCTCGACCCGACGCACCGGGCAGCGGCCATCCATGGCCCAGCCCCGCACCGTGACCTCCCCTGCTCGCACGTGGCTCCCCTGCTCCGGCGCCAGGATGACGGCGTTGAGCGCCACCTCGCCCAGCGCATCACCCGCCCGGACATCACGCGGGTCGCTCGGGTCCGGCTCCCGCAGGACGCGGTACGCGGCGGCCTGGAAATAGTTGGCCGACGGTGCCGCGAGCAGCTCAATCTCGGCCAGCCACTTGACGCTTCGGGCGCCGATGTAACCCGGGACCACCAGCCGGACGGGCCCGCCATGGAGCGCCGTGAGCGGCTGGCCGTTCATTTCATAGGCGAGCAGCACGTCAGGCTCCAGTGCCTTCTCTATCGGCACCGACCCCCCGAACCCGAACGTCTTTCCGCCCCGCTCCACTTCATCAAGCCCGGCCATTCCCAAATGCACCGCGGCATCCCCCACCCCCGCGGCCATCAGCACGTCGCGCAGCGCCACTCCGCCCCAGACCGCCGTGCCGGCCGGCTCCAGGTCCCAGACCAGTTCCCCGGGCACCGGCCGGTGCCGCACCAGCTCGGCCCGGCGGAGGCCGGCACACACCAGCGTGGCCGGCACCTCATGCCGCAGAAACCTCCGTTGCAGGTCCTCCAGCGACAGCGACAGCTCCTGCCGCACGAGCCCGCGCACTGCCAGCCGCCACGCCTTCGGATCCACGCCCGGGATCGGCGCATGATTCCGGGCGAAGAACCGGCCTACCGGGGTGAGCTCCCCCAGCCCGAGCTGGTCGGGTGGTGGTCCCCCGTTGAGCCCCTCCGCGTCAAGCACCCGATACCCCGGCTCCTTCTCCTTGAGCGGCTGGCTGGCGACTGCGCGGGCCATGCGACCTCCATCAGCGAGTGAGGTAGATCTGGTCGAACACACCACCGTCGGCGAAGTGCGTCGTCTGGGCCTTTGCCCAGCCCCCGAACACCTCGTCAATCGTGATCAGGTTCACCTTGGGGAACTGCCCGGCGTACTTCGCCGCGATGGCGGGGTTGCGCGGCCGGTAGTAGTGCCTGGCCGCCAGCTCCTGCCCCACGTCGGTGTACAGGTACTCGAGGTACGCCTTCGCGATATCGTAGGTCCCCCGCTTCCGCGCCACCTTGTCCACCACCGTCACCGGCGGCTCGGCCAGGATGCTGAGCGAGGGGAAGACGACCTCGAATTTATCAGGGCCCAGCTCCTTGATGGCGAGCAGCGCCTCGTTCTCCCAGGCGAGCAGCACGTCCCCGATCCCCCGCTCCACGAACGTGGTGGTGGAGCCCCGGGCGCCGGCATCGAGCACCGGGACGTTCTTGAACAGCCGGGTCACGTACTGCTTGGCGGTGGCCTCGTTCCCCCCGGGCTGCCGCAAGGCCCAGGCCCAGCCGGCCAGGTAGTTCCAGCGGGCACCCCCCGAGGTCTTGGGGTTGGGGGTGATCACCGACACACCGGGCCGGGTCAGGTCGCCCCAGTCGCTGATCTTCTTGGGGTTGCCCTTCCGCACCAGGAACACGATGGTCGAGGTGTATGGGGCGCTGTTGTTGGGCAGGCGGGTCTGCCAGTTGGCCGGGAAGAGCGCAGCCCGCTGGCTGATCTCGTCAATGTCGTACGCCAGCGCCAGGGTGACGACGTCGGCCTGGAGGCCGTCAATCACCGAGCGGGCCTGCCGCCCCGACCCGCCGTGCGACATCCGGAAGGTCAGGTCCTGGCCGGTCTTCCCCTTCCAGTAGGTGGTGAAGGCGGCATTGAACTCCGTGTAGAACTCGCGGGTCGGGTCATAGGACACGTTGAGCAGCGTCACGGCCTTCTGGGCGTGGACCGGGCCGCTCAGGCCCAGGGCCAGTCCCGCGGCCGCCGCAATGGATCGCATGATTCGCATGGTGGATCTCCTCAAAAGGCCGTCTGGAAGCGGGCCGCGACGAACT
>JAEUJI010000176.1 GCA_016794805.1 Gemmatimonadota bacterium
AGGGAGTCCACTGCTGTGGGTCAGCAGGTGGCGCACGGTCACGGCGCCGTTCGCGAACGCCGGGACATACCGGACCACCGGGCTGTCGAGCGCGATCGCGCCCCGTTCCACCGCCAGCATCGTCACCGTGGTGAGGCCCACGACCTTGGTCAGCGAGGCGAGGTCATAGATCGTGGCGCTGTCCGGGCGGGTGCCGTCGTCGAGGCCGAGCCGGCCGCTGCCGTGGTAGGAGTGGCAGCCCCGGTAGCTCACGCCGAGCACCGCGCCCGGCGCCACCCCGTCCGCGATGACCGAGTCGAGGTACCGGGAGACCTCGGTCCAGCGGGGGGCCTGGGCCGGAGCGGCCGGCTCGGGGCCCGCCGGCGCGCAGGCCGCGAGGCCGGCGAATGCCAGCAGCAGCGCCGTCCGGCTCACGGTAGCCGGGTGGCGGCCCGATCCAGCCCCGCGCCGAGCGGGAACGTGGGCGGGATGCGCACCGGGAGGCGTCCGGTGATTGGCCCCTCGCCGGTGAGGGCCCGGCCGGCCGCCCATTCTCCGAGCCCACTGGCGGTCCACCCCAGCAGGTAGGCGCCAAGCGGATCGACCTGCATGCCGATGTACGGCGAGCCGAGGGAGACCAGGACCGTCCGGCGGCGCCGGAACGTCTCGCTCATGAGGTCGGCGACCGGTTCGGGCAGCCCGACGCTTCCCTTCCAGGCGCTGACCCGGACCGACGCGGCGAAGACCGTGTATGGATTCTTCCGGATGACGGCGCGGGCACTGTCGAGGCCGGCGCGGCCGCTCGCGGGCCAGAGGCGGAAGAGGGTCACCCGGTGGCCGGTGGCGCGGAGCAGCCGCGCGAGGGTATTGCCCACCGACCCGGCGTTCTCCTCCCCGTAGGTCACGAGCGCGATGCTGCGAGGCCCGGCGCGCAGGCTGTCCACCACGCCGGCGGGATCCCCCGCCAGCACGATGGATCGGGTAGAGAGATCGCGGGCGAAGGGCAGGAACCGGCGGCTCCCCACCATCTCCGGCACGCTGTCGAGCGGCACCTCGCGGCGGCGGAAGAGCCCGAGCTGGCGCTTGAGCAGCAGCACCCGGCGGACCGACCGGTCCAGGCGTTCATAGGTGATCCGCCCGCTCTCGATGGCCTCGGTCACCGCGTCGATGGCGGCGCGGGGATCGGCCGGCTGGAGCAGCAGGTCCGCCCCCGCGAGGAAGGCGAGGACCGCGGCCTCGCCGGCGCCGTACTTGTTCACGATCCCGCCCATGTCGAGCGCATCGGTCACCACCAGGCCCCGGAAGCCGAGCGAGTCCCGCAGCACCCCCTGCATGACTGCGGGGTCGAGGGTCGCGGGGCGTTCACGGCTGCCGCCGATCGCGGGCATGGCGACGTGCGCGGACATGATCAGCGCCACGCCGGCGCTGACCGCGGCGCGGAAGGGGATCAGCTCCAGGGTGTCGAGCCGCCGCCAGGGGGTGGGGATCAGGGGCAGGGTGAGATGGCTGTCGGTCTCGGTATCACCATGGCCGGGGAAGTGTTTCGCGGTGGCGAGCATCCCGTGCTGCTGCAGCCCCTGGATGGCGGCCGAGACGAGCCGCGCCACGAGGTAGGAGTCCTCGCCGAAGGAGCGGGTGTTGATGATCGGGTTGGCGGGATTGTTGTTGACGTCCGCCACCGGCGCGAAGGCCAGGTGGATGCCGACGGCGCGCCCTTCGAGGGCCGTGATCCGGCCCACCTCGAAGGCGTCGCTGTCGCGGGCCGCGGCGCCCACCCCCATATTCGGAGGCAAGGGGGTCGCGCCGTTGAGCCGGAAGGCGGCTCCGCTCTCCAGGTCGGAGGCGATGAGCAGGGGGAGTCCCGAGCGGCGCTGCAACCGGTTGAGCCGGAGCGCCACGTCGGTCGGCGAGCCGATGGACACGATGATGCCGCCGACGGACAACGAATCCACCCAGCCCTGCATCACCGCGAAGGCGCTGTCGTCGAAGGCCTGGTAGGCGCCGGGAATCCACGGCATGACCAGTTGGGCCACCTTGGCGCGCAGCGGCAGGGAATCGAGCAGCCGCCCGACCGCCTGAGAATCCCGGGCGGTGCCGAAAGGGGCGCCGGAGAGGTCTCCGTCTCCTTGCGCCTGGAGTGGTGCCGCGGATGCCAGGCCCAGGCCCAGCAGGAACACCCACGAGGTACGATGCGAACTCGGCAATGGCTGCTCGGTAGCTGGTTGGTTCTGGCCGGTGCCTGCCCCGGCCGGCCGGCGGGAGCGCCCCGGCAGGCTTTCGTGCCGCCCCCGGTCCGGCCCGGGCTCGAGGTCCTGATCGAGGACAGCATCCACCTGGTGCGCGGCCGCCGGGTGGCCCTGGTGACCAACCAGGCCGGGGTGGATCGGGCCGGTCGTCACGGCGTCGAGCGGCTGCGTACCGCGGGGGTCCGGCTCGTGGCGCTGTTCAGTCCCGAGCACGGGTTCCGGGGCACCGCGGACCCGGGCGCGGCCGTCGCGTCCACCACCGACAGCGCCACAGGCCTCCCAATCTACAGCCTCTATGGCCGCAATTCCGCCCCGACCGACTCCCAGCTGGCCGGCGTGGAGGTGGTGCTGGTGGACCTGCAGGACGCCGGCGCGCGCTACTACACCTACCTCTGGACCACGGTCGGCGTGATGCGCTCGGCCGCGCGGGCCGGCATCCCGGTCGTGGTGCTCGATCGTCCCGATCCGATCGGCGGGGCGGTGCAGGGCAATGTGCTCGACACCGCGTACCGCACGCCCGTCGGCCTGGTCGCGATCCCGATGCGGCACGGCATGACGCTGGGCGAACTGGCACGCCTGGCCCGGAACGACTTCGGACTGCAGACGGATCTCACGGTGGTGCCGGTGGCCGGGTGGCGCCGCGGGATGTACTTCGACGAGACCGGGCTGCCATTCGTGGCGCCGTCCCCGAACCTGCGCTCCCTCGAGGCCCTGATCCACTACCCCGGGCTCTGCCTCTTCGAAGGCACGACGCTCTCGGTGGGGCGAGGCACCGACCGGCCGTTCGAGCAGGTGGGACGTCCGGGGCTCGATACGGCGGCGGTGCTGGCCGTGCTCCGCGCCGCGGCCCCCGCTGGCGTGCAATTCTCCGGCGCGGCCTTCACCCCCCGGGGGCCAGGGGACGGCAAGTTCGCGGATACCCTGGTCCTCGGGGTAAGGCTCTCGATCACCGACCGGACCCGGTACGACCCGATCCGGACCGCCCTCCTGGTCCTGGGCGCGGTCCGCGATGCCGACCCGCGCATTCCTCTCTTCCCGTCCAACCCCGCGCATTTTGACCGCCTGGTCGGGGACGGGGGCCGGGCCCGGAAGCTGCTCGCCACGGCTATCCGGGGGGCCGACGTGCCTCCGCGGGAGGCGGTCCTGGCTGACTGGGCCCGCGCGGTCCCCCCCTTCCTGCTGCGGCGCAGACCCTTCCTGATCTATCCCGAATAGGGACCCTCCCAGGCGGGGTCCGCGGCCTCGCGTCCTTCCTATAAAGCGTTCTCCGGGTTATCGTTTGCGCGGTTTTTGGGCCCCGAGCCAGTGGGGTCCGGTCCCGGTGACATCACGAGGACGCCCAATCGGTGAAGCTGATCCCCAAGGCGGTTGAACGGGTCTTCTACGGTCTGACCCGGCCGCTGGTCGACGGCCTGATCCGGGCCGGGGTCGGTCCCAACCTGATCACCACTGTCGGGACCCTGCTGGTGGTCGCCTCCGCGGTGGCCTTCGGGGTGGGGCAGGTCCGCCTGGGGGCCCTGCTGTACCTCCTCAGCGGGGTGGTGGATACCCTCGATGGGGCGGTGGCCCGGGCCAACGGGCAGGTGACCAGGTTCGGGGCGTTCTACGACTCGACGCTGGACCGGGTGGGGGATGGGGCGACCTTCATGGGGATCGCCGTCTTCTACCTGCTGGCGCCCCCCGGCAGCGTGGTCTACCGGGAACCCGCGATCATCATCAGCATGGTGGCCATCATCGCCAGCCTGCTGGTGTCGTACGCGCGGGCCCGGGCGGAGGGTCTCGGCATCGACTGCAAGGTGGGGCTGGTGCAGCGGGCCGAGCGGATCATCGGGCTCAGCGTCCCCACCCTGGTCTGGGGACCCGGGCCGCAGGGGGTCCTGCTGTTCTGGATCGTGGCCGTGCTCACGGTGGCTTCGCTGGTCACCGTGGTACAGCGTTTCGTGTACGTCTATCAGGTGACCGAAGGCGCGAGGGCGCCGGAAGCGCCGAAAGGAACGTCCTAGTGGCAACCGCAGGAACTCCCCGGCCGATTGCGCCGGCCAAGGGCAAGCTCGGTGTGCTGTGCGTCGGTCTCGGCGCGGTGGCGACCACCTTCATCGCGGGGGTGGAACTGATCCGCCGCGGGAAGTCCAAGCCGATCGGCTCCCTGACCCAGATGGGCACCATCCGCCTCGGCAAGCGGACCGAGGGCCGGGCGCCGCTGATCAAGGAGTTCGTCCCGCTGGCCGAGCTGTCGGACCTGGTCTTCGGCGCGTGGGATCCGGTGCCGGACAACGCCTACCAGAGCTGCCTGCACTGTGGGGTGCTGGACAAGCACGAGCACGTCGAGCCGATCAAGGACTTCCTGCAGGGCATCACCCCGATGCCGGCGGCCTTCGACCAGCATTACGTGAAGAAGCTGGAAGGCAAGAACGTCAAGACGGCCAAGACCAAGAAGGACCTGGCCGAGCAGCTGCGGAAGGACATCCGCGACTTCAAGGCGAAGCACGGCTGCGACCGGCTGGTGATGGTCTGGTGCGCCAGCACCGAGATCTTCATTTCGCCCGGCCCGGCGCACCAGACGCTGGCGGCCTTCGAGAAGGCGATGGAGACCAACGACCCGTCCATTGCCCCGTCCATGCTGTACGCCTGGGCGGCGGTCATGGAGGGGGTGCCGTTCGCCAACGGGGCGCCGAACCTGACCTGCGACTTCCCGGCGCTGGAGCAGCTGGCGAAGGACAAGGGCGTGGCGATCGGCGGCAAGGACTTCAAGACCGGCCAGACCATGCTCAAGACCGTGCTCTCGCCGATGTTCAAGGCGCGCATGCTCGGGGTGGCGGGCTGGTACAGCACCAACATCCTGGGCAACCGGGACGGCGAGGTGCTGGACGATCCGGAGAGCTTCAAGACCAAGGAAGAGTCGAAGCTGGGGGTGCTGGAGCACATCCTGCAGCCGCAGCTCTACCCCGAGCTCTACGGCGAGATGTACCACAAGGTGCGGATCAACTACTACCCGCCGCGTGGGGACAACAAGGAAGGCTGGGACAACATCGACATCTTCGGGTGGTGCGGCTACCCGATGCAGATCAAGGTGGACTTCCTCTGCCGCGACTCGATCCTGGCGGCCCCGCTGGTGCTCGACCTGGCGATCTTCTTCGACCTGGCCCAGCGCGCCAAGCTCAGCGGCATCCAGGAGTGGCTCTCGTTCTACTTCAAGAGCCCGCAGGTGGCGCCGGGCCTGTACCCGGAGCACGACCTCTTCATCCAGCAGACCAAGCTCAAGAACACGCTCCGCTGGCTGATGGGCGAGTCGGCGATCACGCACCTGGGCGTCGAGTACTACGAGTACGGGGAGAAGTAGGCGGTGAAGTACTTCCACCGCACCCAGCTGGCGCCGGACGCCGTGATCGCGAAGGCCAACGCCTTCTTCGGTCCGCGCCTGGCACCGACCGAGGAGGCGCCCCGCCGGCGGCGGTTCTCCGGCACCCTGGGCCAGATCGCGGTCACCGTGCAGGCTGAGGGGGGCCATTACACCCTGGTCACGGTGGACACGAACCAGCCCGGGGAGAGCGAGGCCGACAAGCTGGCCAAGCGCTTCCTGACGATGGTGCACACGATGGCCGAACCCGCGCACCAGGTGCGCGGGGCGTACTAACGCCAGTCCCGCCGGCGTGCGGGCGGGGGCCCCGGCCCTCCCCCGGCCGGCGGTCACCCGTTTCCAACCCCCCGAGGAGAAGGTCTCCCATGCTGAAGACGATGGCTCAGGCCACCCGTCGCCTGTTGCCCGTGCTTGCCACCCTGGCGCTGGTGGCCGGGCTCCTGGCCGGCGCCCGAGGGCTCACCGCCCAGGACGCCGGGCTGTCGGCCGGCACCCCCGGCCAGACCACCGAGCACCGCCCCGGCGGCGAGGTGAACCTGAAGCTCCCCGACCTGAGCACGGTCGACTTCCTCGGCTTCACCGGGCACGACATCCTGCTCTCCGGCCTGCTCGTCTGCGTCCTCGGGCTGCTGTTCGGCCTGTGGGGGTATGCGGGCGTCAAGCGGCTGCCGGTGCACAAGTCGATGGCCGACATCTCGGCGCTGATCTACGAGACCTGCAAGGCGTACCTGGTGCAGCAGGGCAAGTTCCTGCTGGCGCTGTTCGCCTTCATCGCGGTGGTCATCCTCATCTACTTCCGCATCACCGGGCTCGAGTGGGGGAAGATCGCGATCATCCTCGTCTTCGGGCTGATCGGCATGGCCGGCAGCTACGGGGTGGCGTGGTACGGCATCCGGATCAACACCCTCGCCAACAGCCGGACGGCCTTCAGCAGCCTGGCGGGCAAGGGCTACCCGGTGTACGCCATTCCGCTGCGCGCCGGGATGAGCGTGGGGATGATGCTGATCTCGGTCGAGCTGCTGTTCATGCTCGCGATCCTGCTCTTCGTCCCGAACACGGTGGCGGGCGCCTGCTTCCTCGGCTTCGCCATTGGCGAGTCGCTGGGCGCGGCGGCGCTGCGCATCGCGGGCGGCATCTTCACCAAGATCGCGGACATCGGGTCGGACCTGATGAAGGTGGTGTTCAAGATCAAGGAGGACGACGCGCGGAACCCCGGCGTCATCGCCGACTGCACCGGGGACAACGCCGGCGACTCGGTGGGCCCGACTGCCGACGGCTTCGAGACCTACGGCGTCACCGGGGTGGCGCTGATCAGCTTCATCGTCCTCGCGGTGACCGACCCGACGGTGCAGGTGCAGCTGCTGGTCTGGATCTTCCTGATGCGGGTGATGATGGTGCTCGCCAGCGCGGGCTCCTACTTGGTGAACGAGGCGCTCGCCAAGGGGAAGTACGGCAACGCCGTCAAGTTCAACTTCGAGCACCCGCTCACTTCGCTGGTCTGGCTCACCTCGATCGTGTCGGTGATCCTGACCTTCGTGCTGTCGAAGGTCATCATCCCGACCCTCGGTCCCCAGCTCGATCCATCCATGTGGTGGAAGCTCTCCGCGGTGATCACCTGCGGTACCCTGGCCGGCGCCATCATCCCGGAGATGGTCAAGATCTTCACCTCCACCAGCTCCCGGCACGTGCGGGAGGTGGTGACCAGCTCCCGCGAGGGCGGTGCGTCGCTCAACATCCTCTCGGGCCTCGTGGCCGGCAACTTCTCGGCCTACTGGCTGGGGATGGCCATCATGGCCCTCATGGCCGTGGCGTTCGGCGTCAGCACCCAGGGGCTGGGTGACTTCATGAAGGCGCCCGCGATCTTCGCCTTCGGCCTGGTGGCGTTCGGCTTCCTCGGCATGGGGCCGGTCACCATTGCGGTGGACAGCTACGGCCCGGTGACCGACAATGCCCAGTCGGTCTACGAGCTGTCCCAGATCGAGACGCTCCCCGGCATCCAGGCGGAGCTCAAGAAGGACTTCGGGGTGGACGCCAACTTCGAGGTGGCGAAGGAGCTGCTGGAGGAGAACGACGGCGCCGGCAACACCTTCAAGGCCACCGCCAAGCCGGTGCTGATCGGCACCGCGGTGGTGGGCGCCACCACCATGATCTTCTCGATCATCATGGCCCTCACCCACGGCCTCACCGACGGGATGGAGAACCTCTCGATCCTGCACCCGCCGTTCCTGCTCGGGCTCATCACCGGCGGAGCGGTGATCTACTGGTTCACCGGTGCCTCCATGCAGGCCGTCACCACCGGCGCGTACCGCGCGGTGGAGTTCATCAAGGCCAACATCAAGCTGGAGGGGGCGACCAAGGCCTCGGTGGAAGACAGCCGCAAGGTGGTCGAGATCTGCACCCTGTACGCCCAGAAGGGGATGTTCAACATCTTCCTCGGCGTCTTCTTCTCCACCCTCGCCTTCGCCTTCGTGGAGCCGTTCTTCTTCATCGGCTACCTGATCTCGATCGCGATCTTCGGGCTGTACCAGGCGATCTTCATGGCCAACGCCGGCGGCGCCTGGGACAATGCCAAGAAGATCGTGGAGACCGAACTCAAGATGAAGGGCACCCCGCTGCACGACGCCTCCGTCGTCGGCGACACCGTGGGCGACCCGTTCAAGGACACCTCCTCGGTGGCCATGAACCCGGTCATCAAGTTCACCACCCTCTTCGGCCTGCTCGCCGTCGAGCTCGGGGTGTACCTGGCCGGGCGGAACGGCACCGGACTCACCCACCTGCTGGCGGCAGGCTTCCTGGTGGTCTCGATGATCTACGTGTACCGGTCGTTCTACGGGATGCGGATCGAGGAGAAGTAGCCGGCCCGCCGGCCACGCTGCACCAGGGGCGGAGCGCGAGCTCCGCCCCTATCTTTTCCCGGACCGCTCATGCGCCACGCCGCCCTCCCCCTCGCGCTCCTGCTGCACCTCCCCGCGCTCCTCGGGGCGCAGGCGGCGCGCCCCCCATACCGGGATCCCACCCGCCCGGTGGACCAGCGGGTGGCGGACCTGCTGGCCCGGATGACCCCCGAGGAGAAGTTCTGGCAGCTCTTCCTGCACCCCGGGGACAGCGCGACCGTGGCGGGGGCGGGGCGCTACGGCGTCCAGGTCCGCACCATCGGGAGCAGCCGGGATGCCGCCCGCCAGCTCAATGCAGTCCAGCGCCGCTTCGTCGAGGGTACTCGCCTCGGCATCCCGGTCATCCTGGTGGACGAGGCGCTGCACGGCGTCGCCCAGCCGGGCGCGGTGGTGTTCCCCCAGGCCATCGCCCTCGCCGCCACCTGGGACACCGCGCTGGTCGGCCGGGTGGCAACGCAGATTGCGCGGGAGGCGCGTGCCCGCGGCATCCGCCAGGTGCTCTCGCCGGTGCTCAACCTGGCCGGCGACGCCCGCTGGGGCAGGGTGGAGGAGACCTACGGTGAGGATCCCTGGCTCGCCGGGGTGCTGGCGGAGGCGTTTGTCCGGCCGCTGGAGGCGGCCGGGATCGTCACCACCCCCAAGCACCTGGTGGCGAACGTCGGGGACGGGGGCCGGGACAGCTACCCGATCGAGTGGAGCATGCGCCGCCTGCGGGAGCTGGAGCTGCCGCCCTTCCAGCGCGCCCTGGTGGACGCCGGCGCGCGCAGCGTCATGGCGGCCTACAACTCGGTGGATGGTGCCCCGGCCTCGGCCTCCCCCTGGCTGCTGCGCGACCTGCTGCGCGGGGCGTGGGGGTTCCCCGGGGTGGTGATGTCCGACGCGGGCGGTGTCGGCGGCGCCAACGTGCTGCACGGGACCGCGGTGGACTACGCCGACGCGACCGCCCGCGCCCTCCGCGCCGGGCTCGATGTCATTTTCCAGGCGGGCGTCGAGAGCGCCCCGCTCTTCCAGGCGGCGTTCGAACGGGGCCTCGTGCCCGCCGCCGTCATGGACAGCGCCGTCGCCCGGGTGCTGGGGCTCAAGTTTGCCCTGGGGCTCTTCGAGGCGCCCTACGCCGACAGCACCGTGGCCGCCCTCGCCACAGAGGACACCGCCGCCCGCCTCCTGGCCCGGGAGGCCGCCGTCGCCTCCGCCGTGCTGCTGCAGAACCGCGACGCCGTGCTCCCGCTGGACGGCCGCGCCCTCCGGTCGGTGACGGTCATCGGCCCGGATGCGGCGGAGGCCCGCCTGGGCGGCTACGCCGGCCCGGGACGCCGGGTCGTGAGCATCCTCGACGGGCTGCGCGCCAGGCTGGGTTCGCGGCGGGTCCGGTTCGAGCCCGGCCCCGGTCGCCTGCCGGTCCCCTTCGCCACCGTACCGGCGCGGAGCCTCCAGCAGCCGCAGGGCGGGGGGCGCGGGCTGCGGGCGGAGTACTTCACCAATCCCGCGCTTGAGGGAGCGCCCGCGATTGAGCGGGTGGACTCCACCGTGGACTTCCACTGGACCTTCCTGCCGCCGGTGGAACCGCTCGACAAGCGGTGGTACTCCGTCCGCTGGACGGGAGCCCTGGTGGCGCCCGTGTCCGGCCCGATGCAGCTTGGCGTCGAGGGAAACGACGGGTTCCGGCTCTACCTGGACGGGAAGCCGGTCATCGACGCCTGGGAGAAACGCGGCTTCTCCACCCGGCGCACCACCCTCGCGGGGGTGCGGGGCCGTGCCTACCAGCTCCGCCTCGAGTTCCGCGAGCCGGCCGGCAACGGGCGGATCCGGCTCTTCTGGGACGTCGGCCGGGTCGATCGCTCCGGGGCCGCGATCGAGCGCGCCGTCCGGGCCGCGCGCGCGGCGGACGTGGCCGTGGTGGTCGCCGGCGTGGAGGAGGGGGAGTTCCGGGACCGCGCGTTCCTCGACCTGCCCGGCCGCCAGGAGGAGCTGATCCGGCGCGTGGCCGCCACCGGCCGGCCGGTGATCGTGGTGCTGATCGGCGGGGGCCCGGTCACCATGACCGCCTGGCTCGACCGGGTCGCGGCGGTGCTGGCGTTCTGGTATCCTGGGGAGGCCGGCGGGGAAGCGCTCGCGGACCTGCTGCTGGGCGACGCCGCGCCCGGTGGCCGGCTGCCCTTCACGGTGCCGCAGGCGGTGGGCCAGGTGCCGCTGGTGTACCATCACAAGCCCACGGGCCGCGGAGATGACTACACCGACCTGAGCGGCGAGCCACTCTTCCCTTTCGGCTACGGGCTGGGCTACACCACCTTCTCCTATGGGGACCTCCGCTTCTCCCGGGATACCATCGGTCCGCAGGAAAGCATCGAGGTCCGGTGCACGGTGCGGAACACCGGCTCGCGTGCCGGGGATGAGGTCGTACAGCTCTACCTGCGGGACCCGGTCGCGTCGGTCGCGCGGCCGGTGCTGCAGCTCCGCGGCGCCCGCAAGATTCACCTCGTGCCGGGAGAAGTCCGCGAGGTAAGTTTCGTGCTCGGCCCGGAGGATTTCACCCTGCTGGATGTTGCGCTCCATCCCGTGGTCGAGCCGGGGGACTTCGATATCCTGGTCGGCGCCTCGGCGAAGGACCTGCGGCTCCGGGGCAGGCTGACGGTACGCTGATGGTGCCGCACCTCGAGTTCACTTCACCTGGGAAGGGACGTCCACGCATGCGCCGCCTCGCTTGTCACCTGCTCCTCCTGCTGCCGGCCGGGCTCGTCGCCCAGACCGATGCCGATGTCGCCCGCGCCACGGAGCGGATCGCGCCCCGGATGATCGAGATCCGGCACGACATCCATCAGCATCCGGAGCTCAGCAATCGCGAGACCCGCACCGCCGCCCTGGTGGCGGACGAGCTCCGCCGGCTGGGGCTCGAGGTGCGCACCGGCGTGGGGAAGACGGGCGTGGTGGGGATCCTCCGGGGCGGGAAGCCGGGCCCGGTGGTCGCGATCCGCGCCGACATGGACGCGCTCCCCGTGACGGAACAGGGAGACCTTCCGTTCAAGTCGGTCGTGACGGCGCAGTACCTCGGTCGCGAGACCGGGGTCTTTCATGCCTGCGGGCACGACACCCACGTCGCGGCCCAGCTCGGCGTCGCCAACATCCTGGCGGGGATGAAGGCGCGCCTCACGGGGACGGTGGTCTTCATCTTCCAGCCGGCCGAGGAGGGCCCACCGCCGGGTGAGCCGGGAGGCGCGTCGCTGATGATCGCCGAGGGGGCGCTGCGGGATCCCCGCCCGGACCTGATCCTCGCCTTCCATGCCAACGGGGTGCCTCCCGACGCCGAGGGGGAGGACGAGCGGCTGGGCCGGGTCGCCTATACGCCGGGCCCGACCTACGCGGCCGCCACCCGCTGGTCGGCCAAGGTGCTCGGCCGCCAGGCGCACGGCTCCACGCCGCACCTGAGCATCGACGCCGCGGTCACCGCGTCGCAGATCGTGCTGGCGCTGCAGACCATCCGGTCCCGGACCCTGTCCCCCTTTTCCGACAATGTGGTGACGGTCGGCGTCATGCGGGGCGGAGACCGCAACAACATCATCCCCGGCGAGATGCTGCTGGAGGGGACGATCCGCACCTTCAACGACCCGGACCTCGACACCATCGAGCGCCGCATGCGGGAGATCTTCGACGGCATTACCCGCTCGGCGGGGGCGACCTTCACGATCGAGTTCGACCGCTCGCACCCGATGACGGTGAACGACTCCGCCCTCAGCCGGCGCTTCGGCCCGGTACTCACCCGCGTGGCCGGGGCGGGCAACGTGCGCATCGCCCCGCCCATCACGGGCGCGGAGGACTTCTCCTACTTCGCGCGCGAGGTGCCCGGCTTCTACCTGCGGATCGGCGCCGTGCCGGAGGGCAAGGTCTCCGGCGGGCATCACACGCCCACTTTCTACGCCGATGACCAGACGGTGCCGCACGCCATGCGGATCATGACCGCGCTGGTCCTGGACGCCCTGACGCCGCCGGCCCGCTAGGCTGGCGGCCTGCTTGACGCGCCCCGGCCGGCTTCCGATCTTCCGGCCGGCCAGCCGATCCATGACCTCCCCCCAGCGCGTCACCCCACCCCCCGCCGGGCTCACCGGCGTCCAGCTCCTCGACCTGTACTACTGGATGCGCCTGACCCGGTCGCTCGAGGAGCGGCTGGTGAGCCTGCACCGCCAGGGGAAGGTGGTGGGCGGGCTGTTCCGGTCGCTCGGGCAGGAGGGGGATTCGGTCGGGAGCGCCTACGCGCTCGACCCGGGCGACATCCTCTCCCCGCTGATCCGGAACCTGGGCTCCATGCTGGTGAAGGGAGCCACCCCGCTCGAGGTGCTGCGGCAGTACATGGCCAAGGCCGCCTCCCCGACCGCCGGCCGCGAGCTCAACATCCATTTCAATGACCTGGAGCGCGGCTTCCTGGGCCAGGTCTCACCCCTCGGCGCGATGGTGCCGGTGATGGCGGGCATCGCTCTGTACTTCAAGATGACGCGGCAGCCGCGGGTGGGGCTGGTCTATGTCGGCGATGGCGCCATGAGTACCGGCGCCTTCCACGAGGGGATCAACTTCGCGGCGGTGCAGCGGCTGCCGCTGGTGGTGGTGTGCGAGAACAACGGCTACGCCTACAGCACCCCCGCCCGCCTGCAGACCGCGGCCGAACGCCTGGTGGACAAGGCGCCGGGCTACGGCATCGCCGGCGTGCGGGCGGACGGCAACGACGTGGTCGCCACGTACGAAGTGACCCGGGAGGCGGTGCGGCGGGCGCGGGAGGGGGGCGGCGTCACGCTTGTGGAGCTGATGACCTACCGCCGGAAGGGGCACGCCGAACACGATGACCAGCGGTACGTGCCTCCCGGCGAGATCGAGGCGTGGGAGGGGAACGATCCCATCGACCGCCACCTGGCCCGGCTGCGGACCGAAGGGTGGGCCACCGAGCCGGACATCGCCGGGGTGGACGCGCGGGTGAGGCGGGAACTGGACGCGGCGCTGGCGCAGTGCCTCGATGAGCCGTTCCCCGACGCCTCAACGGCCCTCGCCGGCGTCTACGCCGACCCGCCGGCCGCCCCCGTCGAGTGGTACCGCCGAGCCGCCGGATGACCGAGACCACCTACCTCGAGGCCATCCGCCAGGGCATCTGGGAGGAGATGGAGCGGGACGACCGGGTGTTCCTCATCGGGGAGGACATCGGCGCTCTCGGCGGTCCGTTCCGGGTCACCGAGGGGATGCAGGCCCGGTTTGGGGCCGAGCGGGTGATCGACACCCCGATCAGCGAGCAGGCGATCGTCGGCGCGGCGGCCGGCGCGGCCCACATGGGCCTGCGCCCGGTGTGCGAGATGCAATTCATCGATTTCATCGCCTGCGCCTACGACATGCTGACCAACTACGTGGCCACCGCCCGGTACCGGGCCGGCCTCCGGACCCCCCTCGTGGTGCGGGGGCCGAGCGGCGGCTACGTTCGCGGGGGGCCGTTTCACAGCCAGAACCCCGAGGCGGCGTTCCTGCACACCCCGGGGCTGAAAATCGTCTGCCCGGCGACGGCCCGGGACGCCAAGGGCCTGATCAAGGCCGCCATCCGGGACGAGGACCCGGTACTCTTCTTCGAGCACAAGTATCTTTATCGCCGGGTGAAAGAGGAGCTGGGGGATGGGGAGGAGATCCTGACCCCGATCGGCCAGGCCCGCATTGCCCGGGGCGGTACCGACCTCACCATTGTCACCTGGTCCGCGATGGTCTGGAAGGCGCTGGAGGCGGCTGAACGCCTGGCCGTGGAGGATGGGCTGTCGGTGGAGGTGCTGGACCTCCGCAGCCTGCTGCCGCTGGACGAGGCGGCGATTGTCGCGTCGGTCCGGAAGACCAGCCGGGTGCTGGTCGCGCATGAGGACACCCGGACCGGTGGGGTCGCGGGCGAGATCATCGCCCGCATCAACGAACTCGCGTTCGAGTGGCTGGATGCCCCGGCGCGCCGGGTGGCGGCGCATGACGTGCCGCTGCCCTATGCGCCGACCCTGGAAGATTTCGTGCTGCCGCAGACGGACGACCTCGTCGCCGCCTGCCGCTGGCTGGCGACGTACTAACCGCACTGCCCGGGAAACCACGCATGGCCCGCATTGACGTCATCATGCCCCAGATGGGCGAATCCATCGCCGAGGGGACTCTCTCGAAGTGGCTCAAGCAGGTGGGCGATCAGGTGAAGCGCGACGAGCCGATGTTCGAGATCTCGACCGACAAGGTGGACGCCGAGATTCCGGCGCCCAACGCCGGGGTGCTGGCGGAGATCCTGGTGCAGCAGGGCCAGACCGTGGCGGTGAACACGGTGGTGGCGCGGCTGGAGACCGATGCCTCCGCCGCGGCCACCGCGCCCGTCGCCGCGCCGGCGCCGCCAATCGCACCTCCCGCGCCGGCGGCTCCGGCTCCGTCGCGCCCCTCCGCTGCCGCCCCTGCTCCTGCTCCCGCGCCCGCGCGGACTGCCCCAGCCCCCGGCGGGGTCGAGACCGCCGAAGACCGGCTGCGCCGGAAGTCGACGCCCCTGGTGCGGAAGATCGCCGCGGAGCACGGCATCGACATCGCGAGCGTGGCCGGGAGCGGGCACGCGGGACGGGTGACCAAGAACGACATCATCGGCTTCATCGAGGCGCCGCCCGCCCCGGCCCCCGCTGTGGAGCCGCCGGGCCGCCGGGCCGCTGAGCCGGCCGCGCCCGCCCATGCCGTGCCGGCCACCGAGGCCTGGCCCGGCGACCGGGTGGAGCCCTGGTCCCGGATCCGGAAGCTCACCGCCGATCACATGATCATGTCGCGGCGGGTCTCCGCCCACGTGCAGACGCTGTTCGAGGTCGATTACACCCGGGTCTCGCAGGTGCGCGCGCGGCGCAAGAAGGAGTACGCCGAGCGGGGCGTGAACCTGACCTACCTGGCATTCATCGCCAAGGCGATCGCCGAGAGCCTGCGGAAGCACCCGAGCCTCAACGCGGCGGTGTCGCAGGACGCGACCATCTTCCGCCGGGACATCAACCTGGGCATCGCGGTGGCGCTCGACTGGGGGCTGATCGTCCCGGTGATCAAGCATGCCGACGAACTCTCGCTCATGGGGATCGCGCGGGCGATCAACGACCTCGGGGAGCGGGCCCGGACCAAGAAGCTGAGCCCGGATGACGTGCAGCGTGGCACCTTCACCATTACCAATCCCGGGGTCTTCGGGAGCTACGCCGGGCTGCCGATCATCAACCAGCCGCAGGTCGCCATCCTGGGGGTCGGCACCATCGAGAAGCGGGCGTCGGTGGTCACCCTCCCCGACGGCACCGACGGCATCGCGCCACGGCTCAAGGGCATGCTGACGATGTCGTTCGACCACCGGGTGGTGGACGGCGCCGACGCCGACCGCTTCCTCGCCGACGTGAAGCAGATGCTCGAAGCCTTCCCGGAAGACGCCGGCTGACATGGCCCGGGTACTGACGATCTCGCGCGTGACCGTGCCTCCGGCCAATGAAGAGGAGTACCTGCGCACGGTGCAGCAGCTCGCCGAGCTGGGCAGCGGCCGGGGGCAGCATCTCTGGCTCTTCCGGCAGCAGCGGGGGCCCGGGAGGTATATCGAGTTCAGCGAGAGCCGCACCGAGCTGACTCATCGCGCCCGCGCCTCCCGCACCGACCTGGAACAGAAGCTGGAGCGCCGGCTGCGCGAGCTGGCGACCTACGAACCCGGCGCCTGGGACATCTGGGAAGAGGTGCCGGCGCCCGCAACCGACGCGGCGGACGAGATGCCGTAGCAGGAGCGGCTGACTCCTGCCGTCGCGCCCCTCGCTACCGTCGTTACCGTCGTTACCGCCCCTGAGGCCCACATGCCCCGACGCAGCATCACCATCGAAGGCCAGGCCTGGACCGTCAGCCCGACCGGCCGGGTAACCCAGTACAATCGTGACGAGATCGGCGTGCGCTTCCAGCGCGCGGGCGGGGAGGTGCGCGTTGCGCGCTTCGCGCCGCTCGGGACGCGGGTGCCGGAGGACGCCCTCGCGGAGCTCTCCGAGTTCCAGCTGCTCGAGCTGTTCCAGCGCTCGCAGCCGTCGTGGACCTCGCCGGAGACGGAGTACCGACGCTGACCCCCCAGCTCCCGACCCCCGGCGTCGACCTGCACATGCACTCGACGGCCTCCGATGGCGCCCATCCGCCCGAGGAGGTTGTCCGGCGTGCCGCCGCCGCGGGCCTGACCGCGATCGCGCTCACCGATCACGACACCCTCGACGGCGTCCCGGCCGCGCTCGCCGCGGGAGACGCCCTTGGGCTGCGCGTGATCCCGGGCTGCGAATTCTCGGTGCAGGCGCCCTGGGGGGAGATGCACCTCCTCGGCTACTTCCTGCCGGTCGGGTGGGGACCGCTGGAGGAGTTCCTGGTCCGGTGCCGGGCGGATCGGACCCGCCGCGGCGGGGACATGGTCGAGAAGCTCCGGGCCCAGGGCGTCGCCATCGCCATGGAGGACGTCCTGGCCGAGGCGCAGGGCGGCGCGGTGGGACGACCCCACGTGGCCCGGGCGCTGGTGAAGGTCGGCGCGGCGCGGACGGTGCAGGACGCCTTCGATCGTTACGTCGGGTGGGGGCGGCCGGGCTTTTCCGAGAAGCGGCTCCCCGCCTTTCGCGAGGTCGCCGCGCTGGTGCACCAGGGGGGCGGTGTGGTCTCCGCGGCGCACCTCAAGGAGCGGGGCACCCGCTCGGCGCTCAGTGGGTTCAAGGCCGACGGGCTCGACGCGGTCGAGGTGCGGCACCCGACCCATGACGCCGACCTCCGCGCGCGCCTCACCGACCACGCCCGGGCGCTGGGCCTCCGTACGACAGGCGGCTCCGACTGGCACGGCGACGAGCCGGGGCAGCCACCCACCGCCGCCCTCGGCGGCCAGCAGGTGCCCGTGGCCTGGCTCGCGGCTCTCGAGGCCAGCCGGCCCGAGGCCGGGAACCTGCCCAGCACCGTGTGAGTTGAGTCGGGCATCGAGAACCCCCCAGGGAGCATTCATGGCGACGTCGTGGGATTTCAGCGGGAAGACGGTCCTCGTTACCGGGGTCGGCCGCGCGGGCCAGATCGGGCACGCGGTCGCCGAGGCCTTCGGCGGCGCCGGCGCGAAGGTTGTGGCGGTGGACCGGAACGCGGTGGGTGTGGCGGAGCGGGTCAAGGAGTTCGCGGCCCGGGGTATCGACGCGCGCCCGGCGGCGGGGGACCTGACCGAGCCCGATGTGGCCGCGCTCGCCGTCGAGACGGCACTCAAGCACTTCGGCCGGCTCGATGCCGTGGTGAACGTCGCCGGCGGCCTCACCACCTACGGGCCGGTAGGCAAGACCGGGGTCGAGGGGTTCGACCGCGAGATCGCGATCAATCTCAAGACCGCCTATCTCATGTCCCGCGCGGCGGTCGGCCCCCTGGGGGAGAGCCGGGGCGCGGTGGTCAACTTCGCCTCGGTTGCCTACTTCCGACCCCAGGCGCAGATGGCGGTGTACAGCGCCGCCAAGGCTGGCGTCGCCGCCCTCACCCAAAGCCTCGCCGCCGAGCTCTGGCCCGCGGGCGTGCGGGTGAATGCCATCGCGCCCGGGATGGTGCGGACGCCGGAGAACGTCGCGAGCGCCGGCCCCGGTGCGCACTACGTCGAGATGGAGCAGATCATCGCGGCGGTGCTGTTCCTCGCCGGGGAAGCCTCGAGCGGCATCACCGGCCACATCCTGCCCGTCACGAACGGCGCCATCTGATGGAACTCGGGTCCCGCGTCGCGCTGGTGACGGGCGCGGGGCACCGGCTGGGCCGGGCCATCGCGCTGGCGCTGGGCCGGCGCGGGATGAATGTCGGGGTCCACTGCCATCGCTCCCGTCATGAGGCCGAGGTCACCGTGCACGCCCTGCAGGAACTCGGGGTGCGCGGGGAGATCTTCCCGGCCGACCTCTCCGATGCCGCCGCCGCGCGGGACCTGCCGGTCCGCGTGGCCGGGAGCTTTGGCCAGCTGGATGTGCTGGTCAACTCGGCCGGGATCATGACCCGCGCGACGGTCGAGGAAACGACCGTCGAGATGTGGGACCAGGTCCACGACCTCAACCTGCGGGCGATGTTCTTCACGGTGCAGGGCGCGCTGCCCTGGCTCCGGAAGGCCCGCGGGCGGGTCATCAACCTGGCCGATGTGGGCGGCCTCGAGCCCTGGCCCCACTACGCGGCCCACTGCGTCAGCAAGGCGGGCGTGGTGATGCTCACCCGGACACTCGCCCGGGCCCTCGCCCCGGACATTACCGTGAACGCCGTGGCGCCCGGTGCGGTGCTCCCCCCGGCGGACTGGGACGCGGCCGCCCTGGCCCACCTGGCCCGGACCACGCCGCTCCAGCGGCTCGGCAGCCCCGAGGACGTCACGGCGGCCATCCTGTACCTGCTCGAGGGCGGTGACTACGTCACCGGCGAGACGCTGGTGGTGGATGGCGGACGCCTGATCCGCTGACTCCTCCCGGACCCCCCTATATTACGGATCAACTCAATCCGGCTGAGTGCCGGTGGATTGCGTCCATGACCAACACGACAGACTTCCAGTTCGATACCATCATCGTCGGCGCCGGCCCCGCGGGGCTCTGCGCCGGCATGTACGCCGGCCGCGGGATGCTCAAGGCCGTGGTGCTCGAGACCCGGGTGCCGGGCGGCGAGCTGCTCAACACCGAGAAGATCGAGGACTATCCCGGCTTCGAGTCCATCCTCGGCCGGGAACTGGCCGAGCGCATGACCGCCCACGCGAAGAAGTTCGGCGCCGAGATCCGGCAGGCCACGGTGGAGGGGATCCATCGCCTGCCGGACGGCAGCTTCGAGGTGAAGACCATTGAGGGGGACGTGTACACCGCCCCGACCGTCATCCTGACCGCGGGCGGCACGCCCACCAAGCTCGAGGTGCCGGGCGAGGCCGAGTACGCCGGCTTCGGCGTTTCCTATTGCGCGGTGTGCGATGGCGCCTTCTTTCGCAACCAGACCATTGCCGTGGTCGGCGGCGGGGATGCCGCGGTCGAGGAGGCCGAGTACCTCACGCGCTACGCCTCGAAGGTGTACCTCATCCACCGCCGGGACGAGCTGCGCGCCTCGAGGGTGCTGCAGGAGCGGCTCTTTGCCAATCCCAAGATCGAGATCATCTGGAACCGCCAGGTGCTGGAGATCGAGGGGCGGGAACAGGCCGGCATGCGGGAGGTGACCGCGCTCCGCCTGAAGGACACCGTGACCGGGGCCGAGTCGAGGGTGGCCGCGGCCGCCTGCTTCGTGTTCATCGGCTTCCGCCCCAACACCGGGCTCATTCGCGAGCATTTCCGCCATGATCCCAGCGGCTACGTGATCACCGACGACCGGATGATGACCTCGATCCCCGGGCTCTTCGCCGCCGGGGACCTGCGGGCCCAGCTCACCCGGCAGGTCACGACCGCCGTCGGGGATGCCACCACCGCCGCCATCGCCGTCGAGAAGTATCTCGCGGACCGGCGGAGCAGGGTCAGTGTCGGCGCTTGACGTCATCACCCTGCCCAACGGCCAGCTGGAGCAGAACTGCTACCTGCTGGCGGACCCGGCGCGGCGCGGCGCGGTCCTCGTGGACCCCGGCGAGGACGCGGGAATGTTCCTCGCGGAGCTGGGCCGCCGGGGGCTGACGCTCGAGGCCATCTGGCTCACCCACGCGCATGTGGATCACATCATGGGCGTGGGCGCGGTCAAGGCCGCGACCGGCGCGCCGGTCTACCTGCATCCCGCCGACCGGGAGCTGTACGACGCCCTCCCTGAACAGGGCCGCTGGATGGGGCTGGAGCTCGAGACCCCGCCGCCTCCCGACTTTCCCCTCGCCGACGGCCAGCACCTCGTCCTGGGTACGCACCACCTGCTGGTGCGGCACACGCCCGGTCATTCCCCCGGCAGCGTGAGCCTGGTGGGCGACGGCCTGATCCTCGGGGGGGACGTGCTCTTCAGCGGGTCCGTGGGGCGGACCGACCTCCCGGGCGGCGACTTCGCCACGCTGCTGCAGAGCCTGCACCGGGTCTTCCTCACGCTTCCCGACTCCACCCGGGTCCTCAGCGGGCATGGGCCGGAGACGACCGTCGGGATCGAGCGGCTGACGAATCCCTTCCTCACCGGCGCCTATCGGCATGAATGACGGCGCGGCGGCCCGCCGGCCGGTCGGCTCCCTCACAGGCGACTCGGGTGCGCCCCTGCCTGAGCCGCCCAGCCGTCGAGCCGCCGTGTCCCCACCCTGCAACCGCTGCGGCTTCCCGGTGACGGTCCGGCCCTGGGGCTGCAAGAATCCCTGTGCCAACTGCGGCACGGTGTATCCGCTCGGTGACTGTTCTGACTGATCGGGCCGTCGTGCCCTCGTTCATTCCCGACGGCGACCCCGCGCTCGACCTTTCCCGCACCGCCTTCCCCCCGCCGCTGGCCCGCCCGGGCGCGCTCACCGTCCTTGATATCACCAAGTACTTCGGCGAGGCCACCGGCGGGATCCGGACGTACCTGCTGGCCAAGGCCGCGTATGTGCAGGCGCATCCCGCGCTGCGCCAGATCCTGGTGATCCCCGGTCCGTACGACGGGCTCGCCGAGGCCGGCGGGGTCCGCTGCTATCGGCTCAAGGGCCCGAAGATCCCGTTCGACCAGTCCTATCGGTTTCTCCTCGCGACCCGCACCACCCGCCGGATCCTGGAACACGAGCGTCCCGACATCATCGAGGTCGGGAGCCCCTGGCTGGTGCCATGGATCACCCGCCGCGCCAATCGTCAGCTTGGGGCGCCCCTGGTCTGGTTCTATCACACCCACTTTCCCCGGATCGTGAACCCCCGCGCCGATGCCGGCGGCTCCCGGGCGGCGCTCCAGCGCGCCGCCTGGCGCTACGTCAGGCGCCTCGGCCGCCTGTACCGTGCCGTGCTCGTGGCGAGCGAAAGCGTCGCCCGGGAACTGGAGCTTGCGGGGGTCGAGCGGGTGCATCGGGTGGTGCTCGGCGTGGACCTCGCCTGCTTCCATCCGGAACAGCGCGCGGTCGCCAGCGAAACCCGCCGGCGGTACCAGCTTCCCGACGCCCCCCTCGCCATGTACCTCGGCCGGTTCGCGGAGGAGAAGCAGATCGAGACGGTGATCTACGCCTGGTCGGAGGTGGAGCGCCGCACCGACGCCTGGCTGGTACTCGTGGGCGCCGGTCCCCGGGCGGCCCGGCTGCGGGCGCTGGCGGAGGGGCTGCAGGTGCGCTTCGTGGACTACGTCCGGGACCGGCAGGAGGTGGCCCGGCTGCTGGCGGCCGCCGAGATCTGCGTGGCGCCGGGGCCGGCCGAGAGCTTCGGGCTGAGCGCCCTCGAGGCCATGGCGACGGGCACCCCGGTGCTCTCGGTGGACGCCGGCGGCGTCGCGGACCGGGTGCGGGCCTCCGGGGCGGGGGCCCTGTATGCCGAAGGGGATGTCGGGGCCTGCGCGGAGGCCGCGCTCACCCTGCTCCGGGGCGACCGTCAGGTGCTCGGCACCGTGGCCCGGGCGTACGCGGAACGGCACCACACCTGGCGGGCCGCCTTTGACGGGATCACCGACGTGTACCGGCGGGTGCTGGCCGAGAGCCCGGGGTGACCCTGACGCCGCTGCAGGCACATGTGATCTGCCTGCTCCTGTTCGTCGTGGATCTCGGCGCCCGCGCGCTCCGCATCCGCGCGTACGTCCGCGGCGTCGGGGGCGACCTCGGCTTCTGGCGCGCGCTCGAGTTGAATGCCTGGGGAGACGCGGGGGCGGGCCTTACCCCGATGCGCTTCGGCGGCGAGATCTCGCGGCTCGCCGGGCTGCTCCAGGCTGGCGTGGCGCCCCGGCTCTGCTTCCTCGCGATCGGGTTCGAGGTGGTCGTCGCCTACCCGGTGGTGTTCCTCTTCGGCGGGTGGCTGTTCTGGCGCTACGCCCCGGACTGGTGGCGGCACGTCGCGCCCCAGCTGCAGCGGCAGCTGGCGGGCGGGTGGCCCTGGCTGGTGGCCGTCATCGGGGTAACCCTGCTGGTCTGGGTCGCGGCCTGGCGCTGGCGCAGGGCAGCGCTCCGGGAGCCGGACCGGGGGCTCCACCGGGTGCGGCCCGTGTGGCGTACCCTCCCGTGGTGGCCGGTCGCGGTGGGCATTCCCACGTCCCTCGTGAACGTGGCGGGACGGACCCTCATGCTGCCCGTCCTGGCGCTCACGCTGCCGGAACATCCCCCCTTCGGCGTGCTGCTGGTCGGGAGCTTCGTGCTGCTCTACAGCCAGCTGCTGCTCCCGACCCCGGCCGGCGCCGGCGCGGTGGATCTCGCCTTTCTGGGTGGGGCGGCCGGGGATCTGGGTGGCGGCGCGTCGCTGCTCCTCGCCTGGCGCTTCTACTCGGTGGGCGCGGGCGCGCTGCTCGGCGTCGGGCTGGCGGTGCACCGCTTCGGCATCCGCCCGCTCAGGGACGCGGTGGCGCGGGCGGGACGATCGCGACCGGCGTGACCGTCGCCTCGCCTTTCCGGAGTCAAGGAAGTACAATTTGCTGGCATCCCGTCTCCCTTCGTTGCTCCGATCCCTGCTGCCTGACGCCATCATGACTACCCGCATCGAGAAAGACCCGCTTGGCGAGAAGTCCGTGCCCAGCGAGGCGCTGTACGGCATCCAGACTGTCCGTGCCGCCGAGAATTTCCCCATCTCCGGCCTCCGCCCGCTCCCGGCCTTCGTGGACGCGGTGGTGTGGATCAAGCGCTCCGCCGCGCTCACCCACAAGGAGACCGGCCGCCTCGAAGGGCGCCTCGCCGACGCCATCGTGGCCGCCGCCGACGAGATCCTCGCGGGGCAGCACCGGGACCAGTTCATCGTGGACGTGTACCAGGCGGGCGCCGGCACCAGCCATAACATGAACTGCAACGAGGTCCTCGCCAACCGGGCCAATGAACTGCTGGGCGGCAAGCGGGGAGCGTACCAGCCGGTGCACCCCAACGACCACGTCAACATGGCCCAGAGCACCAATGACGTGATCCCCACCGCCATGCGCCTCGCGGCGCTTGCGACGCTCCCGGCGCTGCTGCGCGCCATGGACGCCCTCGGCGAGGCGTTCCTCGCAAAGGGGCGGGAGTTCGACCATGTCATCAAGTCGGGGCGCACGCACCTGCAGGATGCCACCCCGATCCGGCTGGGCCAGGAGTTCGCCGCCTACGGTCACACTGTCGGGCGGCACCGGCAGAAGCTCGCCCAAGCCGCCGACTGGCTGCGGGCGCTCGGGATCGGCGGCACGGCCGTCGGCACCGGCCTCAATGCCGAGCCCGCGTACCCAGCCCTGATGGTGAAGTACCTGCGGCAGGTGAGCGGCCTCGAACTCCGCGAGGGGGAGGACCGCATCCAGCTCATGCAGTCGATGGGCGACATCGCCACGTTCAGCGGCGTCTTCCGCGCCTGGGTGCTCGACCTCAACAAGATGGCCAACGACCTCCGGCTGCTGGCCTCGGGCCCGCGCACCGGACTGGCGGAGATCCTCCTGCCGGCAGTGCAGCCCGGGTCGAGCATCATGCCGGGCAAGGTGAATCCGTCCATCGCGGAGATGGTCAACCAGGTCTGCTTCCAGGCCCTCGGGCTGGACACCACCGTGGCCCTGGCCGCCGAGGCGGGCCAGCTCGAGCTGAACGTCATGATGCCCGTCATGACCCACAACATCGTGTTCGGGCTGACCATCGTCGGCAACGCCACCCGGGTGCTGGTGGAGCGCTGCATCGCGGGGATCGAGGCGGATGAGAAGCTCTGCGCCTACTGGCTGGAACGCAGTCCCGCGCTGGTGACCGCGCTCGCGCCCAAGCTCGGCTACGCGGAATCCGCCAAGCTGGCCAAGGAGGCCATTGCCACCGGCCTCACGGTGAAGGAACTGGTGGTCAGGAAGGGGCTCCTCGCCGGGGCCGAGCTGGAAGAGGTCCTCGACCTCCGCGCCATGACCGAGATTGGCGTGCCCGGCGGCGTCGGGCTCCCCGGCGGCGGGTGAGCCGGGGCGGGGGGTAGTTCATGAATGACGCTTTATCCGTCCTTCACCGAAATCCGCTTGCACCCCCCGGAATTCACGGCATATTGTTCCGCCTATGAGGATCACAACCTGGACTGAGTACAGCCTGATCATCTCCATTCACCTGGCGCGGCGCGGCCAGGCGGGGAACGGATCGGTGGCTGCCCGCGAGATCGCCGAGCAGGAGCGTCTCCCCGGGGACTACGTCGAACAGATCCTGCTTCGTCTGCGCCGTGCCGGACTCGTGGAGAGCGTGCGGGGCGCCAAGGGCGGCTATCACCTCGCCCGGGACCCGGGCGCGATCACGATGCGCGACATCATGACCGCCTCCGAGCACCAGACCTTCGAGATGAACTGCGCCACTCATCCGGTGGACGAAGATCGCTGTGCCCCGGGAAGCGGCTGCAGCATCCGCCCGGTCTGGCAGGCGCTGCAGCAGCGGGTGGACGAGTTGCTCGGCAGCATCACCCTCGCCGACCTGATGAAGCACGAAACCCAGGTCCAGGAACTGGTGACGATCGCTCCGGTTGCCTGAGTCCCGGCGGCACCCGCCGCCCCCTGCGCCCGGCCCAGGTTGGCCGGGCGTTATCTTTCCCCCATGACCCTCCCTCACCTCGCTCACGAGGAGGTGCTGCGTTACTCGCGGCACCTCCTCCTGCCGGAAGTCGGCGTCGAGGGCCAGCGTCGCCTCAAGGGGGCCCGGGTGCTGCTCGTCGGGGCGGGCGGCCTGGGGTCGCCGGCGGCACTCTACCTCGCGGCCGCCGGGGTGGGCACCATCGGGCTGGTGGAGTTCGACCTGGTGGACGTAACCAACCTCCAGCGCCAGATCCTGCATGGCACCGCGGCCCTGGGCCGTCCCAAGCTCGAGTCGGCGGTGGAACGGCTCCACGACCTCAACCCGCACGTGCGGGTGGAGCCGGTCGCGGACCGGCTCAGTTCCGCCAATGCGCTCGAAATCCTGCGCCGGTACGACCTGGTCGTGGATGGGAGCGACAACTTTCCCACCCGCTATCTCGTCAACGATGCTTGCGTGCTGCTGGGCAAGCCGCTGGTGTACGGCAGCATCTTTCGCTTCGAGGGCCAGGTCTCGGTCTTCGACGCGAAGCGCGGACCCTGCTATCGCTGCCTTTATAGCGAGCCCCCGCCGCCCGGCCTGGTGCCGAGTTGCGCCGAGGGGGGCGTGCTCGGCGTCCTGCCCGGGATCATCGGGAGCCTCCAGGCGCTGGAAGCCATCAAGCTCCTGCTCGGCGTGGGTGATTCGCTCGTGGGCCGCCTGGTGCTGTTCGATGCCCTCCGGCTCCGCTTTCGGGAGCTGGCACTCAGGAAGGACCCGGACTGCCCGGTCTTCGGTCCCGCGCCGACCGTCACGGCCCTGATCGACTACGAGGCCTTCTGCGGCATCGGGGGGGTGGGCGGGCACCCCGAGATGGAGATCTCCCCGAAGGAATTGCTGGCAGCGCGCGGCGGCGGGGTGGGGCCGCTCGATCTGGACGTCCGGGAACCACATGAGTTCGAGATCGTCCCTCTGGAGGGGCGCCACCTGATCCCGCTGCGCGAGCTGCCCGCGCGGCTGGCGGAGCAGACGGCGCACCGGGACAACGT
>JAEUJI010000189.1 GCA_016794805.1 Gemmatimonadota bacterium
CCGGCGCTGCTGGAGCGGCTGGCGGCGGGCGGGGTGGAGATCGCCCGGATCGATCTCGAGGTGGGGCCGGGGACCTTCAAGCCGGTGGAGGTGGAGGATCCCGCGACGCACCCGATGCACCGGGAGCGGTTCGAGATTCCCGAGGCGACGGCGGAGGCGGTGGAGCGGCTCCGGGCCCGGGGCGGACGGCTCTGGGCGGTGGGCACGACGGTGGTGCGGGCGCTGGAAAGCGCGGCCACGGAGGCGGGCGGCGTCCGCGCCGGGATGGGCGAGACGTCGCTGCTGATCACGCCGGGCTACCGCTTCCGGGTGGTGGATCGCCTCCTCACCAACTTTCACCTCCCCCGCTCCACGCTGCTCATGCTGGTGGCGGCGTTCGGGGGCTACGACCTGGTCCTCGCCGCCTACCGGCACGCGGTGGCCGCACGGTACCGGTTCTACTCCTATGGCGATGCCATGGTTCTACTCTGAGGCGTGATGAGCATCTATTCCAATCCCCGCGGCGCCGCCCAGGCTAACGCCAGGCAGGTGGTGCGCGCACTGCTTGACCTGCTGGGGGACCGGCTGCCGCTCGAAGTCCTCGCCGAGACACCGCACTGGCTCGCGGCCCGGATCGAGGGGCAGCCACGGCGGCGCCTGATGGAACCGGAGGCGCCGGGGAAGTGGTCGGTCGGGGCCGTGCTGGCCCACCTCGCGGACGCCGAGATGGTCGTGGGCGTGCGCTCCCGGTTCATCGTCGGGGACCTGGAGCCGCCGCTCCAGGGGTTCGACCAGGACCGCTGGGCCACCGAGTTCGACTACCTGCACCGGGATCCGGAGACGGCGCTCGCCGACTTCGCCACCCTGCGCGAGGTGAACCTGCGGCACTGGTCCCGGATCACGCCCGAACAGTGGCACCGGATCGGGCATCACACCGAGCGCGGCGCGGTGAGCGCCGAGCTCAACCTGCGCATCACCGCGGGTCATGACCTGGTCCACCGGCAGCAGGTGGACCGGATCCTGGGCCGCTAGGTGTTCGAGTTCCGCGTCGCGGCCACCGAGGGGCTGGCGCGCGCCGGCACGCTGCACCTGCCGCACGGCACGGTGGAGACACCCGCGTTCATGCCGGTGGGCACCCACGGCGCGGTCCGCGGCCTCCATCCGGAGGAGGTCCGCCGGGCGGGCGCACAGATCATCCTGGGGAACACCTACCACCTGCACCTCCGGCCCGGCGAATCGGTGATCGCGGCGGTGGGGGGGCTGCACCGCTTCTCCACCTGGGAGCGGCCGATGCTCACCGACTCCGGCGGCTTCCAGGTCTTCTCGCTCGAGGGCCTCCGGAGCATCGGGGAGCAGGGCGTCGAATTCGTGAGCCACCTCGATGGCTCCCGGCGGACGCTCACGCCGGAATCCTCCATGGAAATCCAGTGGGCGCTGGGCGCCGATGTCGCGATGGCGTTCGACCACGTGGTGCCGGGCCAGGCCGACTGGGCCCTGGCGGAGGAGGGGATGGAACGGACCCTCCGCTGGCTGGACCGCTGTCGCGCGCGGCACCTGCAATTGACCTCCGAGTCGCCGAGTGCCCAGACCCTCTGGCCCATCGTGCAGGGCGGGACCCACGCCGACCTCCGGCTCCGCTCCCTTGAGGGGATCCTGGCGCGCGGCCCCTGGACCGGGATCGCGATCGGCGGGCTCTCGGTGGGGGAGCCCAAGCCGGTGATGCACCGGGTGCTGGAGGGGTTGGCGCCGATCCTGCCGGTGGAGGCCCCGCGTTATCTTATGGGCGTCGGATTTCCGGACGATCTGCTGGAGGGGATCGCGCGGGGCGTGGACCTGTTCGACTGCGTGGCGGCCACCCGGAACGGCCGCCACGGGAGCGCCTGGACCAGCACCGGGAAGGTGAACATCCGCGCGGCGCACCTCAAGCTGAGCGAGGAGCCGCTGGACCCGGCGTGCGACTGCGAGACCTGCACCCGCTTCCCGCGCGCCTACCTTCGGCACCTGTTCATGGCGGAGGAGATGCTGGGCCTCCGGCTGGTGTCGATCCACAATATCCGTTTCCTGGTCCGGCTCGGCGAGCAGTCGCGCGTCGCGATCCGGCAAGGCACGTTTGACCGCTTCCGCCGCGACTGGCTGGAGCGCTATCACCATCGAGGAGAACCGTGACGCTTTCCCTGCTGGCCCTGATGGCCCCGGCCAACGACTCGTCCGCCGGCCTGACCATGCTCCTGCTCCAGATCGGCGCCATCGGCCTGATCTTCTACTTCCTCATCCTCCGGCCGCAGCAGCAGGCGCGGAAGAAGCACGAGGACCTGCTGAAGGCCCTGAAGAAGGGGGACGAGATCGTGACCGTGGGCGGACTGCTGGGCAAGGTGAAGGACATCAAGGAAGACCGGGTCACGGTCGAGAGCGGCACCGCCTCGGTGGTGGTGGACCGCGCCCGGATCATCAAGGTGGGCGATCACGCCGCCGGCCCGGGAGCGCAGGGATGAGCCTGCTGGACCTGCACCTCCTCGGCTCCCCGGTGCTCCGGGAGGCCAGCAAGCCGGTGGCCGTGGTGGACGACGGGGTGCGGCGATTCATCGCCGACCTGTTCGAGACCATGTACGCCGCCAAGGGGGTGGGCCTCGCCGCCAACCAGGTGGGGGTGGCCACCCGCATCGCGGTGGTGGACGCCGAGGATGCGCGGCTGGTGCTGATCAATCCGAAGATCGTGGAGGCGTCAGGGAAGGAGACCGGCGAGGAAGGCTGCCTCTCGATTCCCGAGCTCTATGGCGACGTGACCCGGCCCGACCGGGTGGTGGTGGAGGCGCTGGACGAGCAGGGCCACCCCTGGCGCCGGGAGCTGACCGGGCTCCCCGCCCGCGCAGTGCAGCACGAGATCGACCACCTCGACGGTATCCTGTTCCTCGACCACCTGAGCCTGCTCAAGCGGAAGCGGCTGCTGGCGCGCTGGAAGAAGGAACACGCCGACGACCCGGGCCACACCCGCCCGGTGCGGGCCGCTCCCGCCGGCTCCAGCTGATGCGCATCGTCTTCTTCGGCACCCCCGCGTTCGCGGTCCCGTCGCTCCGGGCGCTGCTCGAGGAAGGCTTCGATGTGCAGGCGGTGGTTTCCCAGCCCGATCGCCCGCAGGGCCGCTCCCGGAGCCAGCTGGTGCCCCCGCCGGTGAAGGTCGCGGCGCTGGAGGAAGGCATCCCCGTCCTCCAGCCGGAACGCCCCGTCGGCGACTTCGCCACGGACCTCGCCGCCCTCGGCGCCGACCTCGGCGTCGTGGTCGCGTACGGCCACATCCTCAAGCCCGAGATCCTCGCGATTCCCCGGCTGGGGATGATCAACGTGCACGCCTCGCTCCTGCCCGCACTGCGCGGCGCGGCGCCGATCCAGTGGGCCATCCTGAACGGCAACGAGACCACCGGGGTCTCCATCATGCAGATGGAGGCGGGGCTCGACAGCGGTCCGGTGTACCACCAGATCGAGACCGAGGTCGCCGCCGATGAGACCGGCGCGGAGCTCACCGAGCGGCTGGCCGAACTGGGCGCGGCGGCTTTGGTGGAGGCGCTCACCGTGCTCGAGGCGGGTGAGGCCCGGGCCACGCCCCAGGACCACGCCCGCGCGACACTCGCGCCGAAGGTGCATCGCGGCCACACCCGGCTCGACTGGGGGCGCGATGGCGCCACCCTCGCCCGGGTGGTGCGGGCCTTCGACCCCGACCCGGGGGCCTGGGCGCTGCTGGACGGCCAGGAGGTGAAGCTCTTCGGCGGGCGGGTGGCCAACGCCGGCGGCGATCCCGGGACCGTGCTCACCACCGGGACCACGCTGCAGATTGCCGCCCAGGTCGGCGCGCTGGAAGTCTGCGAAGTTCAGCCCGCCGGCAAGAAGCGCATGCCGGTGGAGGCCTGGGTCCGCGGCCGGGGCATCGCCGCGGGCCAGCGCTTCACATGAGGCCGCTGCCCCGGCTCCACGCGATCACCGACGCCCGGATTCTCTCCCGCGCCGACCTGGCGGACCGCGCCGCGCGCATGGCCGACAGCGCCGGCCCCGCCCTCGCCATCCACGTCCGCGCCCGGGAACTCTCCGGCCGCGAGCTGCTCGCCCGCGCCGCCACCCTCGCCCCGATCGCCGCCGCCGCCGAGTGCGCGCTGTTCGTGAATGGCCGGGCGGACGTGGCGGCGCTGGTCGGCGCCCAGGGCGTGCAACTGGGCCGGGGGGAGCTGGCGCCGGCCGAGGCGCGCACGGTGCTCGGCGCCGGCTGGGAGGGGTGGATCGGCGTCTCGGTGCACAGCGCCGAGGCGGCGCGCGAGGCCACCGCCGCCGGCGCGGACTGTCTCCTGCTGGGCAATATCTTCGAGAGCCCGTCCCACCCCGGTCGGCCGGGGCTCGGGACGGAGGCGCTCCGCGCCGTTGCCGGTGGGAAGCTGCCGGTGATCGCCATCGGCGGGGTTACCGCGGAGCGGGCCGCCGCCCTGCGGGCGGCGGGCGCCTGGGGCGTCGCGAGCATCTCGAGCCTCTGGGACGCCGCCGATCCGGGCTCGGCCACGCTGGCGCTGCTCGCCCCATGGCTGGAGGCGGCGTGAGCCAGCTCAGGCTGGTCGTGAACGGGGACCCGCGCAGCGTCCCCGCCCCCGCCACCGTCGCGGGGCTGCTCGCCCACCTCGGCCTCGACGCCCGCATGGTGGTGGTGGAGGTCAATCGGGAGATCATCCGCCGCCCCCGGCACCAGGAGGTCACCCTCCGGGACGGCGACACGGTGGAACTGGTGCACTTCGTGGGCGGGGGCTGAGCCCCCGCCCGGGCGCGTTTTCGATGATGGGAGCTGGCAGATGAGCACGACCGTGACTCCGGACGCCACGATGCAGGACACCCCCCTCGTGGTGGGTGGCCAGACCTTTCGCTCACGGCTGCTGGTCGGCACCGGGAAGTACCGCAGCAACGCCGAGATGCTCGCCGCGATCACGGCCTCGGGGGCGGAGGTCGTCACCGTCGCGGTGCGGCGGGTGGACCTCGACCGGAGCAAAGAGGAGGGGGTGCTCCATCACCTCGATCCGAAGCGGTTCTTCCTGCTGGCGAACACCGCCGGCTGCTACACCGCCGACGAAGCGATCCGCTATGCCAGGCTGGCGCGGGAGGCGGGATTCAACGAGTTCATCAAGCTCGAGGTCATCGGCGACAAGGAGACGCTGCTGCCGGACACCGACGGGTTGCTCGCCGCCACCCGGACCCTCGCCCGGGAAGGCTTCCAGGTGATGGCCTATACCAACGATGACCTCATCATGGCGCTCCGGCTCGAGGAGGCGGGGGCCGCCGCCGTCATGCCGCTGGCCTCCCCCATCGGAAGCGGATTGGGGCTGCTCAACCCGTACAGCATCCGCACGATCAAGCGGCGGCTCCGCGTCCCGGTGCTGGTGGACGCCGGCGTGGGTACCGCGTCCGACGCCTGCGTCACGATGGAGCAGGGGGTGGACGGCATCCTGATGAACACCGCCATCGCGGAGGCGAGCCACCCGGCCACGATGGCCGCAGCCATGCGCCACGCGGTAGCGGCCGGGCGGCTGGCCTACCTGGCCGGCCGCATGCCCCGCCGGGAGGTTGCCGTGCCCTCCAGCCCGACCACCGGGATGGCGGGATGACCAGCGTCAGCCCCGCCGGCCTCCCGGCCCGGCGGGCGGCGTACGATATCCTGCGCGCGGTGGATGCCGGGGTCCCCTTCGATCAGGCGCTGGACCGTTCCATCGGCGCCCTGGAGGACGCCGACCGCCGCCTGGCCCATGAGCTGGCCGCCGGAGTGCTGCGGCGCCGCACCGATCTCGACGCCCGGCTGCAGCCGCTGGTCCACCGGGGCTGGAGTTCGGTCGCGCCAGAGCTGCGCGACGTGCTCCGCCTCGGCGCGTACCAGCTCACGGCCCTCGATCGGGTGCCGCTGCATGCGGCGGTCTCCACCACCGTGGAACTGGCCCGCGCTACCGGCGGGGAGCGCGCGGCCCGGTTCACCAACGCGGTGCTCCGCGGCGTCGGCGGGAGGGCCGCCCCACCCGCGGCGGAACTGGACCCCGCGGCGCACCTCGCCAGCAGCTGCTCCCACCCCGAATGGCTGGTACGCCGCTGGCTGGCGCGCTTCGGCGCGGAGGAGACCCGCGCCCTGCTCGAGTGGAACAACCGCCGGCCCTCGCTCGTCCTCCAGCCGGCGCGGCTGCCGCTCGAGACGCTGCAGCGACTGCTCTGGTCCGGGGGAGTCGGTGTGTCCCGCGCCCCGCACGAGGCGGGGCTGATCGTCGAGCCGTGCCGGCCCGCCGACCTGCCCGGGTTCATCGAGGGCGCGTTCATCGTGCAGGATGCGGCCCAGGCGCTCGTCGCCCGTTTCGCCGATTGCCCCCCAGGGGCGCTGGTGTACGATGCCTGCGCCGCCCCCGGCGGGAAGACGATTGCGCTGGGCCGGGTGGCCGGACGGGTGCTGGCCGGGGAGCTGCGGCTCTCGCGGGCCCGGCGGCTGGTGGAGAACCTGCGCCGCGCCGGCAGCGGCCGGGAGCGGGTGGTGGTCGCGTCGGCGCTGGCTCCCCCTTGCCGCGCCGCCGACCTCGTCCTGCTTGATGCCCCCTGCCTCGGGACCGGCACCCTGGCCCGGCATCCGGAGGCGCGCTGGCGGGTCGGGCCCGACGCGCTCGCGCGGCTGGCCGGGGAGCAGGCCCGGCTGCTTGACGCGGTGGCGCCCGTCGTCCGGCCGGGGGGATGGTTAGTTTATGCCACGTGCTCACTCGAACCCGAGGAGAATGAGGCGCAGGTGAACGGATTCCTGGCACGGCACACCCACTTCCGGCGCGACCCCGCGGCGATGCCCGAGGGGCTGCTCTCCCCGGCCGGGGACCTGGTGCTGCTGCCCCAGCGGACCGGGACCGACGGCGCCTTCGCCGCCCGGCTGCGGCGGGTGTCCTGATGGTGCTCAAGCGTCCCTCGGGCGCGGCCGCGCCCCAGCGGTTCTTCTCCACCATCGCGGGCCGCCGGCTGCGGGTGCAGGCGCTGGTCGTCGCGGTGGCCTTCGGGCTGGGCTACCTGGTCACGATGTTCGCCCTCTTCCCCGCCCCGATCTTCTCCAAGGATCACGCCGTGCCGCGGGTGCTGGACGTCGGCGCCACCGAGGCCCGGGCCACGCTGGAGAAGCAGGGATTCCGGGTGCGGGTCGAGGACCAGCAGACCGATCCCGTCGCCCCGCGCGGAGCTGTGATCTGGCAGGATCCGCCCCCGGGGGTGGTGCTGGCGCCCAACGCCTCGGTGGCGCTGGTGCTCAGCGAGGGACCGCCGGACGTGCCGGTCCCCGACGTCGCCGGCTTTCCGCGCGCCCTGGCCGAGCGGGTGCTCAAGGCGGCCGGCTTCGTGGTGGGGCGGCTCGATACCCTGCCCGCCTCCGGGGAGGCGGGGATCGTGGTGCAGTCCCGGCCCGGCCCCGGCGTGGGGCGGCCGGCGCGCACCGCCATCGACCTTGTCATCAGCTCCGGACCGGCCGAGCTTACCGTGCCGTCCGTGGTCGGCCGGCCGCTGGCGGAGGCGCGGGACCTCATCGCCGCCTCCGGGCTCACCGTGGGACGGGTGGGCGGCCGGGTCGTGCCGGGCCAGCCGGTGGGCATCGTCATCGAGCAGCGTCCCCCGGGCGGGACCCGGAGCCCGCGGGGCGCCGTCATGGAACTCGTGGTGACCAGGAGCGGATCGTGAAGCTGGCGCGCATCGCCCCGAGCCTCCTCTCCTCCGACCTGGGGCGGCTCCGGGAACAGGTGGAGGCCGCGCTGGCCGGCGGCGCCGAGTGGCTGCACGTGGACGTGATGGACGGGCGCTTCGTGCCCAACCTGACCTTCGGCGCGCCCCTGATCCGCGCGCTGCGGCGGTTCACCGACGCCCCGCTCGACGTGCACCTCATGGTGGTGGAGCCGGAGCAGTACATCGCGGAATACGCCGACCTCGGGGTGAGCGTCTTCACCTTCCATCCCGAGGCGACGGTGCACGTGCAGCGCCACCTCGCCGCCATCCGTGAGCGCGGCATGCGGGCCGGGCTCTCGCTCAACCCCGCGAGCCCGCTGGCGTTGGTGGAGGAGGTCGTGCCCGAGCTCGACCTGCTGCTCCTCATGAGCGTGAATCCAGGCTTCGGCGGGCAGTCGTACCTCCCCGCCACCACCGGCAAGATCCGGCGGGCGCGGGCCCTGCTGGACCGGGCCGGCTCCCCGGCCGCGCTGGAGGTGGACGGCGGGATCACGGTGGAGACCATCGGGGAGGCGTGGGCCGCGGGCGCCGATACCTTCGTCGCCGGCACCGCCGTCTTCGGCCAGCAGGACATCGGCGCCGCCGTCGCGGCGCTCCAGCGGCGTTGCATGGAAAGGGCGTAAGCGATGTCGAAGCAGTGGGTGCTGGTCCTGGCGGTGATCGGCGGGCTGGTGATCGGGGGCGCGGCGCTGGTGCGGTACGGGCCCGAGGTGGATCCGGTCGCCGTGGGACGCAAGGCGCCCGACTACCGGGTGCTGGACCTGGGGACGGGGGACAGCCTGTCCATCCGGGCGCATTATCGCGGGCATGTCACCCTGGTCAACATCTGGGCCACCTGGTGCGTCCCCTGCAAGGTGGAAATGCCGGCGATGCAGCGGCTGTATGACTCGCTCGCCACCCGCGGCTTCCGCATCGCCGCGGTGAGCATCGACCAGGACGACCCCGAGGGCGTCCAGTCCTTCGCCCGCGAGCTGGGCCTCACCTTCGATATCCTGCATGACCGGACCGGCGCGATCCAGCAGGCCTACCTGACCACCGGGGTGCCGGAGAGCTTCCTGCTCGACACCACCGGGACCATCATGAAGCGGGTGATCGGCGCCCATGACTGGGCGTCGCCGGTCAACCGCGCCCTCATCCGGCGCCTGCTCGGCGACAGCACCGCCGCCATTGGCGCCGCGGTGGACCGCCCCCCGGCCGACTCCCTCCCCGCCGCCCGGTGACCCCGCCGTCGGCGCTCCTGGCCATCGAGACTTCCTGCGATGAGACCTCCGCGGCGGTGCTCCGCCGCGACGGGTCCCGGACCCGGCTGGCCAGCTGCGTCATCCTCTCCCAGGACATTCACCGGGTCTTCGGTGGCGTGGTCCCAGAGCTCGCCAGCCGGGCGCACCTCACCACGATCGGCCCGGTGGTGGACCAGGCGCTCGAGGAGGCCGGCCTCACCCTGGACGAGGTCGATGGCATCGCCGTCACCGCGGGGCCGGGACTGGTGGGCGCGCTCCTCGTCGGCGTGATGTACGGCCGGACGCTCGCGGCCCGGCTCGGGATCCCGTTGATCGGAGTGCACCACCTCGAGGGTCACCTCTTTGCCCCGACGCTCGAGACTCCCGACCTGGACCCGCCCTTCGTGGCGCTGCTGGTGAGCGGCGGCCATACCCTGCTGCTCGAGGTCACCGCCTGGGGGAGCTACCGGCTGCACGGCACCACCCGGGATGACGCGGCGGGGGAGGCGTTCGACAAGGTCGGCACCCTGTTGGGTCTGGGGTATCCGGGGGGACCGGCCATTGAACGGCTGGCGGCCACCGGCCGCGCCGGCCGCTACCGCTTCCCGCGGCCGATGCTCGATACCCTCGGGCAGGACGGCCCCGACCGCTTCACGTTTTCCTTCAGCGGCCTCAAGACGGCGCTGCTCCGGGCGGTGCAGTCGAGCGCCGATCTCGAGGCGGACCGCGCCGACCTGGCGCGGGGCTTCCAGGACGCGCTGGTGGAGGTGCTGGTGGCCAAGAGCGCAGCTCTGGTGGAACAGCTCGGCGCGACCACCCTCGTCCTGGGCGGCGGCGTCGCCTGCAACCGGGCGCTGCAGGAGGCGGCGCGGCGGCGGCTCGAGGGCCAGGCCCGGGTCGTCGTCGCCTCCAATCGCCTCAACACCGACAACGCCGCGATGATCGGCGCCGCCGGCAGCTTCCGCCTGGCCCGTGGCGAGCGGGCCGGCCCGACCCTCGAGGCCCGGGCCGACCTCCCCTTCCCCGGCCTCCTCCCTTCTCCTGAACCGCTGAGCAGCCACCGATGAACATCTACCCATTCATCATTCACGTGGGGCCGCTGGAGATCACCGGCTACGGGATCATGATGATGGTCGGCTTCCTGATGGGGGGCTGGCTGATCACGGTCGAGCTGCGGCGCCGGGGGCTGTACGAGGAGTTCGCGGCGGACATCACGGTGGCGGCCGTCGTGGGCGGGATCGTCGGGGCCAAGCTCTGGTACTGGGTGCTGAGTGGCGGCGACCTCTTCTCCCGCGGCGGCCTGGTCTGGTACGGCGGGTTCCTGGGCGGCTCGCTGGCCGTGATGCTCAACGGCTGGCGCCTCAAGGTGCCGCTGCGCTGGACCCTCCACCTGACCGCCCCCGCGCTGGCCGCGGCCTACGCCCTGGGCCGGATCGGCTGCTTCATCGTGAACGACGACTACGGCCACCCGACCGACCTCCCCTGGGGGGTCAAGTTTCCCCAGGGGCTCCCGCCCTCCACCGCGCTCAACATGCAGCAGCAGTTCGGGGTGCCGGTGGCGCCCGGCACCGACCCGGCGACGGTGCTGGCGGTCCATCCCACGCAGCTCTACGAGGCGGTCCTGATGCTCGGCGCCTTCGCGCTCCTGTGGCGGCTGCGCACGGCGCCACGGCCGATGGGCTGGCTCTTCGGGGTATACCTGGTGCTCGCGGGTATCGAGCGGTTCGTCATGGAGATCTTCCGCGCCAAGGACGACCGCTTCTTCGGCCCGCTGACCATCGCGCAGGTGGTGAGTATCTGCCTGGTCATCGTGGGGACGGTGATCCTGACGACCTTCCGCAAGGACGATCAGCTCCCTCCCGGTCCCTACCTCGAGAAGGCGAACGCCTGAGCGGAGATTCTTTCCGCCATGCGGCAAATAGTGCCGGAACAATTTTCCTGTTCCGGCACTTTTTGCCGGTACAGAATCGGATCGGAATTTCATAAGGCATTGTTGCGCAACGCATTAGCGGATTGGTCGGATTTGGCACACCGCGTGCGAACTCCTCGGCTCAGCGGCACACAGTTGTGCCACCCGCAAAGTGATAGGCCGAAGAAGAGTGGGGGCGGACACACCGTCCGTTTCCGATAAAAACTCAGGGGGCGGCCTATCACCTCCCCGATCCCGACCATGAACGCCTGCCTGACGGCAGGCGTTCGTCGTTTCCGGCGGCTGCGGACTCCGCCCGGCGCCATGCTACCTTTGGCCCCATGACATCCCTCGCCGCGATTGATCCAGCCACTGGAACCACCTTCGCCGAGACCCCCGTGACCCCGGTGGAAGAGGTGGTGGAGGTTGTGCGCCGGGCACGGGCCGCACAGCCGGGCTGGGCCGCCCGTCCCGTGGCCGAGCGGGCGCGAGTGCTGCGCCGCTTCCAGGGGCTGCTGTTCGAGCGGCGGCAGGAGGTCGCCGAACTCATCTCCCGCGAGAACGGCAAGCCGGTGGCCGAGGCGCTGCTGACCGAGCTCGCCGTGACGCTGGACCTGGCCCGGTACTACCTCCGGCACGGCCCGCGCCTGCTCCGGCCCCGCCGGGTGCGCCATGGCAACGTCGCCCTCTGGGGGCGGCGGGGGTGGGTGCACTGGGAGCCGCTGGGGGTGATCGGGATCATCTCGCCGTGGAACTACCCGCTGATGCTCCCCTTCGGCGAGCTGCTCCCGGCGCTGTTGTCAGGCAACGCCGTGATCCTCAAGCCGAGCGAGTTCACCATCCGCACCGCCCTCCTCGGGGCGGAGCTGCTGCGGGAAGCCGGGGTGGCGCCGGAGCTTTGCCCGGTGCTGGTGGGCGGCGGTGAGGTGGGCCGGGCGCTGGTGGAGGCGGGCGCCGACAAGATCTTCTTCACCGGCAGCGGCGCCACCGGCCGCAAGGTCGCGGTCGCCGCGGCCGAGCGCTTCATCCCCGTCAACCTCGAGCTCGGCGGCAGCGATCCCTGCCTCGTGCTGGCGGATGCCGACCTCGAACGGGCGGTGAGTGGCGCCATCTGGGCGCGGTTCAGCAACGGCGGCCAGACCTGCGTCGCGGTGAAGCGGCTGATCGTGGAACAGCCGGTGTACGACGCCTTCGTGGAGCGGCTGCTGCGCCAGGTGGCCGAATTGCGGGTCGGGCATGGCCGCGAGCCCGGAACCGACGTGGGGCCGCTCATTCGCGAGTCGCAGGTCCGGGAGCTGGAGCGGCAGCTGGCCGCCACGGTGGCCCGCGGGGCGCGGGTCCGTGCCGGTGGCCGGAGGCTCCCGGCCCTCGGGCCCACGTTCTTCGAGCCCACGGTCGTGACCGACCTGCCGCTCGATGCCCCGCTCTGGCGCGAGGAGGTGTTCGGGCCGGTGCTGCCGGTGGTCGCGGCGCGGGACGTGGAGGACGCGATCCGCATCGCCAACGACAGCCGCTTCGGGCTCTCCGCCAGCATCTGGACCGGGGACCGGGCCCGCGGGGAGCGGCTGGCGCGGCGGATCCACGCGGGCGCGGTGCTGGTGAACGATGCCACGACCCACGTCGGGGCGGCGGAGACGCCGCACGGGGGGGAAAAGGAATCCGGCCTGGGCCGGAGCCACGGGGAGTGGGGACTGTACGAGACCTGCCGGGTGCGATTCGTGGGGAGCGACCGGCTGGACCTGATGCGAAAGCCCTGGTGGTTCGGCTATCACCCGGCGAGCCTCGCCGACCGGGACGCCTTCCTGCGATTCGCCTTCGCGCCGCGTTGGTGGGAGCGGCTCCGGGCGATTCCTGGCGCCCTCCGGCTGTTGCTGAACCGGCGCCCGGTCTAAGCCGGCCGGGGAGCGGGCCGGACCACCACCGCGACCGCGCCGGCGGTCGCGTCGGAGTGGGAGAGCGACAGCTGGATCTCCAGCGGGCCGTGGCGCTCCACCAGGTCCCGCGCCAGTCCCCTGAGCACCAGGAACGGCCGTCCCTCCGTCTCCCGCTCCACCTCCAGGTGATGCCAGCTCACCGCCCGCGCCCCCGGGAGCGGCTGCAGCGCCTTGTACGCCGCCTCCTTGGCCGCGATGCGGGCGGCGATATGCATCGCGGGGCGGTGCTTGCCCACCACGTAGGCGCGCTCCCGGTCGGTCAGGAACCGGGCGATCACCCGGTCGCCGTGGCGGGCCAGCATCCGCTCCACCCGGGCGATGTCCACCAGGTCGATCCCCACGCCGATCAGCTCCATCGGGCCCACACCGCCTCCGCGAAGCCTCGGAGTACGCCGGGCAGGGGCAGGTACCCGCCCAGCACCAGGCCCAGGTAAGTGGCGATGCCGAAGAGCGCGAGGCCGGCGGCGACCAGCGGCCAGCGCGGCCGACGCCACGCCAGCAGGTCCCGCAACTCCGCGTCCCAGGTCCGCCATTCCTCGTGCAGGGCATCTTCCAGCGCGAGCCACGCCGCCTCGAGCCGCCGGGCCGTGGTCCCCAGCGCCTCCTGCCACCGGCGCACGCCGTCACCGCCGGCGCGATCGCTCCGGGCCAGCGGCGCGGCCCGTTCGAGCGCGGCCAGGGCGGCGAGGAGCGCGGGCGTGCCGCGGCCGAGCCGCCCGGCGAGGGCGAGCATCTCCCGCTGTTCGAGGGGCAGCCGGCTGGCACGCCGGGCCGGGAGCCGCACCTCGCGGGCCGCCTCCGTCAGGCGCCGGCTGATCTCCTGGGCGGCGCGCTGGGCGACGGCGCCGACCGCGACCTGCCAGGCCGTCTCCCACGCCGCGCGGTCGAGGGTGGCCAGCGCCAGTTCGCGGTCCCCTTCGCGGGCCCAGCGGCGGGCGTCGCCGGCCAGGTCGAAGACCTGGGTGACCAGCGCGACCCGGATGTCGTCCAGGGGAATCCAGTGCGGCGGGGTGCCCGGCTGGGCGACCGGCGCCACCAGCCGGCCCAGGGAGGGCCCGAGTTCGGGGATCAGGAGGCCGCCGCGTTCCATGGCCGTGCTCACCACCCGCTCCAGCCGGGGGGCTCGCCGTCGAGTTCCGCCTCCGCCAGCAGGGCGCGCCGCCCGGTGCGCGCCTCGTACCGGCTGACGAACAGCGCCAGTGCGTCGGGCAGGCAGGCGTCGCGGCGGAGCCCGGTCGCCGCCACGAGCGACTCGATCGCGGCCGGCGTCCCTTCGATCTCCAGCAGGATGTCCATCCGCGGATACCACTCCAGCCGGGCGACGCCGTCGGCCAGGGCATGGACCTCGACCGCGCGGTCGATGGCGTGCACCACCTCGTAGCCCAGGGCCGCGAAGACCTGGAGCGCGGCGGCGCCATCCTCCACCTCGTACTCCAGCTCCTCCCGCTGCTTGTATCCCCCGGGGCTCACGCTCACCGGCCCCTTCCAGCCCACCAGCGCCGACTCCGGCCCCTCGTCCGGGATCCAGCGGCGCACCCGGAGGACGGTGTCGGCGGCGGTGAGCCGGCCCCCGGCATCGAGCCGCCGGTCGCGCAGCAGGCCGCGGAAGGTGCGGCGCGCCCCGGCCGCGGTGAGCGCGGCGCGGATCCGGGCGGGGTCCTCCACCACGGCCTTGAGTTCCAGTTCATTCGCCAAGGATGGCCTCGAGCACCGCGGCGGTGTCGCTCAGGTCCGCGAAGGCGCGGTGCGCCCCCGCATCAGCCAGCGCCGCCGCCGGGTAGGCCCCCGTCGCGACGCCGATGGCGCGGGCGGCGATGCCCCGGCCGCAGGTGACGTCCGCCGGGGTATCACCGATGATCACCACGTCACGCCCGTGGGGGCGGCGGCCGAAGTGGGGAATGGCCCGTTCCGCGGCGATCGCGGGGAGGTCGGGGCGGTGGGCCGAGTCGGAGCCGAAGGCACCCACCATGAACCTGGCGGGCTCGATCCCGGCGGAGGCCAGCTTGAGCGCCGCGCCTTCCCGCATGTTGCCGGTGAGCAGGCCCAGCAGGACGTCGGCGCGCCGCTCCAGGGCATCGAGCAGCGCGTCGACGCCGGGCATCAGGGTAGTCTCGGTGGCCGGGTGCTGCAGCTCGCGCTCCAGCCGGCCCAGGTAGCGCAGGCACAGCTCCCGCACATAGCCGTCGTCGGTGGCCCCCGGATGCCCCGCGGCGGTGAGCAGCTCGACCACGATCTGGGGGTCGGTCTTGCCGTCGAACCGGACCTGGTGGAAGGCGTCGATGGAGCCGACCTCCTCCGCCAGCGCGGCCGTGATGGCGCGCCGGCCGGCGCCGGCGGTCAGCAGGAGGGTGCCGTCGATGTCGAACAGCACCAGGTGCCGCGGCCGCGCCGGGGTGGCGCTCATTCCACCCTCCGCGCCGCGACCAGCTGGGCCCGGAGCATCATGGCGGGAGCACCGGGGCCCCACGGCTCGAGCACGAAGCCGCCGCAGCGGAGCGTCGAATGCACCAGGGTATCGCCCGGCCCGGCGAACGCCACATGAGTGATCCGCTCCCCCCGTTCGGAGAAGAACAGCAGGTCGCCCGGGCGGTGGTCCCCGGGGGCGACGGCCACGCCGGCCGCCGCCTGCTGCGCGGCGTCCCGCGGCAGGGGAATGCCCCGCGCCATGAAGGTGGTCTGCACCAGCCCCGAGCAGTCCACCCCCCACGGCGTGACCCCGCCCCACTGATACGAAGTGCCGGCAAAGGCGCGCCGTGCCCACAGCTCGGGGGAGCTGGCGCGGGCCCGGGACATGACCCGGTGGAACGGGGTGACCTCGCCCGCGATGACCACGCCCTGGCGGCCGTCCGGCAGGTCCACCCGGGTCCGGGCGAGGCCGACCCGCGCGCGGAGCGGCAGCCGGACGATGGCGCCATCCTCCGCGCGCACCACGGCGCCCTCGCTCCAGGCGGTGGCACTCTCGCGCCAGCCGCGGGCGATCTCGTGATCGGTCTCGAGGGCGTAGCCCAGGTGGACCCAGCCCTCGTAGCGGTCGTGATCCACCCGCACCCGGCGCCAGTCGCCCTGGGCGTCCAGCACCCGCGCGGTCTCCCCCAGCACCAGCTGGGTGATCTGCTCGGCCCGGGGGCTGGGCTCGTGACAGACGGGCGCCACCCCGGCCCGCGCGATCAGCGACGTGGTGCTCATCCCTCGGGGTGCTCCTCCTGGCACTTCTTGCAGCGGGTGACGCCGCGGAAGCTGCACATGATGCAGATGAACGTCCCGCAGCTGGTGCAGGGATAGCCCTCGCTGGCCCGCTCCTCGCGGCCGCAGGCGCGACAGCTCATCGCATCCTTTTCCTTCAGGTCTTCCTTGTGCATGGCCCTTCCTCCGGCGGGCGGCCTCAGCCCGCGATGGCGTAGCGCTTGATCTTGTTGATGAGCGTGGCCCGCGAAATCGCCAGCTCCTGCGCGGCCCGGGTGCGGTTGCCGCCGTGGTGCTTGAGGGTGCGCTCGATATGCGCCCGCTCCAGCTCCTCCAGGGTCATCGGTGTATGCCGGCGGTCGCCGGGGCCGGGCCGGTTGCGGAACTCCCCCGGCAGGTGCTCCAGCCCGATGAGCGGCTGCCCCCGGGCCAGGATCAGGGCCCGCTCCAGCACGTTGCGCATCTCCCGCACGTTGCCTGGCCAGGTGTGATTGAGCAAGCGCTCGAGGGCCTCCGGCCCGACCGCCTGGGCCGCGGCGGTGACCTCCCGCTGCAGCTCGTTCATCACCGCGAGCAGCACCGCCAGGCGGTCGTCCCGGCTGCGGTCCCGGAGCGGAGGAATGGTGATCGGCATGACGCTCAGGCGGTAGGCCAGGTCCTCCCGCAACCGGCCGGCCTCCACCGCCACCTCGAGCGGCGCGGCGCTGGCGGTGATGAGCCGCACCTCGGTGGCCAGGTCACGGGTACCGCCCACCCGGCGGAACGAGCGGGTCTCGAGCAGCCGCAGCAGCTTGGGTTGCAGCTCCGCCGGCAGGTCGGCGATCTCGTCGAAGTAGAGCGTCCCGCCGGCGGCCGTCTCGACCAGGCCCGCGCGGCGCTCCCGCCCCTCCTGCTCCGTGGCCCATTCCGCCCCGAACAGCTCCGCGTCCACGTCGGCGGCGCTCTTCCCCCAGGCGGAGACTTCCACGAAGGGAGCGCTGGCCCGGGGAGAGAGCTGGTGGATGGTGGACGCCAGCCAGCGTTTCCCGGAGCCGGTCTCGCCGAGCAGCAGCACCGGGGTGCGCTCCGACAGGGCGACCAGCCCCACCTGGCGGCTGAACTCCCGCATCTCGGGCGAGTCCCCCAGCGACTCGAGCCCCTCCCCGGGCAGCGCCCGGAGCAGGAGCAACTCGTTCAGGCGGCGGAGCCGCACCTTGTCCGCCACCCGGGCCACGGCGGCGAGCAAGTGGTCGAGGTCCACCGGCTTGGCCAGGAAGTTCTCGGCGCCCAGCTGCATGGCCTGCACCGCGGTGGCGACGTCACCGTGGCCGGTCAGCAGGATGACCGCGGCATTCCGTTCCTTGAACCGCCGGAGCGCCTCGAGGCCGTCCATGCCCGGGAGGTGGAGGTCGAGTACCACCACTTCGGGGTGCAGCCGGTCGTAGGCCGCCAGGCCGCTCTCGGCATCGAGTTCGCGGGCCACCTCGTACCCCGCCCGCTCGAAGACCTGGCCGATGGCGCGGAGCACGCTGACGTCGTCGTCAATGAGGAGCACCGAATCAGGCATGGCTAATCCTCGGGATGCGGGTCGGGTCGCGGGGGAGCCGGAAGCTGAAGCGGGCGCCGCCCCCTTCGCGGTTTTCTCCGGTGATGTCGCCGCCGTGGGCGCGGATGATGCCGTGAGAAATCGAGAGGCCGAGGCCGGTGCCCTGGCCCGGGCCCTTGGTGGTGAAGAAGGGCTCGAAGACGCGCGCGAGCTGGTCGGGAGGCGCGCCGGGTCCGCTGTCGAGCACCTCGAAGGTCACCCACTCGGCGTTCCAGGCGGTGCGCACCACCGCTTCCCGCCGGGCGCCTTCGGCCATGGCGTGGGCGGCGTTGACCAGCAGGTTGGTGACCACCTGGCGGACCAATTCGGGATCCCCGCTGACCGCCGGCAGGGTGGGATCGAGCCCCAGGGTCCAGACCGCGCCGTGATCGGACAGCGCCGGGGTGGCGGAGAAGGTCTCCCGGACGATCTGATTGAGGTTCGTGTCCCGCCGTTCCAGCGCCCGGGGCCGGGCAAAGGTGAGCAGGTCCCCCACGATCCGCGCGGCCCGCATCGCCTCCAGCCGGATGGTCTGCAGCGCGGAGGCGGTGTCCGCCGGCGGCATCTCCAGGAGCAGGGCCTGCGCCATCGCGGAGATCCCGGCGAGGGGGTTGTTGAGCTCGTGCGCCGCGCCGGAGACGAGGGTGCCCAGCGCCGCCAGTTTCTCCGACTGCACCAGCCGCGAGCGGAGGTTGACCTCGTCGGTCACGTCGGTGATGCCCACCACGAAGCCCCCTTCCGGCCGCGGCGTGGCCATGACGGCGAGGTGCCGGCCGCCGGGACCGTCGAGGTAGCAGCTCACCCGCTCGGTGCTGGCCTGGGCCAGGGTCAGGAGTTCGGCGCCGTCGGCCGGCCAGCCCTGGAACAGCGCCGGGAGCTTGAGGCCGCGGAGCGCGGTGACGTCCACACCGGCGAGCTCGGCCATGAACCGGTTGCCCCGCTCGATCCGCCCTTGCCGGTCCACCAGCGCGAGCCCGCTGCCCAGCCCGTCGAAGGCGGCCTGCCACTCCTGCTTGACGCGGGAGACGGTGGCCAGCAGCCGCCCGCGCCCGATGGCCAGCGCGGCCTGATCGGCAAAGGCGGAGGCCAGCACCCGCTCCTCCGCCCCGTAATCCCGGGGCGCATCGTGGTAGAAGCTGATCCACCCGATGACACGCCCCCCGTACGACAGGGGCAGTGCGGCGAGCGCCGCGAAGCCCTCGGCCTCGACCTGATCATGCATCGGACTGGCGCGGTCGTCCCGGGCGTCGCGGACGAAGTACGCTTCGCCCCGGAGGATCGCCGCGGCCGGCGCCATCTCGCGCCAGCGGGCCTGGAGCGCCGTGACATACCCGGCCGAGAGCCCGGGCGCCGCAAAGGGCACCACCCCGCCGGCCTCGTCGAGGAGGAACACGCCGGCCCGCTGGGCGCCGAACACCTGGCGACCCTCCTCCGCCACGGCGGAGATGGTCGCCTCGAGATCCTCGGTGCGGGCCAGGGTGTGGGCCACCCGCGCGAGCGCGGCGAGGGGAGAGGTCATCGCGCCCTCGCCGGCCGGATCACCCGGATGGCGCCGGGCACCACCTCGGCGGTGAACGGGGTGACCCCATGGGCCTCGCCGTCCAGCTGCACCGGTTCCACCGGGTGGGTCTCGACCCGGATGCGGCGACCCTGGGCGTACTGGATGCGGCCGGAGCCGCCCTCGATGTCCCCCCCGCCGCGCAGCAGCTCCCACACCACCCGCATGCTGTCGCTCAGGTTCTTGGCCCGGACCACGACGACATCCAGCAGGCCGTCGTCCGGGGCGATGCCCCGGCGGAGCTTGATGATGGGGGGAATCACCTCGCCGCAGTTGGCCACCAGCACCAGCGCGGCGCGGGCCTCATACTCCACCCCATCCACCGTGATCAGGTGGGTGGTCATGCGCAGTTCCGGCATCAGCCGGAAGGTGGTGGCCACGTACGCGCCGAGGCGCCAGCGATGCTTGTCGAGCGCGCTGGTCTCGGCCATGACGCGGGCGTCGTAGCCCGCGCCACACGCCACCGCGAAGTAGTGCGGCCCGTCGTCGCGCTCCATCCGCCCGAGATCCAGCGGCGCCACGAATCCCCGCACCAGCGCCCGCGCCGCCCGGACCGGCTGGGTGGGGATGCGGAGGTTGCCGGCCAGGAGGTTGCCGGTGCCGCCGGGGATCACGCCGAGCGCCGTCTCGGAGCCCACCAGCGCGGCGGCGGCCTGCATCGTGGTCCCGTCCCCGCCGAAGACGGCGACGACGTCCAGCCCATCCCGCACCGCCTGCGCGGCCAGGCGCCGCGCGTCGCCCGGGCCGCCGGTGGCCCGCAGCTCCACGCTCCAGCCGCCCCGCCGCAGCGTCTGCGCCACGGCCTGCACCGAGACTTCCTCGGTGCGGGCGGCGGCGGGATTGGTGATCAGGAGGGCGCGGGTCACCGGTCAGTACTCCCGTTCCCAGAGCACATCGAAGCCGACCTGGTACTTGTTCACCGAGAGCGCGGGCTGGTTGAGCGCCACCTGGCAGGAATAGGCCGGCTCCACGCTGGTCTTGAACCGGAGCTGCCGGGTCATCCGGAACTCGGCGCTGGGATAGAAGCGCTGGGCGTTGGTGCAGAGGTCGGCGACCAGCGTGACGAACCAGCGGCGGCCGATCTGCCACCCCGCGGCCACCTGGGCCACCTGCGCCGCCCCGCTCTGCCCCGCGATCCCCGCCGTGCCGGCGCTGCCGGTGCGGATATCGATGTAGTCGATGGGGACGCCAAGGTCGCTGATGAGGGTGCGCTGGATCTCGCTGGAGAGTGCGCTGGACAGGTACGACAGGCCGGTCTGCACCGCGGCGTACTGGCTCCCCTGTCCCTGCTGGCCCTGGAGGCTGAAGGTCGGCCGGCCGAACATCAGGTAGCTCACCAGTTCGGTCTGGGAGAGCGCCGGGCGGCTGGAGGTGATGGGACTCGACAGCTCCAGCCGGGGCTGCAGCATGGTGCCGGTGATGCGCGCCACCACCGGGATCTCCTCGTTGGTCTCGGCCGACTCGACGGTGTGGGTCGCCTCGATGTCGAGGCTGGCATTCAGGTCCGGCGTACCGAAGTAGCGCACCGTGCCGCGCTCCACCGTGAACTCGCGCGTCACCAGCCCGCCGATCCGGAGCGCGTAGCTGCCCCGCACCGCGTTGAGGGTACCGTCGTAGCGGTAGAGATCGCGGCGCTTGTTGACCGTGAGGTTGCCGTCGAGCTGGATATTCGCCTCGTTGGAGCGGAGCCAGAAGCTCTCGCCCATCTGGATCTGCAGCGTGTCGATGGTGAGCGAGTCCAGGAACCGGCTCTGGAAGTTGGCGCCCAGCCGCTCGGTGCGGACCAGGTCGAGGTCGATGAGCCCCGAGTCGCCCGGGTTCTCCAGGTCCACGATCCGCTTGGTGAGCATGTCGGCGAAGTGCAGGTTGCCGGCGTCCGCGGTCACCTGGCCGGTCAGGTGGGCCCCGAAGACCGGCCCGGTCAGCACCACCGTGCCGGAGGCGTCGAGGGTGAGGAACCGGCGGGTATCGATGACCCGGAAGCGCCGGGCCCGGAGGGTCAGGTCCAGGGTGGGCTTGGTGAGCTGGCCCAGCCGGAGCCCGCCGGTCGCGCGGAGGCTTCCCTCCCCGCTCCTCACCGCGAGCGAGTCGATCACGATCGAGTCGCCCGACAGGTGGGCCGTCGCCTCGAGGTCCTCGTACCGCACCCCCAGCCCCGGGACCAGGGCGGAGGCGTTCTGGAGACTGAGGGTGCCCCCCAGCTTGGGGGCGTCCCAGGTGCCCTCGACGGCCACGTCGGCCCGGAGCGTCCCCCGCACCCGGCGCAGGTTCCGGGTGAAGGCCTCCACCACGGCGAGGTCGGTGCTGTCGGCGATGACCCGGACCGCGAGCGGTCCCTCCACCTGGCGGCGGGGCACGCGCTCGAGGGCCAGGTCCAGGGGCAGCACCGACTCGACCCGCAGCACCGGGACCCCGGTGCGCCAGAGGAGCAGGTTGGCATCGAGCGTCCGGTCGGCGTAGTTCACGACCCCCTGGACGAACGGCGAGCCCAGTTCCCCCACCGTGAGATCCGCCAGCGAGCCGGTACCCTGAATGGTGGGCGCGCGCGCGGTGCCCCCGACGGCAAGGTCCAGCTGCAGGCTGCCGGCGATGCCGGTGGTGTCCAGCTCGAGCAGCGCGTAGAGGTCCCGGACGCCGAGACCCACCGCGCTGATCGTGAGATCTCCAGGGGTGGCGCGGGGGACGGTGCCGGTAATGGTCAGCGCGCCGGACCCGTCGCTCGCCTCCAGCTCGACCCCGCTGAGCGCGACGCGGCCGCCGGCGAGCACCACCCGGGCGGGGTGAATCAGCGACCAGCGATGGGCCGGCAGCACGGCCGCGAGGGAATCGAGCTCGACCACCTGGGAATCGCCGGGAGCGTGGTAGCCGCCGGCGGCCGCGAGCGTGGCCATCCCGGCGAGGTCCCCCTCGACGGACCAGCGCAGCGAGTCCTGGTATCCGCCGAGCACCAGGCCGAGTTCCTGGACCCGCCACCGGCCCACCAGCAGGGAGTCGGCCCGGACTGCGCCCCCCACTTCCGGCCGCGCCGCGTCGCGCCAGCCCAGCGAGCCGGCGGCCCGCGGCACCCGGACCCCGCGCCAGCCCAGCGCCTCGCCGCGGAACTGCAGCAGCAGCCGGGGAGCGAGCGCGGTGCCCGACAGCTCCACCTGGCCGGTGACCCGGCCGGTGAGGGGATCCGCTCCCCTCGCGCTGTCGGCGACGGGCCCCGCCAGCTCGGTCGCGTAGCGCTCGAACACCGCCAGGCTCTCGGCGGTGAAGGTGCCGGCGATGCTGCCGCCTTCCTCGCCGGCCCACCGCAGGCTCCCGCCGGCCGCGAGCAACCCCGCCGGCCACCCGGCCTCGACCGTGTCGACCTGGATGGTGCTGTCGGCGGCACGGGCGCGCAGGTGGACGGTATCCAGCGCGATGCTTCCCACCCGCGTCGCGCCGAGATCGAGGGCCAGCGACCCCTCGGGCCCTGTGACGCTGTCATAGACGCCGGAAACCAGCGCGCGGCCCGCCAGCCGGGTGGCCGGGCCGGTGCCGCGCACCCGCGCCAGGTTGAGGTCGCTGAACCGGACCGAGAGACTCTCCGCCGCGATCCGGCCCGGGCTCGGCGCCACGGTCCCCGTGAGCAGCACCTGGCCCAGGTCGCCCCGCACATCGGTGGTGGTGAAGAACCGGTCCGCGGTGCCACGCACGGCAATGCTGCCCTCGACCGCTCCCTGCAGCGGGATTCCGGGATAGCCGCGCCGCACGCCATCGAACACCAGCGGCGCCGCCTCGAGCCGGGCATCGAACTGCAGCGTGTCGCCCCGGGTGTCGAGGGTGGCAACGACGCTGCCCCGGCTCGCGGGGAGTTCCCCATCCTGGTGCGCCAGCTGGCCCTCGTAGGTCACGTTGCGCCACGGCCCCCGGAGCAGCCCCGCCAGCTGCACCCGGCCCTGCAGCTCCACCGCCGGGGCGAGTCGCCGCACGGTGCCGAGGTCGAGGTCCCCCTGGACCAGTTCGAGGGTATCGAACAGGGTCCCCTCGGGCCCGCCGAGCACCAGGTGCCCGCCGCCGGCCAGGGAGCTGAGCGGCTTGCCGGGGACACTGTCGTCACGGAAGACGAGGTCCATGACGATGTCGATCCCGTCCTTGAACCCGGCTCCGGCGATCCGGCCGGTGAGCGTGCCGAAGAGCGGCACGGTGTCGAGGTACGGACGGGGGACATCGAGATTGAGGTCGGTGAGGTCCAGGGTCATCCCCTCGACCCCCAGCCCGCGGCGCCGGTCGGTCAGGGCGGTGACGTCCCCGGCGATCCGCCCGGCGGCCCCGGACAGCTCCAGGCCCTGGAGGGTGTAGGCGGTGAGCTGGTCCGACCGGGAGCGCGCCGTGACCAGTGCCTTGCCGCGCAGGGCGGGAAAGTCGGGGGAGACCCAGTAGAGATCCGTCAGGTCGAGCGGATCGGCGTTCAGCGTGAAATCGTAGAGCACCGGGCCGCGGGGCCAGGTGATGACGCCGCCGCCGCTCATCCGGCTGTGGGGGAGCGCGGCGCGATGGGCGGTGAAGGCGAGGCTGTCCCCGCGGGTCCAGGCGTGCGCCGCCAGGTCCACCAGGGTGATCGCCGGATCGCTGACCCGGACCCGCAGGCTGTCCACGTCGAAGGTGAGCGGCGAGCCGTCCGGCGAGCTGATCCGCACCCGCGGCAGCCGCCCGGTGAGCGAATCGAGGCGCACCACGCGGCGGAGGCCGTCGGGCGTCTCGAGGATCACCCGCCCGGGGCGCGCCCGCTCCTCGGCCAGGGCCACCCGCACCATCGCCGCGGTGCGGGCCGTGTCCGGCGGCGACCAGGGCAGCCGCAGCTCGACTTCCCCGTCCCGGACGCGCAGGTTGCGCACTTCCACCAGTGGCGACGTCCCGCCCGGCGGGCCTTCGCCCAGGCGGAAGATCTCCTGGTGGTTGAGCCGCCCGTTCTTCCGCTTGACGATGCGGATCCGCGGGTGGTCCAGCTCCGCGGAGGAGAAGACGATCCGGCTGGCGAGCAGCTCCGGCAGCCGGTAGCGCACCACGATCCGGTCCACCACGGCAAACGGCTCGCCCAGCGTGTCGTGGATCGCGACCTGCTGCAGCTCGACCCCGTTCAGGAACGAGCCGGAGATGCGCTCCACCTCGAACCGGCCGCGGAACATCCCCGACAGCTCCCGGCTCGCCACCCGGCCGAGCGCCAGGTGCCCCGCCTCGGTGTAGAGCAGGACGGTAAGGGTGCCGGCGATCGCGGGCACCACCGCGAGCAGCAGCGCTGCCGGCAGCCGGAAGAGGTGGCGCCGCATCAGAACGGCTGCCCGAAACTGAAGTGATAGGTCAGCCGGCTCTTCCGCTGCTGCACGAAGTCGGTCTGCTCGCGGGACAGGGTCCCATCGGACCGCTGCAGGTAGAGCGCCCCGGGCGCCTGGTCGTAGCCGTTGTACGCGACGTCGAACCGCGCCGGGCCCAGCGGGGTGCTCAGCCGGAGCCCGAGCCCGGGGGTGACCCGGATCCGCACCGGCGCCAGGTCGGTCCGGCCCCGCTCATAGAGGGTCCCGGCGTCCACGAAGGCGGCGATCCGCAGCCGGGAGCTCCACACCGGCGCCGGCACCCGGAGCTCGAGCTGCCCCACGGCCAGGGTGTTGCCGCCGGTGGCGCTGAAGCGGGGGCGCAGGGTCCCGTTGTCGAGCGAGTCCTGGCGCTCGGGGGTGATCGTGTCGCGGTTCAGCACGTAGACCACCGGCCCCAGCTCGTTGCGGTCGTAGCCACGGACATCGTTCGGGCCGCCGGCATAGAAGCGCTGTTCCGGCGGGATGAAGTTGCCGCTGGCGCTGTCGAGCGTGATCCGGGGCGCGAAAATCATCCCGCCGCGCAGGTGCCAGGTGAGCACCGTGCCGCCCAGCCCCAGCGGCCGGTACCACGCCATGTCACCCGAGACCCGGGTGAACGTCTGCAGCGCGGCCGACCCGGTGAACCGGGAGCTGTGGCTCAGGTCGAAGCTGTACAGGTGCCCCCGGGTGGGATCGAGCGGGTTGTTCTGCCGGGGCCAGGTGATGGCGGCGGTGATGACGCCGAGCAGCCGCCGCTCCTGGAGCCGGTTCGCGTCCTCGTGTCTGCAGGCATTGAAGAAGGCGCAGAAGGTGGCGGCGCTCGCCGTGGTTGCGCCGTAGGAGAGCCGGTAGGCCAGGCCGATCGGCACCCGCCGCGCCGTCTCCCGCTGCAGCAGCACGCTGCCGCCGAACTCCTCCCGGCGGTAGATCGCGAACTCGCTGCGCCGTTCGGCGTACAGGCTGATGGTGCTGGTGATGTCGGGGGTGAAGAACCGCGGCTGCCGGATCGCCGCCGTGATGTTGTAGTTGGCGCGGGAGGAGCCGATCGTGTCACTCTGCAGGCTCTTGCACAGCGAGCGGTCGAGCCCGAAATCCAGGGGATCGCCCACCCCCACCTTGGAGACCCGGGCGGAGATGTCGAACAGGCGGCCGGTGCCGAAGAGATTGCGGTGGGTCCAGCCGGCGCCGCCGCGGAAGCAGTCGTTGGTCGCGAAGCCGACGCTGGTGCGCAGCTTGTGCGACGGCCCCTCGGAGACCTGCACCGTGATCGGCACCACCGCGCTGTCCGCGCCCTCCGCCAGCAGCCGGGCGGAGTCGATGGTGACCGTGGCCAGCCGGAACAGCTCGGTCTGGTACAGCTTGCGCTGGCTCTGGAAGATGTCCTGCTGCGAAAAGGGCTGGCCCTCCCGCACCGAGAGCAGCTGCCGCACGAAGCTGCTGTCCACCCGGGCGGTGCCTTCCACCCGGATCGTCCCCACCCGCGAGTAGGGGCCGGGGACCACGTCGAGGGTGGTGTGCGCGGTCCGCGCCTCCCGGTCCACCGCATACGTGCGGAACACCTCCGCCCCGGGATAGCCGCGGTTCCGCAGGCGGTTGATGATCGTGTCGGCGGAGGCCTGGAAGAGGAAGCGGTTGAACGGCTGCCCTTCCCGCAGGGGCAGGTCGGCCAGGACCTCCTCCCGGTCGGGCACCTGGCCCAGGCCGTTCACGTCCACCTCCCGTACCTCGATGGGCGGCCCCTCGATGATCGTGAAGGTCAGGTGCACGTCCTTCTTGTCCCGGCGGACCAGCGTGTCCACCTTCACATCCATGAAGCCGCTCTGGCGGTAGAACAGGGTGAGCCGGAGCACGTCCCGCCGGAACTCGAGCGGGTCGAAGTAGCGCTTCTCTCCCAGGCCCAGCCAGCGGACCAGCGGGCTGCGGACGAACCAGCTGGAGTTGGTGGTCCCGATGGCGACGCTGAGGGTATAGTCGTCGATGGCGTGGTTGCCGTCGAACGCGAGGCTCCGCACCACCACATCGTCCTGCGCCGCCAGGGCGGTGGCGCCGGGCGCAACCGTGAAGAGGGCCAAGAGGACCGCGGCACGACGCGTCACAAAATAAGACAGATGACCAGGCTCCGACCGCCCCGCGGTCCCGAATTGACGACACCTTGCAAGTGCTGTAGGATGGCGGGGTTAGGCCATAGAGTCAACGTCCAACACACCACGGTATCGGGGACTGAATGATTTCGACATGGCGGCCCGCATTCCTCGGGCTCATCCTGGGGGTCCAGCTGGCGGCTCCGCTCGCCGCGCAGCTGCCGCGCGGGGCGGTGCGGGAACTCGATTCCCTGCTGGACAGCCCGCCCTTCGACCGGGGACTCTGGGGTGTCGCCCTGGTGGACCAGAATGGCCGCCTGCTCTACGGCCGGAACGCCGACAAGCTCTTCATCCCCGCGAGCAACACCAAGCTGGTCGTCAGCGCGGTCGGCGCTGCGATGTTGCCGCCGGGCTGGACCATCCCCACCAGCGTCTACGCCGCCGGCAGCGTGGAACCGGACCGGGTCCTCGGGGACCTGGTGCTCTACGGCCGCGGCGATCCCACCTTCAGCCGTCGCTGCTATGCCGCCGACACCACCCTGGCCAGCGCCTGCGACCGCGACCCCCTGCAGCGGCTGCGCGACCTGGCCCGGGCGCTGCATGACCGGGGCATCCGGACCGTCACCGGGGACCTCGTCGGCGATGGCAGCTGGTTCGACGCGGAACTGGTGCACGGCGACTGGGGCAACTACGACCTCAACTGGTGGTACGCCGCCCCCGTTGCCGGCCTCACGTTCAACGACAACAGCGTGGATATCGCCTGGCGGCCGGGGGCGGAACCCGGCGCCCCGGCGCTGCTCTCCCTGGACCCGGACCTCGGGGACGTGACCCTCGAGAACCGCACCACGACCGTCCCCTCCGGCGGCGAGAGTGATATCGGCGACCGGATGTACCGCATCCCCGGAACGCTCAATCTCTGGGCCGAGGGCACCGTGGCGGTGGACGCGCGGGGCGGCACCGAGTATTTCGCGCTGCCCGATCCGAACCTCTACGCCGCCCGCGCCTTCCGCCGGGCGCTGGAGGAGGCGGGCATCAGCGTCCTGGGCACGACCCGGAGCACCACCGACAGCCTGCCGTACCGCGCCGCCCGCCTGGGCCCGCCGCTGGCGGAGACGACCAGCCGGCCGCTCCGGGACTGGATCTTCCCGATCCTCAACACCAGCCAGAACCTGTTCGCCGAGGTGCTGCTCAAGCAGCTGGGCCGCCAGTTCGGCACCGGCGGAAGCTGGGCGCAGGGACTGGAGGTGGAGCGGCGATTCCTGATCGACTCCATGGGCATCGACTCCACGCTGTTCGCGCTCGCCGACGGCTCCGGGCTCTCCGCCTCGAACCTCGTGGCCCCGCTGGGATTCACCCGGCTGCTGCAGGCCATTCGGCGGCACCCGAACTTCC
>JAEUJI010000146.1 GCA_016794805.1 Gemmatimonadota bacterium
CGTGAGGTCGAGGAGCTGGCCCGCCGGGAGCGGATCTACCGCGGCGGGCGGCCGTACCCGTCGCTGCATGGCAAGACGGTGCTGCTGGTGGATGACGGCGTGGCCACCGGCGCCACCATGCTGGTGGCGGTGCGCGCCATCCGCACCCTCGGTCCCTTCGCGATCATTGCGGTTGCGCCGGTCATGTCGAAGAGCGCCCACGCCGCCCTGCTCCGCGAGGCGGATGCCTGCGTCACGGTCGCCACGCCGGAACCGTTCCACGGCGTCGGCGAGTGGTATCGCGACTTCGACCAGACCAGCGACGCCGAGGTGCTCGAGTGGCTGGCCCGGTACGGCCCGCCGGCGGAGTCCCCCGACCATGCCCACAACGCCTGACCGGGCCACGGCGCGCGCCGTCGCGGCGGCGGCCCACCCGCTCCGCGGTGGGCCGGAGGACTTCGGCCCGCTGCTCGACCGCGTGGGCGACGCCCGGGTCGTCCTGCTGGGCGAGGCGTCCCACGGGACCCACGACTTCTACCGGGTCCGGGCCGAGATCACCAAGCGGCTGATCCGGGAACGGGGGTTCTGTGCGGTGGCGGTGGAGGCGGACTGGCCCGACGCCTACCGGGTGAACCGGTTCGTGCGCGGCCGCGCGGGAGATCCCGACGCCGCCGAGGCGCTGGGCGGGTTTCTCCGCTTCCCGCAGTGGATGTGGCGCAACGCCGACGTGCTCGACTTCGTCGGCTGGCTCCGCGCCCATAACGACAGCCTTGCCGGCAACGCCGGACAGGTCGGGTTCTATGGGCTCGACCTGTACAGCCTGCACGCCTCCATGGAGGCGGTGCTCGCGTATCTCCGGGTGGTAGATCCCGAGGCCGCCGCGCGGGCCGCGCAGAGCTATGCCTGCTTCGACCGGTTCGGCGCCGACCCCCAGCGCTACGGCTATGCCACGACCGTCGGGCTCGATCCCTCCTGCGAGCGGGAAGTCATCACGCAGCTGGTGGCGCTGCGGCAGGCGGCGGGCGACTATGCCCGCCGGGACGGCCGCCAGGCCGCGGACGACCTGTTCTTCGCCGAACGGAACGCGCAGGTGGTGGCCACCGCGGAGCGGTACTACCGGACCATGTTCCGGAGCCAGCCCGCCTCCTGGAACCTCCGGGACCGCCACATGGCCGACACGCTGAAGGCGCTCGAGCGCTTCCTCGGGGCGCCGGGCGCGCCGGCGCGGATCGTGGTCTGGGCCCACAACTCCCACCAGGGAGATGCCCGCGCCACCGAGATGGGAGCCCGGGGCGAGCTCACCCTGGGCCAGCTGACCCGGGAACGCCTCGGCGACGATGCGGTGCTGGTCGGCTTCACCACCTACGACGGCACCGTGACCGCCGCCGCGGACTGGGACGCGCATGCGGAACGGAAGCAGGTCCGTCCCGCCCTGCCGGAGAGCTATGAAGCCCTGTTCCACGCGGTGGGCGGGACGAACTTCTACCTCGACCTCCGCCGGCCCACCGACGCCGTCGCGGCGCTGCTGCCGCCGCGGCTGGAACGCGCCATCGGGGTGATCTATCGCCCGGAGTCCGAGCGCCTGAGCCACTACTTCCACGCCTCGCTGCCGCGGCAGTTCGACGCGGTGCTGCACTACGATCACACCCGCGCGGTGGAGCCGCTGGAACTCACCCCCGTGTGGGCCACCGGCGAGGCGGAGCTGCCGGAGACCTTCCCCACGGCGCTGTAGGGGACGGCGGGACGGCAGGACGGCAGGACGGCAGGACGGCAGGACGGCAGGACGGAAGGTACCGGCACAGGTGAGACGATGCCGCGGGGGAGCGATGGCGGGTTCGCCGCTCGGCGGTCCCCCCGATCCTGTGCGGCAACCCGCCGGCGCGACAACGCGGCATCGCTTCAGCAGCCAATCGCCCAACAACTCCCGCACAAATCCCACACACATTTCCCTTGCGGTGAGTCTCAGCGGAAGAGAGACTTTCTGCGTGACCGAGTCCGCACCCCACCGACCCGTACCCCGCTGGCCCACCGGACGCCCCTCCCGCTGGCCGCTCCTGCTGCTGGCCGCGAGCCTCGGGCTGGTGGTGCTGACCACCGTGGTGGCGGTGCTCGCCTCCCGGAAGCACGCCGCCACCACCGCCCAGCTGCTCCGCGACTACGCCTCCTTCGCCGCGTGGAGCTACAGCCAGCGCCTCGCCCAGGAGCTGGAGGAGGGGGCGTGGGTCACCCTCAACCCCATCCAGCACAGCGAACCCCACGCCATGCGCGGCATGCCGGCCGCCGCGGACCTCGTGGGCTACCGCCGGGAGAATCTCATTCGTTGCCGCTGCGCCGGCGGCGTCGAGCCGGCGACCTACTTCCGCTACCGCCTGGGCGGCGACACGCTCCAGGCCGTGGGGGCGCCCATCGCGGCCGCGGACAGCCTGGCGCTCACCCGGCAGCTGACGGCGCTGGTGCGCGGTCCCGGGGGCCGGAGAAACGGCTTCATCGCGCTGGCCCCCGCCGGCATGGCCTCCTTCGGCCTCATGCCGACGGTCTGGGGCGACACGATGGTCTATGGCTTCACCGTGGACAGCGCCGGCCTGGCGGCCGCGGCGACCCGGGTGCTGCGGGAGGCGCCGCTCCTTCCCTCCGCCCTCACCCGGGGCTCCAGCAACCTGGAGCTGCTGGTCCTGGAGGTGAGCGACACCACCGGCCGGGTCCTCCATCGGGACGCCCGCTGGCCCGGCGACCTCCGCGAATGGCCGTTCATCGCCGCGGAATCGCTGCCGCCCTGGCGCGGCGGCCTGGTGGCGCGGCTGAGCGTCCGGCCGGAGGCGGCCGCACAACTGCTGAGCGGCGGCTTCCCCTGGAGTCCCCTGCCGCCGCTGCTGCTCGTGGGCCTGCTCGGCGTGGGCTCGGTGCTCGTGGCGGTGCTGCAGCTTCGCCGCGACGGCCAGCTCGCCCGCCAGCGCAGCGACTTCGTCGCCGCCGCCTCCCACGAGCTGCGGACCCCGCTGGCCCAGCTCCGGCTCTTCCTCGATACCCTCCGCCTCAAGCGCTACGACACCCCGGAGGAGGAAGCCTGGCTGGTGGGGCACCTGGCCCGGGAAACCACGCGGCTGGAGCACCTGGTGGAGAACGTGCTCCTGGTGACCCGGCTGGAGCGGGGCGCGCCGCACGAGGCGGTGACCGAGCGGCTGGCGCTCGATCGCGAAGTGGCGGAGTCGGTCGCGGCCTTCCAGCCGCTGGCGGCGTCCCGGCAGGTCGAGGTGGTCACCGACCTCGCGCCGGAGACCCTCGTGCACGCGGAACGGGGCCCGCTGCGGCAGGTCGTCCTCAACCTGCTGGACAACGCGGTCAAGTTCGGGCCGGTGGGGCAGCGGGTGTCGGTGCGGGTGGCCCGGGAGGGGAACGCGGCGCGGCTCACCGTCACCGACCAGGGACCCGGCGTGCCCGCCGCGGAGCGGGAGCGGATCTGGCAGCCGTACGTCCGCGGCGACGGGGCGGCGGCCGCGAGCGTGGGCGGGAGCGGCATCGGCCTCGCCATCGTGCGGGAGATCGTCGCCCGCTGGGGCGGCACCGGGGACGTCCTTCCCGATGGGCCGGGCGCGACATTCGAGATTCGGCTGCCGTTGCAATGATTGAGGGCGAATTGACTCAACCACTTCGTGTTCTTCGTGTCCTTCGTGGTTGAAATCTGATCGAGGAGCCGGATGGCACGTATTCTCCTGATCGAGGACAACGCCGACCTGGCAGACGGCCTCCGGTACAACCTCGCGCGCGAGGGCTACGAGGTCCGGGTGGCGCACGACGGGCCCGGCGGGCTCAAACAGGCCACCGAGTGGAAGCCCGACCTGGTGCTGCTCGACCTGATGCTGCCGGGGATGAGTGGCTACGATGTCCTGCAGGCGCTCCGGGCGGCGGGGAACGGCGTGCCGGTGATCATCGTGAGCGCGCGCGGAGAAGAGGCGGACAAGGTCCGGGGCTTCCGGCTCGACGCCGATCAGTACGTCACCAAGCCCGTGGGGCTGCTGGAACTCCTGGAGCGGGTGCGGGCCCTGCTCCGCCGCCGCGGCGCCATCGCCGCCGGGGACGAGGCGCCCATCCAGTTCGGCCGGGTCATCATCGAGCCCGCCAGCCGGACCGTCACCGTGAACCGGGAGCCGGTCACCCTCACGCCCAAGGCGTACGAGCTGCTGCTGGCGCTGATCCGCCGCCAGGGAGCGGTGGCGACGCGGGTGGCACTGCTCAAGGAGGTGTGGGGCACCGCCGGCGACGTGCAGACGCGCACCGTGGATTCCCACGTCGCCGAGCTGCGGCGGAAGCTGGAGGAGAACGCCGCCGACCCGGTGCACATCCTGACGGTGTGGAAGGTGGGGTATCGGTGGCAGGGGTAGGGGCGGGCCGACGGGACGACGGGCCGACGGGCCGACGGACCGACGGACCGACGGACCGAACGCTGAGGCCGCAAGCGGGCGCGGCTGGGGCCGGAGCGCGCGTCAGTGAGCGGTGACGGAGATTGCGCCCTAACCCGGAGAGCGAACTGCAGCGCGCGGAGGGCCCACCGCGGCCGCGAGCGGCATGACAACGCGGCAGCGTCTCAGCGCCCAGCCGCCCAACCCACACCTACCTCGCACAGATTCATCACAACTTCCGGCGGGCGGCACCGTATCGTCCCCCGTCCCTCACACTGGAGTACCTAGTATGCGGTCCTTCTCCGCCGCCGCCGCCCTGGTCCTGCTGCTCCCCCTCGGCCCCGCCCCGCTTGACGCCGGCCCCCGGGACCGGATGCTCATCACCCCGGCGGCGCTCCACGCCCGGCTCGGCGAGCGCAACCTGGTCCTGCTCCACATCGGCGACAAGGCGGGCTACGACGCCGAACACCTCCCCGGCGCCCGGCTGCTCGAGTACCGCGCCTTCTCCGCCCGGGGTGCGGACAGCCTCTCCCTCGAACTGCCGCCGGTCGCCCGGCTCGATTCCACCTTTGCCGCGCTCGGCATCTCCAGTGACAGCCGCATCGTGCTCTACTTCGGGAGTGACTGGCTGAGCCCTACCACCCGCGCCTGGCTCACCCTCGAATACCTCGGCCTGGGCGAGCGCACCGCCATCCTCGATGGTGGCCTCCCCGCCTGGAAGGCCGCCGGCTACAAGGTCACCGCGGACGTTACCCCGCCCGCTACCGCCGGCCGGCTCCGCGCCACCCCGCGACCCGCCATCATCGCCACGCGGGACCAGGCGCGGGCGGCGACCAGCACCCCCGGCACCCGCATCATTGATGCACGCGATCCCCAGTTCTATCTCGGCTTCGACGCCGGCTCCGGCAGCCGCGCGGGGCACCTCCCCGGCGCCCGCAGCCTGCCGTACACCACCGTGGCGGACAGCACCGGCCGCTTCCTCTCCGATGCCGCCCTCACCGAGCTCTTCCGCGCCGCCGGCGTGGGGCGCGGGGACCGGGTGGTGGTGTACTGCCACATCGGGCAGCAGGCCACCGCCGTCTTCTTCGCGGCACGGCTGCTGGGCTACGACGTCCGGCTCTACGATGGGAGCTTCCAGGACTGGAGCAAGCACACCGAACTCCCGGTCGTGGTGGAGGTGCCGCCCACGGCGGCGGCGCTGATCCAGCCCGCGGACCTCGCCACCCGCCTCGCGGCCGGCGCCGTCACCCTGGTGGACGCCCGCAGCGACCTCAACGCCTATCTCGCCGATCACCTGCCGGGCGCGAGCTATCTCCACTTCGAGAGCCTGCGGGCTACCGCGGGCGGCGTGCCCGGCGATCTCCTCCCGGCCGCGAGCTATCGCGAGCTCTGGTCCCGGCTCGGCATCCGCCGCGACCGGCCGGTGGTGATCTACGGCAGCGGCGAGGCCTTCAACTTCAACGCGACCTTTGCCGCCTGGCTGCTCGCGGGGTTCCGCCACCCCGAGGTGTACATCCTGGACGGCGGCTACGCCCGCTGGGCCGCCGAGGGGCGGGAACGGACCCAGCTCTACCCCGAGGTGGCGATGGTCCGGTACGCCGCGGACGCCTTCTATCC
>JAEUJI010000239.1 GCA_016794805.1 Gemmatimonadota bacterium
CCCACGCACGTGCACCTGGATTCCGTCATGGAGCGGAAGTACTACTGGTATCCCTCCCGGGAGAGGCCGGTGGGGCGGTAACGACGGTAGGGACGGTAACGACGGTACCGTCCCTACCGTCCCTACCGTCGCTACCGTCGCTACCGCCTTAGCTCCGCACAGAACCCCGCAAACACCTCGATGTACGCGTCGATGTCCGCATCCGTGTGCTGCACCGACAGGGTCCACTGCTCCTCGTCCCCCGGGGTCATGAAGATCCCGCGGTTGAGCAGCCAGGGGTAGGACGCGGCGAAGAGTTCGGGCCGGGTCTCGAGGAAGTCCCGGTAGGTGGTCATGGGGGTAGGCCGGTAGGAGACGCACCCCTTGGCGCCGAGGTCCACGGTGTGGGCCGGGATCTCGTAGCGCGCGATCGCGGCATTGCACCCCGCCACCAGCCGGGCGCCCAGCCGGGCGAAGTGCTGGTAGGCGGCGGGGGTGAGGATCTCGGTGAGCATCACCAGCCCGACGTGGGCCACCAGCGGGTTGCCGTTGTAGGTGCCCATCTGGCTCACCCCCTGCTCGATGAGCCGCATCAGGTCGGCGCGGCCGCCGAACGCGGCGGCGGGGAGTCCGCCCGAGATCGCCTTGGCCAGGCAGACCAGGTCCGGCTGCACCCCGAAGCGCTCGGTGGCGCCGCCCCGGGCGATCGTGAAGCCGGTCTTGATCTCGTCATAGATGAAGATGACGCCGTACTGGGTACAGAGCTCCCGCACCCGCCGGAGGTAGGCCGGGTCGGGGAGCACGATCCCGATGTTCATCATGGCCGGCTCCATGATGAGGCAGGCGATCTCCTTCCCCTTTTCCTGGAACAGCCGCTCCAGCAGCACCGCGTCGTTGAACGGCACCACCTCGATGTACTTGTGGGCGTCCTTCACCAGCCCCCGGGAGACCGGCGCCTTGGCCGGCCGCTCCCGCCCCCCCATCACGTCGGCGTTGGGGACGATCGAGAACATCACGGCGTCATGATGGCCGTGGTAGGAGCCCTCGATCTTGCAGATCACGTCCCGGCCGGTGGCGGCCCGGGCCACCCGGATCGCGTCCATGGTGGCTTCGGTGCCGGAGTTGGCGAACCGGATCATCTCCAGGTTGAAGCGGCGGCAGATCTCCTCGCCGAAGGCCACCCCCACCTCGGTGGTGACGGCGAAGTGGGTGCCGCGGCTGGCCGCCTCATGGATGGCCTCCACGATCCGGGGATGGGCGTGGCCCGCCACCATGGCGCCGAAGCCGCCATGATAGTCGAGGTATTCGGTCCCATCCTGGTCCCAGACGTGGCTCCCCTTCCCCCGGGAGACGTAGATCGGGTAGGGGGCGCCCTTCTGGAAGGAGCTCACCACCCCGAACGGCAGGGTACGGTAGGCCCGCTGGTACAGCGCGGCGGAGGCCGGGGTGCGCTCGAGCAGCCGGGCGGTCTCCCGGTCACAGATTTCCTGGGCGCGGGCGAGGATGCGTTCGAGGCCCGCCTGCCCCGCGGTGGGTACAGTCGTGGTCATGGACACCTGCAATTGTGTTGGGGGGTCGCTGGGTGCTATCGCCTGCTGCGGGGGAACACGGCGGTTGCCGACGTCTGCCCCAAGGTGGGGCGCGGCGCATGGGTTGTCAACTCCCCTCGGAGACTGCACATTGGGGACCTCCAGCCGCCGTACGCCGGTCCGCGCCCCCTGAGGTCCGACCGCATGGATTCAGTCATCACGCTCGAGCACGTCCAGAAGCGCTTCGGCACCTACATCGCCGTGCACGAGGCGCACTTCGATATCGGCAAGGGCGAGTTCTTCTCGATGCTCGGCCCCTCCGGCTGCGGCAAGACCACCACCCTGCGCATGATCGCCGGATTCGAGCAGCCGGACTCCGGCCGGATCCTGCTCGAGGGCCAGGATGTCTCCCGGGTGCCCCCGTACCGCCGCAACGTGAACACCGTCTTCCAGCACTACGCCCTCTTCCCGCACATGACGGTGCGGGACAACGTGGCGTTCGGGCCCCGCTCCCGGAAGCTGGAGGAAGCGGAGGTCCAGAAGCGGGTGAAGGAGCTGCTCGAGGTCACCCGGCTCAACCAGTTCGCCGAGCGGAAGCCGGCGCAGCTCTCCGGCGGCCAGCAGCAGCGGGTGGCGCTGGCGCGGGCGCTGGTGAACTACCCCAGCGCGCTGCTGCTGGATGAGCCGCTCGGCGCCCTCGACCTCAAGCTGCGCCAGGCGATGCAGATCGAGCTCAAGCGGATCCAGCGGGAGGTGGGGATCACGTTCATCTACGTGACCCACGACCAGGAAGAGGCCCTCACGATGTCCGACCGCATCGCGGTCATGAACGAGGGCCGGGTGGAGCAGATCGGCACCCCGGAGGAGATCTACCACTCGCCGAGCACGGTCTTCGTGGCCGGGTTCATCGGGGTGGCGAACCTGCTCCCGGCCCGGGTGATCGGCCTGATGGACAACCGGGCGGTGGTGACCCTCGCCGGGGAGCAGCGCGCCGAGGCCACCGCCCCCGGCTGGGCCGCCAAGCCGGGGAGCGACGCCACCCTGATGGTCCGGCCCGAGCGGCTGCGCCTCAGCGCCGACGGCCCGGGGGTGGCGGCCACCCTGACCACCGCGGTGTTCCAGGGCCCGGTGGTCCGCTGCCTGCTCGCGACCCCCGACGGGGTGGAGGTGATCGCCCACGTCGGCTCCGAGGGCCCCCGCCCCGACCTGCAGCCCGGCCGCAGCTACCGGCTGCTCTGGGACGCCGACAGCGCCCGGCTCCTGCCCCGCGCCAAGGCGTCCGCCCCGCTCGATCTCCAGGAACGCACCACCCTCGACCTCGCAGGCAGCCACTAGCCCGCCCTTACCCGCCAGAGGATCGCATCCATGAAGAAAGACCCGTCATACAGCGAGCAGGAACTCCAGGCGATGGTCCGCCGTGCCCTGTCCCGGCGCCAGTTCCTCGGCCGCACCGCGATGGCTGCGGGCGGGCTGACCCTCGGCAGCGCCTTCCTCAGCGCCTGCAAGGGAAAGGAAGCCGCGCCCGTCGTGAAGGAAGTCCGGATCTCCAACTGGCCGCTCTACATCGACCCGAAGACCATTCCCGACTTCGAGGCCGCCACCGGCATCAAGGCGATCTACACCGAGGACGTGAACGACAACAACGAGTTCTTCGCCAAGGTGGACGAGCCGCTCAAGCGGGGCCAGAGCATCGATCGCGACATCGTGGTGCTCACCGACTGGATGGCGGGCCGCTTCATCAAGCTCGGCTACACCCAGGCCATCCCGGTGGCGGCCTTCCCCAACAAGGCCAACCTGGTGGATCACCTCACCAACGTCGGCTTCGATCCGGGCCGGGCCCACAGCGTGCCGTGGATGTCCGGCATGGCGGGGATCGGCTACAACCCGAAGGCCACCGGCCGCGAGCTCACCAGCGTCGCCGACCTGTTCGACCCGAAGTTCAAGGGCAAGGTCACGATGCTCACCGAGATGCGGGACACGCTGGGCCTGGTGATGCTGGGCGAGGGGAAGGACCCGGCCGCCTGCACCACCGCGGACGCCACGGCGGCCTGCGCCAAGATCAAGCAGTACCGGGAGAGCGGCCACATCCGCGGCTTCACCGGGAACGACTACGCCGAGGATCTCGCGGCCGGCAATATCGCGGTGGCGGTGGCCTGGTCGGGGGACATCCAGGGCCTCGCGGCGGACAACCCGGACCTGCGCTGGATCGCCCCCAAGGAAGGGGCCATGCTCTATTCCGACAACATGCTGATCCCCAAGACGTCGGACCGGGCGGAGCTGGCGGCCACCTTCATGAACTACTGCTACACCCCGGCCCACTCGGCGCAGATCGTCGCCACGGCGCCGTACATCTCGCCGGTCAAGGGCGTGGGGGACGAACTGGTCAAGATCGCCCCGGCACTCGCCAGCAGCCCGCTGGTGAACGTCCCCGCCGACGTGAGCGCCCGGCTCCGGGTGTTCAAGTGGCTGGAGGACGCCGAGGACCAGGAGTTCAACCGGCTGTTCCAGGACGCGATCGGGGCCTGAGCCCCGCCCATGGCCGGAATCGCCGCCGGGGGTGGCCGCCGCAGTCCGGTCGCCCCCTACCTGCTGGTCGCGCCCGGGGTGCTCTGGCTCCTGGCGTTCTACGTCGTCCCCACGGTGACGCTGGCCCGGACCTCGTTCGGGCCGGCGGATGCCGCCTGGTATGACGGGTACCAGCGCGCCTTTACCGTCTACGGCGTGCACCTGGGGCGGTCGTTCGGCTACGCCCTCGCGGCCACGCTGGTCTGCGTGCTCCTCGGCTATCCGCTGGCCTATGCCATCGCCTTCCGGGCCGGCAAGTACAAGAACTTCCTGCTGGGGCTCGTGATCCTGCCGTTCTTCACCACCTTCCTGGTGCGCACCTTCGCCTGGAAGACGATCCTCAACGACGGCGGCATCGTGGTGCAGGTGCTGGGGACCATCGGGATGCTGCCGGAGGAGGGGCGGCTGCTCAACACCGTCTGGGCGGTGATCGGCGGGCTCAGCTACAACTTCCTCCCCTTCATGATCCTGCCCATCTACGTGAGCCTGGAGAAGATCGACCGCAAGCTCACCGAGGCCGCCAACGACCTCTACTGCAATGCCGGGCAGGCCTTCCGCAAGGTGGTGCTGCCGCTGTCCATGCCCGGCGTGCTGGCGGGCAGCCTGCTCACGTTCATCCCCGCCACCGGCGACTTCATCAACGCCGAGCTGCTCGGCAGCCCCAACCAGAAGATGCTGGGCTCGGTGATCCAGGGGCAGTTCCTGCAGGTGCGGGACTATTCGCTCGCGGCGTCGCTCAGCTTCGTGCTGATGGTGATCATCACCATCATGGTGCTGCTCTACGCCCGCGCCCTCGGCACCGAGGATCTCGCCTGATGGCGCGGGGCGGGCCGGTGGGTTCGCGCTGGACCGGGCGGCTGCTGGACCTGTATGCGGGGCTGGTACTCCTGTACCTCTTCCTGCCGATCTTCGTGATCGTCTCCTACAGCTTCAACAAGCCGGCGGGGAAGTTCAACTTCGTGTGGAAGTCGTTCTCGCTGGACGCCTGGCGGGATCCCTTCCTCTACCCCGCCCTGGTGGACGCGATGAAGATGTCGCTCAAGGTGGCGGCGGTCTCCACCAGCGTCTCGGTGGTGTTCGGCTCGCTGATTGCGCTGGCGCTCTGCCGCTATACCTGGAAGGGGGCGGGGCCGATCAACCTGCTGCTGGTGCTGCCGCTCACCACGCCGGAGGTGGTGCTGGGGTCGTCGCTGCTGTCGCTCTTCCTGCAGGTCAACGCCCCGACCGGCTTCTGGACCGTGGTGATCGCCCACATCATGTTCTCGGTCAGCTACGTGGCGCTCACCGTCAAGGCGCGGATCCGCGGCTTCGACTGGACGCTGGAGGAAGCGGCCATGGACCTCGGCGCGCCGCCCTTCCGGACCGTGCTGAAGGTCACCCTGCCGCTGATCGCCCCTGGCATCGCGGCGGCGGGGATGCTGTCGTTTGCGCTCTCCCTCGACGACTTCATCATCACCCTGTTCAACGCCGGCAACCAGGTGACCTACCCGCTGTACGTCTACGGCGCCCGCCGCGCCGCCTTCCCGCCCCAGATCAACGTGCTCGCCACCACCATTCTCGTCGGCAGCCTGATCCTGCTCGGCATCACCGTCCTGTGGCAGAACCGGACGATGAAAGAGGCGATGACGAAATAGGCGGTAACGACGGGACGGACGGTAGCGACGGTAGACAAACCGACCCTCCGGGAAGAATCCCGGAGGGTCGCTTGCGATCAGGCTGCAATCCTGACCGTCCCTACCGTCCCTACCGTCGCTACCGTCGTTACCGTCGTTACCGCCTACACCCCCACCGGCAGCTTCCGCACCCGCTTCCCGGTCAGGTGGAACAGCGCATTGGCCACCGCCGGCGCGAGCGGCGGGGTGCCGGGCTCGCCAATGCCGGTCGGCGGCTCGGTCGACGGCAGGATGTGCACCTCCACCACCGGCAGGTCGGTGATCCGGAGGACCGGGTAGGTATCGAAGTTGGCCTGCTCCACCACCCCATCCTTGAGCGTGATGTCGCCGGTGAGCAGGGCGGAGAGGCCGTAGGCCACCGCGCTCTGCACCTGCATGGTGATGTTGTCGGGGTTGATGGCCAGCCCGCAGTCCACCGCCGCGACCACCCGATGGACCTTCGGCTTCCCGTTCTCCAGCGAGACTTCCGCCACTTCCGCCACGAAGCTCCCGAACGACTGGTGCACCGCGATGCCCCGGGCCCGGCCGTCCGGCAGCGGGGTACCCCAGCCGGCCTTCTCCGCCGCCAGCTTGAGCACGCCGAGGTGCCGGGGCGCGTTCCCCAGGTGCGCCTCGCGGAACGCCACCGGGTCCTGGCCCGCCGCCGCCGCGAGCTCGTCCATCATCGTCTCCATGACGAACGCGGTGTGGGTGTGCCCGACCGACCGCCACCACTGGATGGGCACGGGCAGGTCGATGGGATGCAGCTCCACCTGGAAGTGGGGAATGCCGTAGCCGGTGTCGGTCACGCCCTCGACCGAGGTCGGGTCAATCCCCTTCTGGATGAAGCCCTCGAACGGGCTCCCCTTCATGATGGACTGGCCCACCACCCGGTGCTGCCAGGCGCCCACCTTTCCCGCGCCGTCCACCGACGCCTTCACGTTGTGGACGTACATCGGGCGGAACCACCCGGCCCGGGTGTCGTCCTCGCGGGTCCAGACCATCTTGACCGGGGCGCGGCCCTGGATCGCCTTGGCGATCGAGACCGCCTCCAGCACGTAGTCGCACTTCGGGTTGGCCCGCCGGCCGAAGCTGCCACCGGCAAACAGCATGGTGATGCTCACCTGCTCCGGCTTGAGTCCGGTGAGGGCGGCCACCGCCATCTGGTCCGGGGTCTGGAACTGTTCGCCGTTCCAGATCTCGCATTTGTCGGCGGAGAGCTGCACCACGCAGTTCATCGGCTCCATGCAGGCGTGGGCCAGGAAGGGCACCTCGTACACCGCCTCCACCGCCTTGCCGCGGCCCAGGTTGGCCGCCGCGTTGCCGTCTTTCCGGGCCACCAGTCCCGGCTTGGCCGCCAGCGTCCGGTACTGGGCAAAGAGTTCCGGCGTGCTCCCGCGGAACGCCTTGCTCTCGTCCCACTCCACCGTGAGCGCCTCCCGCCCCTTCAGCGCCGCCCAGAAGCCGTCAGCGAGCACCGCGACGCCGGTGGGGATCTGGACCACGTCCTTCACCCCCGGCACCGCCTTCGCCGCCGTGGCGTCGAAGCTCCTGACCGTGGCGCCGAACCGGGGCGGATGCGCCACCACCGCGGTGACCATCCCTGGCAGGGTGAAATCCTGGGTGAAGACCGCCTTGCCGGTGGACTTGGCCTTGGCGTCCAGTCGCGGCGCGCTCCGGCCGATGAGCCGGAAGCTGGCGGGATCCTTGAGCGGGACATTCTCCGGCACCGGCAGCGCGGCCGCGGCCTTGGCGAGCTGGCCGTAGCCGAGCCGCTTCCCGGTGGCCGGGTTGGTCACCACCCCCTTCTCCGTCGTCAGGCCGGCCGCATCCACCCCCCACTGGGCGGCCGCCGCCGCCACCAGCATCGCGCGCGCGGTGGCGCCCGCGACCCGGTGCTGCTGGTAGCTGTTGGCCATGGCGGAGCTGCCGCCGGTGGCCTGGACCGGCCCGAACAGGGTGTTGTTGTACTTCGAGGCATCCGCCGGCGCACCTTCGACCCGCACCTTGCTCCAGTCGGCGTCCAGCTCTTCCGCCACGAGGGTGGCGAGGCCGGTGTAGCTCCCCTGGCCCATCTCGAGGTGCTTGGCAACCACGGTGACCGACCCATCCTCGGCCACGCGGACAAACGCGTTCGGCAGGAAGACCGGGGGGCCGGAGGCCGTGGCGGCCTCGCCCTCCCCCCTGGGCCCGCACCCCTGCACCGAGACGGCCAGCGTGAGCCCCGCCCCGGTCACCGCGGTGACCTTCAGGAACTCGCGCCGGGAAACCTGCGTCAGGATGGCCATGACTCAGGCCTCCGCGGCGCGGTGGATGGCGGCCCGGATCCGCTGGTAGGTCCCGCAGCGGCAAACGTTTCCGGCCATGGCGGCATCAATCTCGGCATCACTGGGCTTGGGGGTCTTCGACAGCAGCGCCGCCGCCTGCATGATCTGCCCCGACTGGCAGTAGCCGCACTGGGGCACCTGCTCGGCCACCCACGCCTGCTGCAGCTTGTGGCTGCCGTCGGCGGAGAGCCCCTCGATCGTGGTGATCTTCTTGCCGCTCGCGGCCGAGACCGGGGTGCTGCAGGAGCGGATGGCGTCGCCGTCGAGGTGCACGGTGCAGGCGCCGCACAGCGCCATGCCGCAGCCGTACTTGGTGCCGGTCATGCCGAGGGAGTCGCGGAGCACCCAGAGGAGGGGGGTGTCCGGTGCGACGTCCACCGACTGGCGCTTGCCGTTGATGGTCAGTTCGATCACGGGTCGAGTCCTGGAGGAGGGGACAGCGGCTGGGTCGGAACGAATGCAGGATGGACCGTTGGGCGCCAACGGTCAAGGGCGGCCGCGAAACCGTGACGGCCGGAATCCTCCCCGGGATGCGCTTTCCCGGCCGCGCGCGTAGAGTAAGGAGGAATGGGTGCTCCAACCCGAACCTTGGACATGCCGGTGGCCAGTGTGCGATTGACCCGATGGCTGCTCTCCCTCGGCGCCGCGAGCCTGGTCGCGACCGCCGCGGCGGCGCAGCAGCGTCCGGTCGTGGCCATTGTGGGCGCCACGCTCTGGGACGGCACCGGCGCGCCGGCGCTCGCGGGGGCCGTCGTGCTGGTCCAGGGGGAGCGGATCACCTGTGCCGGCACTCCCGCCGCCTGCCCGGTGCCGGCGGGCGCCGAGCGGGTGGACGCGACCGGCCGGTTCCTGATCCCCGGGCTCATTGATACCCACGTCCACCTGCTCTTCCGCCCGAATGGCGTGACCCACCCCTCGATCCGCGGCGACCTCCGCGACCTCCTCGCCCGCGGGGTGACGGCCACCCGGGACATGGGAAACAACCCGGAACGCCTGCTCGAGGCGGTCCGCGAAGCCCAGCCCGCGCCACGGGTCTTCCCCATGCAGCTGGTGGCGGGGATCAGCTTCTTCTCCCCCGAGTCTGAGCGGACCCCCGGCGGCATGGTGCGGCACGCGCCGGCCTCGGGCGGCATGCGGCAACTGGGGTGGTGGCCGATCCTCTACGTCTCCGGCGGCGACCCGCGGCAGATCATCCGCCAGGCCCGCGAGGCCGGCGCGGTCGGGCTCAAGCTCTATCAGGGACTCGATTCGGCGCAGGTCGCCCGCCTTTCCGCCGCGGCGCACGCCGCGGGGATGCCGGTCTGGGGCCATGGCTGGGTGCAGCCGGCGAGCGTGCGGGAACAGTCCCAGGCCGGCCAGGATGGCGTGGTGCACGCCGCCGGCCTCGCGGGAGAGCTGGTCCCCCGCGCCACCCGGGACAGCCTGCGGACCAGCAGCGCCCTGCTCCGGGTGACCGCCGATTCCGCCCGCACCGCGGAGGCGGCGCGCCGGGTGCAGGTCCTGGCCACGCTCGACACCCTCGCCGCCCGCGGCACGTTCCTCGAGCCGACGCTGCACGCCACGCTGCTGTCGGCGGAGCGGGCCGGCCGGAGCCGGCGGCGCGCGCAGGCCCTGCCCGACCGGTACGCCATCGCGGCGTCGGTATTCGGCATGGAGGTCACCCGCCAGGCCTTTGCCCGCGGGGTGCCGCTCACCGCCGGCACTGACCATGTCGCCTACGGACCGGCCGCGGAACGGGCCCAGCTCGAGACCGAACTGGCGCTGTTCGTCGATTCCATCGGGATGTCGCCGGAACGCGCCCTCCTCGCCGCCACCCGGGACGCCGCCCGCGCCATCGGCCAGCCAGCCGTGGACCTGGGGACCGTGGCGGCGGGGAAGAAGGCGGACCTCGTCCTGCTGCGCGAGGATCCCCTGGGCGACATCCGGCGGATCGGGTCCGTGGAGTGGGTGATGCGCGGCGGGGCGCGCTACGACCCGTCGGAACTGCGGGGGTTGCCGTAGCGGGACGAGGGGACGAGGGGACGAGGAGACGACGGGACGAAGGTAGCGACGGTGCCGCGGGGGAGCGGCGGCGCGTGCACTGCGCGGCGTGCCCACCGATCCTGTGCGGCCACGCGCCGACGCGACAACGCGGCAACGTCGCGTACCATCTCTGCAATACGATCCCAACTCCTACCGCTCCACCGGCAGCTCCTCCCGCTCCGCCCACTGGGTCCAGGACCCGGTGTAGATCCGCACCCGCGGATACCCGAGCAGGTAGCGCAGCGCGAAGTAGACGTGGCTGGCCTCGGTGCCGCTGTTGCAGTAGAGGATGATGTCGCGGTCGGGGGTGATCCCCTGCGCTACATAGCTTGCCCGCAGCGCCGTCGTGTCCTT
>JAEUJI010000155.1 GCA_016794805.1 Gemmatimonadota bacterium
GCCCGGCGTCGTAGGGATCCGACATGTCGGGAAACCGGGGGCCGAGGCGTTCGTCGTTCCGGCCGATGAGCGGGTTGTCGCCCAGCAGGTTGATGTGATCGGCGATCAGCACCAGGTCCCCTGGGGCCCACAGCGGGTGCATGCCGCCTGAGACGTTGGTGACCACCAGGGTCTTCGCCCCCAGCGCGTGCATCACCCGCACGGGGAAGGTGACCTCCTGCAGGCTGTAGCCCTCGTAGCGGTGGAAGCGGCCCTGCATCGCCACCACGTTGCGGCCCCGCAGGGTGCCGAGGATCAGGCGGCCGGCGTGGCTCTCGACCGTGGAGAGCGGGAAGCCGGGGATCTCCTCGTACGGGATCGTGGCCCTGGCGTCGATTTCCTTGACCAGGCCGCCGAGGCCGGTGCCGAGGACGATGCCCACCTCGGGGGTGAACGAGCAGCGGCCGCGAACCACGGCGGCCGCCTGCTGCATCCGGTCGTACAGAGTCGGTGTGGTCATGCGTGTCGCTTGAGCAGGAGCTCCGTCTGGACCTGGTGGGTGAGCTGCGCGTGGGTCTGCAGTCCTTCGACCTCGCCCAGCTGGCGCTCCAGCAGGGCCCGGAAGTTGGCCAGGTAGGCGGCGAACTGGCGCTGCAGGATCTCGTGCCGCTCCCGCACCTGCCGCTCCTCCTCCTGCGCCGTGCCCACCAGCCGCAGGGCGTCGGCCCGGGCTTCCCGCAGGATGCTCTCGGCCTCTTTCTCCGCCTGTTCCTGGGCCGCCACCCGCAGCTGCTGCGCCGCGAGCAGCGCCTCGTTCATGGCCCGCTCCCGTTCCCGGAAGGCGCGGAGCTGCTCCTGGAAGTTGGTCAGCCGCTCGTCCAGCTTGCCGCGCTCCCGCACCAGGCGCTCCAGCTCCTCCGAGACCCGATTCTTGAACTCATCCACCTGAACCGGGTCATAGCCACGGAACACGCGCTGGAACTCCTGCGCCCGCACGTCACTGGGTGTCAGGTGGAACGAATCGTCGCTCATGTGCCGCGCTCCCCGAATAGGAGGGTCCCCAGCCGAACCATCGTGGCCCCCTCTTCCACCGCCACGAGGTAATCTCCCGACATGCCCATGGACAGCTCCGGCAGCCGATGGCCCTGCCCCTGGGCAGCGTCCCGCAGCTCCCGGAGGAGCCGGAACGCCTGCCGCTGCACCGCGAGATCCTCGGTCAGCGCCGCCATCGTCATCAGCCCCTGGAGGTCCAGCCGCTCCAGGCGGGCCACCGCCTCCAGGAGTGCGGGCAGTTGGTCCGGCTCCACCCCGCCCTTCTGGGGTTCGGCCGAGCAATTCACCTGCACCAGCACCCGCTGCCGGGAGCCCGGGGCCGCCCGGCGGTCCAGCTCCTGCGCCAGCGCCAGGCTGTCCACCGAGTGGATCAGGGCGAACCGGTTGACCGCCTGGCGGGCCTTGTTGCGCTGCAGGCTGCCGATCAGGTGCCACTCCACCGGTATGCCGGGCAGCGCCTCCTGCTTGGCCAGCGCCTCCTGCACCCGGTTTTCCCCGACCGCCGTCAGCCCGGCCGCCAGGGCGGCCGTCACCGCCTCGGCGGGGTGGGTCTTGGTCACGGCAATGATCGTTACCGGATGGGTCCACCCAGCCCGGGCCTGGTGCTCGCGGATGGCGTCCCGCACCTGCCCCACCCGCCCCGCCAGCCCCGGATACGACATAAGGGGTAAATGTAGGCAGGCGTTAGGGTTGGCAACAGGGGCGGGGGCTAGGGGCCGGAGTCCCCGAGCGGAGCCGCCATCATGGTCATCAGGGCCCGCTTCAGGTTGGGATTGGATGAGAGGGCGGCGGCCCGGGTCAGGTTCTCCATCGCCTTCGTGCCGTTGGCGCGGCTCTCGTAGGCATACGCCAACTGGGCGAACGGCAGGGAGAGGTTATTCGCGACCCCCGCACCCGTCGGCTCCAACGGACGGGTGATGCCCTCGAGCAGCCGGGCGTAGCGGTACGTTTCCCACGCCAGCCGCTCGGTGACGGGCACGTCGAGGGGGCTGCCGAGAATCCGGTGGTTGTCGATCTCCGGACGGGTGGTGTCGGGCAAAGCCGGCTGCAGTTCCATGACCAGCCCCTTCTGCACCAGGTAGGCGTCGAGGCCGAGGAACTCCGACCCCGTCGTCATGGACCACGCCACCGGCCGCTTCCCGACATTGTCCTGCAGAATGCGGAGCACCGCGAAGTCGCGGCTGTAGACTGGGGTGCCCCGGGCCAGCACGTGACGGATGGGACCGATCTGCAGGGTGACGTCCTGCGGCAGCAGCACCCCCTGCGCCTGCGCGATCTGCTCATCGGTCAATGAATGCGGCCGGTGGGTCGGCGCCACGGGGTTGAGACCCTTCCAGATGGCGGGCGCGGCCGCCTCGTCGAAGGGGCGCACCGGGAATTCGCGCAGCTGGCGCTTGTACCAGTCGGTTTCCGCGAGGGCGAGGCAGACCACGAGCACGTCCTGCCGGATGCCCGCCACCTCCTGCGCCCACCAGAGCGGGAAGGTGTCGTTGTCCCCGTAGGTGAAGAGGATGCCGTAGGGCGGCACCGAATTGAGCAGGTTGTAGGCGAAGTCGGCCGCCAGGGTGGCGTCGGCGCCGTGCCGGCGACCCGCGGCGTCGTGGTTGGCCGCGAACGGCACCAGGGCCACCAGGCCGAGGGGCACCAGGGCGAGCGCCGGCGCCACCCGCAGCCGTTCCGCCAGGCGGCGCGCCAGGTTCATGAGCCCCATCCCGGCCCAGAGCCCCCAGATGATGAAGCTGACCAGGAAGAAGTAGTCCCGCTCCCGGACCTCATGGTCGCTCGACTCGGGAAAGTACTGGTAGCCGATGCTGTACCCCGGCCGGAAGTTCATGTACGCCACCAGCCCGAGGCCGGTGATCAGCCACAGCATGAACAGCAGCCACCAGGCGCCGCGGTCGGCGCGGCGCTGCACGAACAGGCCGTGGACGCCCAGGAAGGCGAAGACGATCGTGACGAGGGTGCGGAGCGGAAACTGCGCGCTCCCGAGCGCGATCACCCGGCGGATGCCGTTCCCCCATTGCCAGTCGAAGTACTGGAAGTAGTTGAGCAGCTGCAGCCCGAGGATCCGGCCGCTGCGCCCGGGGTTGTCCGGCCCATGGGGCACCGTCGGGTCATCGAAGGGCGTCCGCACCGGGTACTGCTCCCGCCGGATGACGGCGAGCAGCCGGTCCCAGTTGTCCGGCTGGGCCTCGTTGAGGATCGGGTGCTGCCCCGCGCGGATGTACAGGAAGAGGTAGCTGGTGACCCCGATGGCGGCGATGCCGAGCGCCACGACCGCGAAGAGCGAATGCCGGGCCCGCACCGCGATGACCAGCGCCGCGAGGTAGCAGAGCGCTCCGAGCGTCGTCAGTGCGGTGCTCCCGAGACCGCCACCGATCAGCAGCGCCCAGGTCCCCGCCACCACCGCCGCCTCCGCCCACTCGGCCGCCCGCCGCTCCGGCTGGGAGGCGGGGGCGCCGTGCAGGGTGGCCACCAGGAACGCCACCACCGCCGGCCCGACCAGCAGCGCCAGGAGGTGGTTACCGATGGAGAGCCCGGCCAGGTAGAGGATGAACAGGAGCAGGTGCGTCGCCCGCGGGGTGCCCCGCGCCTCGCGCCAGCGGAGGCAGCTCCAGGCGATGGCCGCGATGGTGAACGTCGCGGCGGCGTACACCTCGGTCTCGTTCGAGTTCTGCCACATGGTGAACGTGAACGCCGCGATGACCGCAGCGGCCAGGGCGCCGCCGATGCTGAGCAGCCGCCCGCTCCCGGCCTCCATGTCCGCGGTCGCCCGCGCGAGGGTGTCGTGCGCGACGAGGAAGAGGAGCCCCGCCCCGGCCGCGCCGAGCACCGCGGAGAGGAGGTTCAGCCGCTGCGCGTAGTCGGCCAGCGGGATCATCGCGGCCCAGACGTGCCCGATCATGACGAACAGCGGTGTCCCCGGCGGATGCGGGATGCCGAGGGTCCGGGCGGCAGCGATGAACTCGCCGGCATCCCAGAAGGTGACGGTCGGGGCAAGGGTGAAGACATAGCCGGCCAGGACCAGCAGGGCGGTCATCGCGGCGAGCGGGTACGGCGGGCGACGAGTCATCGAGTCCGAGTGGATTGGTGTGATTGTGCGGCAGGGGGCCGGAGCGGCGCGCAGGGTGACGCGCGCCTACCCCGCCCCGCGCACCGCGTGCGCGACGGCCAGCGCGTCGCGGGTGACGCCGACCTGATGCACCCGGAAGAGCCGGGCCCCCCGTTCCCACGCCAGGACGCAGGCGGCGGCGGTCGCCACGTCCCGCTCCGCCACCTCGCGGCCGGTGACGCTGCCCAGGAACCGCTTGCGCGAGGGGCCGACCAGCAGCGCCCGGCCCAGCGGCCGCAGCGCCTCCAGCCCATCCAGCAGCGCCAGGTTCTGTTCCGCCGTCTTGGCAAACCCGAATCCCGGGTCCAGCACGATGCGCTCGGCCGCGATGCCGGATTCGAGCGCCCGTTCCAGCGCGGCCGCGAGCTCATCCCGGACCCCGGTGACCACGTCCGGCGCGTATTCCGCATGGTCCAGCCGGGCCATGGTGCTGACGCTGCCGCGGCTGTGCATGAGGATCACGCCCGCGCCCGTCGCCGCCACCACGCCCGCCATGGCCGGATCGAGCCGGAAGGCGGAGACATCGTTGACGATCGCGGCGCCGGCATCGAGCGCCGCGCGGGCCACCGCGGCCTTCACCGTGTCCACCGAGACCGGGATGCCGGGATGCCGCCGGGTCAGCGCCTCCACCACCGGCAGGACCCGGCCCAGCTCCTCGGCCTCGGGCACCGGCTCGCTGCCGGGCCGGGTGGATTCGCCGCCCAGGTCCAGGATCGCGGCCCCCTCGCTCACCAGGATGTCGGCCTGGGCCAGCGCGGAATCGGGCGAAAGGTAGCGCCCGCCGTCGCTGAAGGAGTCGGGAGTGAGGTTGAGGATGCCGGCGATGACCGGTCGGTCAAGCGGAATGCTGCCGGTCCGGGTCACCCAGACCTCGGGGGGATCCGGCAGCAGGCGGAGACCGACCGCCTCCGCGACCGCCGCCAGCGGCGGCGGAACCACCCAGGGACGCGCCAGGGCGCTCAGCCGCGATTCGCTGCCCGCGACGATGGCCCAGTCGGGACCGGTGAGGAGATCCAGGCCGAGGGTGCCGGCGTGCTGCAGCAGGGCGAGGAGCGTGGAGTCATCGAGCCCGGAAAGCTCGATCGCCGCGGCAGGCATCCCGCCCGCCGCGGCGTCGGCCCGGCCCGAGTCCCAGCCCCGCGCGACGAGCGCCTCCTGCACGGCGCGCGGGGAGTGCAGCGGGAGACGGCGGGCGATCACGCGCCCATCGGCTCGGCCGGCGGCGCCCCCAGGATGGGCGTGCGCTGCGCCTCCCGCTCCGTCCGCGGCGGGGTGGCCACGGCGGTGGGGGGAGACGGCGGCGTGGGCGCGATGGGCGGCAGCGTGCCGCCGCTCAGCAGCAGGTCGATGTCCTCCCGGTCAATGGTCTCGCGCTCCAGCAGGGTGGCGGCGATGTGGTCCAGCAGCGCCCGGTGCTCGAGCAGGATCTTCCGGGCGTTCTCGTGCGCCTCGTCGAGGAAGTGCTTCACCTCGTCGTCCACCACCTGGGCGGTCCGCTCGGAGACCTCGCGCCGCTGGCCGAACTCCCGGCCCAGGAAGATCTCCTGTTCCCGGTCGCCGATGGCCATCATGCCGATCTTCTCGCTCATGCCGAACTGGGTCACCATCCGGCGGGCGATGGCGGTGGCCTGCTCGATGTCGCTGCCGGCCCCGGTGGTCACCTTGTTGGGCCCGAAGATCAGCTCCTCCGCGACCCGGCCGCCGAAGGCAATCGCGAGCCGGCCGATCAGCCACTCCTTGGTCTGGCCGTACCGGTCCTTGTCGGGCAGCGACATCATGAGCCCGAGGGCCCGGCCCCGCGGCACGATCGTCACCTTGTGGATCGGATCGGAGCCGACGGTCTTGAGCGACACCACCGTATGCCCCGCCTCGTGATAGGCGGTCAGGCGGCGCTCGTCTTCCGACAGGACCAGGCTCTTCCGCTCGACCCCGAGCATGACCTTGTCCTTGGCATCCTCGAAGTCCTGCATGTCCACCAGCGACTTGTTGCGCCGGGCGGCGAGCAGCGCCGCCTCATTTACCAGGTTGGCCAGGTCCGCGCCCGCCATGCCGGGAGTGCCCTTGGCGATGGTCTCCAGGGTCACGTCGGCCGCCAGCGGGATCTTCCGGGTGTGCACCCGCAGGATTCCCTCGCGCCCCCGGACGTCGGGGGCGTCCACCACGATCTGGCGGTCAAACCGGCCGGGCCGGAGCAGCGCCGGGTCGAGGACGTCGGGCCGGTTGGTGGCGGCGATCAGGATCACGCCGTCATTGGACTCGAAGCCGTCCATTTCCACCAGCAGCTGGTTGAGCGTCTGCTCCCGTTCATCGTGCCCGCCGCCCAGCCCCGCCCCGCGGTGCCGGCCGACGGCGTCGATCTCGTCGATGAAGATGATGCACGGGGCGTGCGCCTTGCCCTGCTCGAACAGGTCCCGGACCCGGCTGGCGCCCACGCCGACGAACATCTCCACGAAATCCGAGCCGGACATCGAGAAGAAGGGGCGGCCCGCCTCGCCGGCCACCGCCTTGGCGAGCAGCGTCTTGCCGGTGCCCGGCGGGCCCACCAGCAGCGCACCCTTTGGCAGGCGCCCGCCCAGCCGGGTGAACTTGCCCGGGTCCTTCAGGAACTCGATCACCTCCTGCAGCTCCACCTTGGCCTCATCGGCCCCGGCCACATCCGCAAAGGTGAGCTTGGGGGTGTCCCCGGTGAGCAGCTTGGCCTTGCTCTTCCCGAAGCTGAAGGCGCGGCTGCCGCCGGCCTGGAGCTGCCGCAGCAGGAAGACCCAGAGCCCGATGATCACGATCCAGGGGAGCGCCGCCAGGAGGAAGTTGGCGACCCCGATCTTCGGCTCCTTGGCCGAGATGGGCACGTTGGCCTTCTCCAGCTCGGCCAGGATCTGCTCGCTGTCCTTGATCGGCAGCAGCACCACGAATGCCTTGGCCGGCCGCCCGTCCTGGGGCACCGGATTGACGAATTCGCCCTCGACCTGCTTGCCGTCGTAGACCGTGACGTTCTTCACGTTCCCCGCGGCCAGCTGCTGCTTGAAGTTGGTATATGTGAACTCCTGCATGGCGGTCTTCTGGCTGTTCATCAGCTGGAAGAGCGCCATCGCGACCAGGGCCACGAGGAGCCACAGTGCGAGATTCTTGCTCAGGCCCCGCCAATCAGCACGAGGCGGGCCCGGCGGCATGCGTTCAGCCATTCAACCCATTTCCGCGATGTACGGGAGGTGCCGGAATTCCTCCGCGTGATCCAGGCCGTAACCCACCAGGAACTTCGGTGGGGCCGTGAACCCCACAAACCGGATCTCCGGCAAGGGGGGTGCGATGCGCTTATCCAGCAGCGCGCAGACCGCAAGGCTCCTCGGCCCCCGGGACCGCAGCCGGTCCGTCAGGGAGGCCAGAGTTCGACCGCTATCAATAATATCCTCTACCAGCAGGATATGCCTGCCCGCCAGCTGGGCGGCCGGTTCGTACAGCAGCCGGACCTCCCCACTCGAGACCGTCCCGGTCCCGTAGGAGCTGGCCACGACGAAGTCCACCGCGAGCGGCCGCTCGATCGCCCGGGCGAGGTCGGCCAGGAAGATGAAGCTGCCCTTGAGCAGGCCGATCAGGGTGAGCTCCCCTTCGGGGTAAGCCCGGGTGATCTCCCGCCCCAGCTCGCGTACCCGGGCCGCGATGGTCCCGGCATCGTACACCACGGCGCGCAAGTCCCCGCCCCCCGCCCGCGGTTCAGCGAACACGCTCGACCTCCACCCGGATGGCCGGCTGCCCCGGCGCCGGCAGGAGATTCCCGGAGCGGCAGATTCCCGGAATCCATGCCAGCTGTCCGTCCCCCTCAATCAGGGGCCAGGTGGCCCGGTCCTGCACCGGCACGCGCGCAGCCTGAAAGCAGCGGACGGCGAGGCGCTTGCCGGTGCCTCCCAGCGGGGCCACCCGGTCCCCGGCACGCCAGGCGCGGATTGCAAGGACTCCAGGGATGAACCATGCGGTCTGACCGTCGCGCGCCTGGATCGCAGGCGCGGTGTCCAATGTCCAACGTACGCTCCACCCGGCCCAGTCGGTTTGGCCTGGCGCCGCGGTCAGCTCGCTGCTGCCCGGCGGTGGCGCCGGATGTTCGTGACGCGAGAGCCGGAGGCGATGGAAGTCGCGGGCGAGTGACCATCCCAGGCCCAGGTCGGCGCGCTGGCCGCTCTGCGCCGCCCGGAGCGATCGCAGGGCCCGGGTGACTCCGGCCCGGCCGGCCGGCGCCCCCCGCTCCAGCAGCATCGCCTGGGTGAGGCTCACCGCCAGGGTGCCCGGAAGCGCCTGCAGCGTTGGCCAATGCAGCGACGGCTCCCCACGCTCGCTGCCATACTCCAGGCCGGGCCACCGCCGCAGCGCCTGCCCCCATGCCCGCCGCGCCGCCGAGGCGTGGCCGGCGGCCTGATCGAGATGGCGGTCGAGATCAGGGAGCCGGATTCGGAGCCCGGGGAGGAGCGTCGTCCGGAGCCAGGAGCGAAGGTGGCGGGGGTCGGCGTTGGCGGCATCCTCCCACCACTCGAGCCCCAGGGCCCGGGCGTAGGCCAGGATGCTCTCGCGGGTAAAGCCGAGCAGCGGCCGGGCGATGCGGCTCCCACGCCGGGCCATGCCGGCCAGCCCGGCCGGACCGCTGCCGCGGAGCGCCCGCATGAGCACGGTCTCCCGCTGGTCGTCGGCGTGATGCGCCGTCAGCAGCCAGCGGGCCCCCAGGCTCGCCTGCTCCGCGCGCAGCCAGGCGTGACGGGCGCGGCGGGCGGCCGTCTCGGAGGCGCCTGGACCGAGCGCCAGCGCAGTGCTGACAAAGGGCAGGCCCAGTGCCGCCGCCCGCCGGGCGACCAGCGCCGCGGGGCCGCCGCTCTGGGGGTGAATGCCGTGATCCACGTGCGCGATGACCGGCGCCAGGGTGTGCCGGTGGCGGGTGGCCGCGAGGAGCTCGAGCAGCACCATGGAATCCACGCCCCCCGACACCGCCACCAGCGCCGGCCCCTCGCCGAGCTTCAGCCGCCCGAGCTCCGTGAGAAAGCGCGCCGGCAGCCCCATCCTAGTGCAGCGGCTCCGCCGATTCCTTCGCTTCCAGCAGGAAGCGGGGAATGGCGGCCTCGAACACCGTGCCGGCATCGCGGACGAACAGGTATTCCCCTTCCATGTATCCCTGCTCGGACTTCAGCACGCAGAAGCTCTGGTACTCATGCACCTGGCCGTGCGAGAGGATAGGCTGTTCCCCCACCACGCCCTCCCCTTCCACCACCGTCTCCTCACCGATGGAATCGTGGATCCGCCAGCGCCGCGACCGCAACTGGGCGGTGGTGCCGCTGATGTTCTCGATCCGCACGAAGTACGCGAACACGTACTGCTGCTTGAGCGGATTGGAGCGCTCCGGCAGGTAGACCGGCCGGACCGAGATACGAATCCCGTCGGTGACCCGGTAATAGAAGGCGCGAGCGGGCATGGCTCAGGGGCTGGCGGGTTGCGCCCGGCCCTTGGCGAAGTCCCCCGCCTTGACCACGGTCATCCTGGCCGGGTCGATGTAGCGGCGGAGCGCCCCGTTGACCTGGTCCAGCGTCAGGGCCGCGACCCGGCGCTCCAGCTCGGCGTCGAAGGCCATGGTGCGCCCGAGGTACACCTTGCCCTGGAGATCGCCGGCGAGGCCGCCATCGTTCGACCGGCCGACCTGCTGGTTCTGCAGCCAGCCCTGCCGGGCCTTGTCCAGCTCCTCCTGGGTGATCCCCTCCCGTACCACCCGCTCGACCTCTTCCCGGAAGGCGCTTTCGACCTTGGCGGCGTTCTCCGGGGCGTAGATGGCGTAGCCCATGAAGCGGCTCGCCTTGTCCTCGGAGGAGACGCTCATGAAGGAGCCCACGCCGTAGCTGATCCCCTCCTTCTGCCGGATCCGGGTGGCCAGGCGCGAGTTGAGGAACCCGCCCCCCAGCACCTCGTTGCCCAGCAGCAGCGCGGGGTAGTCAGGCTCGTCATCCTTGAGCTCGAGGTTGATCCCGGCGATGAACATCGCGTTGGCCTTGTCCGGCGTCTCGATGCTGATCGAGGTGGCCGGCTGGTCGAAGTAGAGGCTGGGAATGCGCTCCCACGGCCGGGGACTCTTCCAGGCGCCGAAGATGGACGTGAGGACCGGGGTGACCTCCGCCGGGTCGAAGTCCCCGACGATCGCCAGCTGGCTGTGGCCCGCCCCGTAGGTCTCGGCGTAGAAGCGCCGCACATCCTCGATGGTCACGGCGGTCAG
>JAEUJI010000278.1 GCA_016794805.1 Gemmatimonadota bacterium
GGCAGGCGCCGCACCGGGCACGGCCGAAGAAGAGCAGCCCGCCACGGAGCGCTTCCGGGGAGAGGGCCGCGTCATCTCCCCCGAGGAAGCGGTCGAACGGGGTGTCCCCGAAGTGCCACCGGGTACCGACAAAGGCGGCGAGGGCGTTGGCCAGGTCGGCGATCAAGAGCGCTGGCACCTGCCGGCCGGGGAAGGCGGCCTGGGCCAGCGAGTCGTAGCCCGGGAGCGCCGCGACCCGGGCGGTCAGGCTGTCCCAGATGATCACGGGATCGGTGTCCGGCAGGTCGGCAATGCGGTTCGTGCCGGGGGCGCCACGCATCTCTGTGGAGGCCAGCATCGGGAACAGCGTCTGGGCGGCGAGGGGGCTCGCCAGGCCGGCCGGGAGCGCGGCGCCGGCGGGCGTCGCGAAGCCCGTGGCGGTGCGTTCCACCCGGCCATCCCAGAAGAGCCGGCGCCAGTCCGCGTGGCCGCGGTTGAAGAGGTCGGGAGCGTTGCGGGAGGAAAACGCACCGGTGCCAAGGCGGCGGCCGGCGGCCAGGCCATCACCGCCGGTGCCGATGGAAAGCGAGAGCAAATCGGTGGTGTGATAGACCGGACTGTGACAGGTGCTGCAGGCGATGTCACGGCTGCCGCTGAGGACCTTGTCGTAGAACAGCGCCTGTCCCAGGGTCACCAGGGCGGGATCGGCCGAGGGTGCCACTCCGAGGGGCGCCGCGCCGGCCGCCGCGGCCCTGCTGCGAAGCGTGGTGGCGGGATCCGCGGACTCCGTTGCACCGGACTCACCACATGCCAGCAGCAGTCCGAGAAGGGCGGCCAGCGGTCCCCGGCGGCTGAGCATGGCGTTCAGGGGCAGGAGCCGCCGGTCATGGTGCCGTCCTGCGCCGAGCCGGGGAAGTCGAAGTAGCCGCCGAAACTCCCCGGGCTGGGGAGAATCACCACGAGTCCCGTCTGCCCTTCCATCCGGGTGACGCTGTCGACTCCCCAGACGCCCGACACATCGCCCTGGAACGCGGCACCGTTGCCGCCGGTGTAGAGGCCGAAGATGGCGCTGTCCGCCCGGACGATGAATGCGAAGGCGCCGGCCGTGCTGGAGGCGCCGTAGGTCAGTCCGCCGCAGTACTTGTCCACCGTCTGGCTGTCGGCGTTGATCCCCGCGGCCCGGCCGGCGATGGAGCCGCCCTTCGAGTACTTGCCACTGATCGTGGTGGTATCGATCGCGCCGATGAACCGGAAGGTGGAGTCGAAGGCCGCGACCTGGTTGTTGACCCCGGAGATGACGGCAAGGAACGTCTTCCCTACCCCGCCGAGCTTGTAGCTGCCGCTGCTCCCCAGCCCGGTGCTGGAGAGGCTGAAGCTGAAGTCCCCGAGCTCCTGGCCATTGAAGCTGCCGAGGACCCCTTCGATGACCGAGATGATGGGGGAGACGACGTTGCTGCGGCAGACGATGCCGGAGGTGACCCCGGTGTCCCCGGCCGCCATGGCGTAGCTGCCGCTGAAGCCGGCGGGACCGGTCGTCGCGACCACCGCGTTCCCGTTCAGGGTATCCAGGGTGACGGCGGCATTGCCGGTGGCGCCCTGCAGGTAGCCGCGGAAGGGGTCGTTGAGCACGGAGGTGAAGACGCCGCGGCGGGTGCCAGCCCGTTCCGCAAAGGCGAAGGCGCCGGCCATCGGGACCCCGTTCCGGGTGCCGATGTGGGTGCCGCAGTAGGCCGTCACCGTGGTGCCGGGCAAGCGGCGCAGGCCGGTGAAGAGCCCGCCACCATTGGGGCTGGTGTAGCTGCCGTTGAGGGTGGAGTCGTCCACCGTCCCGCTGAAGGTGTAGCCGGCGCCGCTGGCCGTGAAGTCGGTGCCGTCCACATCGAGCGCGGTAAAGCTCTCCGGATCGCCATTGACCACGAAGGTCCCGCTCCCGGTGCTGTCCTCCACCACGATGGAGACGCTGAAGTTGCCCCCCTCGGTGCCGTTCTCGCCGGCGAAGACGCCGCCATAGACCAGGGTGGTCTTGCCGGCGCCGGTGGAATCGCTTCCGCCGCAGGCGACGAGCGCGGCAAGGGCCAGCAGGACGAGTCGGCTGCGCATACCGGGAACTCCATGTCGGGGATGATGCCGAAAACTACTGCCCCGCCGGGTCCCGGCAATCACCCCCCGTGGACGAACCCGACCTGGGCCACCTGCCGGACTTCCTTGAGGGCCCCCAGGCTGCCGACCAGCCCCTCCGGGAGGGGGGCATCCACGCTGACGACGGCGAGGGCCTCGCCGCCGGCGGAGAGCCGCGCCTGGTGATACTCGGCGATGTTGATGCCGGCGTTCCCCAGCAGGGTGCCGACCCGGCCGATCACCCCGGGTACGTCATGATTGCGCAGGATCAGCAGCTGACCCGACGGGATCACGTTGAGCCGGAACGCGTCGATCCCGACCACCCGGGGGTGGGCGGAGCCCAGCAGGGCGCCGGCGACGTGAGTTGTCACGCCGCCGTGAGAGACGCGCAGCTCCACGAGGTCCGCGTAGTCCTGCGGGCCGTCGAGCCGGGTCCGGTCCACCTTGATGCCGCGGGCCTTCGCCAGGTGCAGGGCGTTGACCACATTCACCGCCCCCGCCCCGACCGCCTCGGCGAGGATCCCGATCAGGGCTCCGGCGGCGAGGGGGCGGAGCAGGTCGTCTCCTTCCCCACCGAACCGCACCTCGACGGCCGTGATGGGCCCGCGGGCGAGCGCCGCGCCCAGCCGCCCCAGCCGTTCGGCCAGATCGAGCAGCGGCAGGAGCCGCTTGAGCCGCTCCCCGCCGACCAGCGCGGCATTCACCGCGCGCGAGTAATCCCCATCCACCAGCGCAGCCCGCACCGACTCGGCAATCTCCACCGCCACGTTGAGCTGGGCTTCCTCGGTGGACGCGCCGAGGTGCGGGGTCAGGACGACGTTGGGGAGCTGCCGGAGAGGATGGTCCGCGGGCAACGGTTCCTGGTCGAAGACGTCGAGCGCGGCGCCCCCGATGGCGCCGCTCTGCAGGCCGGCAATCATTGCAGCCTCGTCCAGCACGCCGCCACGGGCGGCGTTGACGATCATCGCCCCGGGCTTGAGCAGGGCGAGCTGCGCCGGGCCCAGCATTCCGCGGGTCTTGTCGGTGAGCGGGACATGCAGGGAGATCACGTCCGATTGCCGCAGCACCGTCTCCAGGTCCCCGAGTTCGGCACCGATCTCCTTCGCGGCATCGGGGCTCAGGAACGGGTCGTAGGCCAGCACCCGCATGCCGAAGGCGCGGGCCCGCCGGGCCACTTCCCCGCCGACCCGGCCGGCTCCGACCAGTCCCAGCGTCTTCCGATAGAGTTCGGTGCCCCCGAAGCTGGTCCGGTTCCAGGCACCCGCCTTCATGGACTGGTCCGCGGCCGGCACCTTCCGCACCAGGGCCAGCAGCAGGGCGCAGGCGAGCTCGGCGGCGGAGATGGTGTTGCCGGCGGGGGCGTTCATCACGGCGACGCCCTTCTCGGTGGCGGCTTCCACGTCGATCGTGTCCACCCCGACCCCGGCCCGGCCGATGACGCGCAGCCGGGTGGCGCGGGCCAGGGACTCGCGCGTGATCTTCGTGGCGCTGCGCACCAAAACGGCGTCGGCATCGGCGATCGCGGCGGCGAGGTCCTCCCCCTTGAGCCCGGTGCGTTCCACCAGCTCAAAGCGGGGATCGGAGGCGAGGGGCGCCAGCCCTTCACGGGCGATCTTGTCGGCCACGAGCACCCGGAAGGGGGTCATTCGGTCACCACCCCGGCCAGCACCGCGAGCAGCGCCTCGAGCTCCGCCACCGTGTGGTCCCCCATGTGGCCGATCCGGATGGTGCTGTCCTTGAGGGAGCCGTAGCCGGCGGAGATGGTGAAGCCCTTGGCCTTCATGGCCTCGTTGATGGCGGAGCCGGTCCGGCCGGAGGGGACGGTCAGGCAGGTCACGGTGGGGGAGCGGCACCCTTCCGGCGCCAGCACCCGCATCTCGATGCCACGCGCCCGCATCTCCGCGGCCCACTGCCAGGTGCGCTCCGCCATGGCGAGGTGCCGGCGCCAGCGGCCTTCGATGGTCTCCCGCTCGATCCGGACCACCTGGGCCGCGAGGGCGTACATCAGCGAGAGCGCCGGCGTGTTCGGCGTCTGATTCTTGAGGATGTAGTTCTCGAATTCGACCAGGTCGAAGTAGATCCCGCGGTTGGACTGCTGCTTTGCCCGCGCGAGGGCCCGCGGGTGGGCGACGCCGAGCGCCAGGCCGGGCGGCAGGGCCAGCGCCTTCTGGGAGCCGGTCAGGACGAAGTCGAGATCCCAGGAGTCGGTCTCCACCGTGGCGCCCGCGATGCCGGTGACGCTGTCCACGAGGAGCAGCACGTCGCCGGCCTCGTGGGCCACCTGGGCCAGGTCACGTATCGGATTGAGCGCCCCGGTCGAGGTCTCCGAATGGACCACCGTCACCGCGTCGTAGCGGCCCTTGGTCAGGGCGTCCCGCAGCTGGTCCGGACGGTGCACCTCGCCGAGGGGGACCTCCAGCACGGTCGTCTCGCAGCCGTTGGCCTGGGCGATCTTCGCAAACCGCTCGCTGAAGGCGCCGTTGACCAGGGCCAGGACCCGGCGGCCGCCGCAGTTCCGCACCGCGGCTTCCATCAGCCCGGTGGCCGAGGAGCTGGAGATGTACACCGGACGGGTGGTGCGGAAGATCCGCTGCAATCCCGGCATCATCTGGGCGATCAGTTGCTCCATCCCCTTGCCCCGGTGGCCTATCATCGGCCGGGTCTGGGCAGCCAGGATCTCGGGAAGGACCTCGGTCGGACCGGGGAGGAAGAAGCGCCCGAAACCGGGCGTGGTGGCGGGTGTGGCGGTCATGGTACCCTGCTCCGTGAATTCGCCCGCGCCCTCATGACGCGCGGCGGCTCGAATATAGTGGCGTCGGGGGCGGGCGCTTCAGGCGCCGAGGCCCACAATCCCCAGTACGCCGGTCAGGGATGGTCCCTCCAGCACCACGTCCGCCGCGAGCGCAACTTCCTCCCGTCGCACGACGCCCGTGAAGGCGGCGAAGCAGTCCACGGCGGGACGGGCCTCGAGGTCAGTTGCGCCGTCGCCGACAAGGAGGATGGGCCGCGGCAGCCGGGCGAGGTTGTGCTCCACCCAGGTCCGCTTTCCGCCGGAGCGCGCCAGCGGGGAGTCATGCTCGAACCCCGCGTAGGCCCCCTCGGCGGTGAATCGGATGTCCACCGCAGCCACTCGACCGGGGCCGATGCCGAGGTGGGTGGCCACGGCGGCGACCGCGGGGAGCAGGCCTCCGCTCAGGACCTGCACCGTTACCCCGGCGCCGGCGAGCGCCCCGATGGCCTCCGCCGCACCCGGGACCAGCCGCTCGATGTACAGGGCGCCGACCCGCTCCACCTCGGCGCGCGAGGGGCGCAGCAGCTCCAGCCGCCGGCCGTACACCTCCTCGAGCGGGAGCAGCCCGCGCATGGCGAGATCGGTGAGTTCCGCCACTTGCCGGCGATGCTCCCGGGCCAGTTCCTCGATCCCTTCGATGGCGGAGAGGGTGGAATCGCAGTCGAAGATGACCGTCTGGAAGCGGGTCGGCGTCATCCCTCGGAGACCTCCAGCACCGGCACCGGCTCGGCATCGAGGTGCAGGCGCGCCAGGGGCTGACGCAGGCGATGGCGGAGCCGGAGCAGCAGGAAGGCCGCGACCACGACCAGGCCCAGGACGAGCCCCCACCAGAGCCCGACCGGCCCGTAACCCCGGGACAGCCCCAGCCAGAGACTCACCGGGAGGCCGATCAGCCAGAAACCGAGGATACCGGTCAGCATCGGGGTGCGGGTGTCGCCGAGCCCGCGGAGCAGACCGATGGACGTCACCTGGATGCCGTCGAATACCTGGAACACGCCGGCGAGGGGGATCAGGGTCACGGCGATTGCCAGGACTTCCGGGGAGGTCGTGTAGAGCCGGGCCAGCGGGCCGGGCAGCAGCAAGAAGACGGCCGCCATGGCACCCATGAAGCCGACGGCGACGACCAGCGCGGCGCGGGAGGCGCTGGCCGCGGCCGCCGGGTCGCCCCGCCCTACCGCGTGCCCCACCACCACCGCCGCGGCAGCGGAGAGGCCGAGGGGCACCATGAACGTGATCGAGGCGAGGTTGAGCGCGACCTGGTGCCCGGCCACCTGAATCGTGCCGAGACTGCCCATCAGCAGGCCGACGATCGCGAACACGCCGTACTCCAGTTGGTGCTGGATCCCGATCGGGGCCCCGATCCGCAGCAACCTGCCTAACGGACCAAGCTGCAGCGAGGCACGGCGGAAGGGGCGGACATGGGGTCCGAGCAGCGGCCAGGCGAGCATGAGGAGGAGCACGGCCATCAGGGTCCGGCAGATGGTGGTGGCCAGGGCGGCCCCGACTACTCCCAGCTCCGGTGCGCCGAGCCTTCCGAAGATGAACATCCAGTTGAGCAGGACGTTGGCCAGGTTCGCCACGACGATCGTGATCAGGATGGGCCGCACCCGGTGGAGGGCCTGGAGGCTCTGGCGGAAGACGGTGAAGAGGAAGATCCCGAGGTTGCCGGGGATGCACATCCGGGCGTAGGCGCCGGCGAGCGGCGTAATGTCCTCGGGCTGTCTCAGCAGGCCGAGGAGGTCCGCGGCGGGCCAGAGGAGCAGGGAGGTAGGCACGAGGAGCAGCACCGCCAGGACCATGCCCCGCTGAATGCCCCGGGATACCGATTCCTGGTCCCCGGCGCCGGCGGCATGGGCGATGACCGGGTCCAGCGCCATGAGCGCGCCCATCCCGAAGATGGAACACCCGAAGTAATACAGGTTCCCGATCGCGACGGCGGCCAGCGCCTCGGCGGAGAGATGCCCCACCATGACGGTGTCCACCACCCCCATGGCCATGAGCCCGACCTGGACCACAATGACCGGGAGGGCGAGGGTCAGCAGGGCGCGGAATTCGGCGGAGCTTGGCAGGCGATCGAACATGGGCGGAAAACTAGCCACTGCGCTTTCTTTCTGCGTGACGCCATGTGGATAACACGATGACCTCGCACCCCAACGAATCCGACGGAGCCAGCTCCCGGTCAGACGGGGCGGCGCACGTTCACTCCCGGCAGGCGGGCATGGGGTGGATCGCCGTCATCCTGCTGCTGGCCGCGCTGGTCTGGGCCGTGAACCTCTGGCGTCCCCTCGATGGCCGGACGCGGGAGCCGTGGCGCGAATCCGACCTCTCCTCGATTGCGCGGAACTACGTGCGTGAGGGACTCCCATTCGCTGCCCCAGCCATCGACTGGCGCGGAAATGGTCCCGGGCAGGTGGAAATGGAACTTCCCCTCTTCCCGTGGCTGGTCTCCCTGGCACACCGGACGCTGGGTTACCACGAGGTGACGGCCCGGATCGGGGCGTACCTGCTGTCGCTCCTGTCCCTGGGGCTCTTCCTGCTGCTGGCGCGGGATACCCTGCCAACCGGCGGAGCGGTCGCGGCCGGTGTGTTCTGGGCGGTCAATCCCCTCGCCGCCCAGGTCGCGACGGCGATTCAGCCGGAACCGCTGATGCTCCTGGGAGTGGTGGGCTCGGTCCTGGCCTTCCGGCGCTGGCTGGGGTCGGGGCGGCCGGTCTGGTTCCTCGCGGCTGCGGCGGCGACCGCCCTCGCGATCCTCGCCAAGCTCTCGGCCATCCACGTCGGGGTGATCCTCGCGGCGCTGCTCATCCGGCAGCACGGGTGGCGCGGCCTGGTACGACCCGCTCCGCTCCTGCTCGCGGCGCTGATCCTGCTCCCCTCGCTGGTCTGGTATCGTCATGCGCACGGCTACTGGCTGGCCTACGGCAACTCGCTCGGGATCTCGAACCAGTTCCATTGGTTCGGCTGGGACCTGCTGCGCTCGCCCGGGCGTCTCGCGGGCATCGTGACGATCGATCTGGAGGCGATCTGGGGCTGGGCGGGCGCTGGCTTGGGCCTTATGGCCCTTCGGGCACGGGATCGGCCCCCCGCGGTGGAACTCGGCTGCTCGTGGCTGGGGGCGGCGGGGATCTTCTACCTGGCCACGGCGCGCAGCTCCGGCGCGCACTGGGCCGCCTACTACCACCTGTTTTCGCTGCCGGGCGCGGCGCTCCTGGTCGGGGCCGGGATGAGCAGCTGGCAGCTGGATCCGCGGCCCTGGCCCCGGCGCATCGGAGCCCTCCTCGCGGTGGCGACGGTGGCATTCTCGCTGCGGGGGATCATCCGCCCCGACCACCCCGGCCAGTTCGTTCCCCAGCACCAGGCGGCGCAGGCATTCGCCCGGCTGGTTCCGCCGGGGGCCCTGCTCCTGGTCTCAGGGGGGCCGTGCGTGGAGGACGGGCAGGAGGTGGCGTACAACGCCTCCTACTTCTTCTACTGGATGGACCGGAAGGGGTGGAACATCTGCGCCGAGGAGCAGTCGCTGCCTGCGGTGCGGGGCTTTGCGGCGCGGGGAGCGAAGTACTTCGTGGCGGAACGGGGATCACTGGCAGCGCGATCGGGATTGGAGGCGGCGCTTCGTGGGCGCTACCGGGTCGTGGCAGACACCCCGGCCGCGGTGCTGTTCGACCTTTCGGGCGGCTTGCCGGTCCCCGCCCTGCCAGAGTGAGTGCGCCCGGGTGGACTCGAACCACCGACCCACAGCTTAGAAGGCTGTTGCTCTATCCATCTGAGCTACGGGCGCGGCACAAATTGCCCCCTCATGGGGGATTGACACGAATTGTACCCGGACTCCTGTCGCGCCGGTACTACGGTGGCGCCGCTACTGCGCGCCCGGGACCTAACGACTAGATTGGGGCATCTCCGACCCATCCTCTGGAGCAGCCAGATGCGGCGCGCCTCCGTCCGGACCGTTGTGCCCCTCCTACTCCTCGCGGCGTGTGTACAGGGCGACGACCAGCCCGCCCTTACGGGAGTAAGTTCACCGAAATTCGTCTCGACCGCCAGCGCCGGCACCGAGGGTGCCTGGGAACCGGTGCGGCCCTGGCCAGTGACGCCGGTGCATGCCCAGTTGCTGCCGGACGGACGGGTGATGGCCTGGGGCTCCGAGAATCCGTGGGATTCGACCTTCCAGAAGGCGGCGGTCTGGGATCCGGCCACCGACCAGTTCATCGTGGCCGACAACACCACGGTCAATATCTTCTGCGCCGGGCATTCCATCCTGCCGGATGGCCGGCTGCTGGTGACCGGCGGGCACCTGCCCGGGTCGCTGGGCAAGAACGACATCCAGATCTTCGACCCCGCGACCAACAGCTGGTCCTCCGGCGGCCACATGTATGAGGGGCGATGGTACCCCAGCAACGTGACCCTCGCCAACGGCGAGGTGCTGATCGTCGCCGGGCTGCGGAAGGACGGCCGCAACAACCCGATCCCGGAGATCTGGAACCCGTCGGGGACCATCCGGAAGCTCTCCACCGCCAGCCGGTCGATGTTCTTCTATCCCTGGCTGTTCCTCTACGCCAACGGCAAGGTGTTCCACGCCGGCCCCAACAAGCAGGCCGCGTTCCTGACCACGACCGGCACCGGCAAGTGGGTCAGCGCGCCGCAGAGCAGCATCACGCTCCGGGACTACGGCACCGCCGTCCTGTTCGAGAAGGGCAGGATCATCATCGCCGGGGGCGGGAACGCCTCGATTACCAATACGGCGGAGACGATCAACCTCAACACCCCCAGCACCAAGTGGATCAAGACCAGCCCGATGAACTTCGCGCGGCGGCACGCGACGGGGGTCGCGCTGCCGACCGGGGAGGTGCTGGTGGTGGGCGGCACGAGCGCCGCCGGATTCAACAACGTGGCAGGGGCGGTGCACCAGCCGGAAATCTGGAACTCGGTGACGGGCACCTGGCGGCTCATGGCGCCGCATCAGCAGAACCGGCTCTATCACTCGATGTCGCTGCTGCTGCCGGACGGGCGGGTGCTGGTGGGGGGCGGGACGGACGGTCCCTCGGGCGAGGCGACCAGCAACTACCAGGATGTGGAGATCTTCTCCCCGCCCTACCTGTTCCAGGCGGACGGCTCACCCGCCATCCGGCCGACGATTTCCTCGGCCCCGACGGCGGTCACCAACGGGCAGACCATCCTGGTGGGAACGCCGGACAGCGCCCGCATCATCCGGGTGAGTCTCATCCGCACGGCGGCCGTTACCCACGGCTTCAACCAGGACAACCGCATGCT
>JAEUJI010000165.1 GCA_016794805.1 Gemmatimonadota bacterium
CGGTGACGAAGCAGCCCGGCGCGCCGCTCGTGGCCGGGGCCATCAACGTGAGCGGCGCCGTGACCATGCGGGCGACCAAGGTCGGCAGCGACACCGTGCTGGCCCAGATCGCGGCGCTGGTGGCGCAGGCGCAGAATTCCAAGGCGCCGCGGCAGCGGCTGGCGGACCGGGCGGCGGCGGTGCTCGTCGTCGTGGCCGTCGGCGCCGGCCTGCTCACCTTCCTCGGCTGGACCCTGCTCGGCGACGCCCCATTCCTCACCGCGCTGACCTTCGCGATCTCCGCCGTGGTCATCGCCTGCCCCGATGCCCTGGGCCTCGCAACCCCCACCGCCGTCGCGGTCGCCACCGGGCTCGGCGCCCGGCACAACATCCTCATCAAGGACGCCGCCACCCTGGAGGCCGTCAGCCGCATCGAGACCGTGATCCTGGACAAGACCGGCACCCTCACCGAAGGCAGGCCGCGCGTCACCGACATCGTGCCGGCACCGGGCGGACGCCCGGAGGAATTGCTCCGTGTCGCCGCCGCCCTCGCGAGCCAGTCCACCCACCCCCTTTCGCAGGCCATCGTCGCGGCCACCGCGGAGCGGCAGTTGGCACCCGCCGGGGCGGTCACTGCGTTGCTGGATATCCCCGGCCGCGGGGTACAGGGCGTCGTCGCGGGGGCGACCGTCCTGCTGGGCAACGTCGCCCTGCTCCAGGAATCGGGGGTGGATGCGACGGGCGTGGCGGATGACGCCCAGCGGCTGGCCGCCACCGGCCGTTCCCTCGTCCATGTGGCGCACGGCGGGCGGCTGCTCGGCGTCGTCGGGATCACCGATGCCCTCCGCCCCACCTCCAGGGACGCCATCGCGGAGCTGCACCAGATGGGCGTGCGGAGCATGCTGCTCAGCGGAGACCACGCGGCCACCGCGCGCCGGGTCGCGGCGGAGGTGGGGATCGACGACGTGCAGGCCGAGGTGCGGCCGGCGCAGAAGGCGGAGGAAGTCCGGCGGGTCCAGCAGGCGGGGCGCTTCGTGGCCATGGTCGGCGACGGCATCAACGACGCCCCGGCGCTGGCGCAGGCCGATATCGGGATCGCCATCGGGGCCGGCACCGACGTCGCGATCCAGGCCGCACAGGTGGTGCTGATGCGGTCCGACCCGCTGGATATCGCCCGGGCCATCCGCCTCAGCAAGGCCACGGTGCGGAAGATGAAGCAGAACCTGGCCTGGGCCAGCGTCTACAACATCCTCGCCATCCCGGTGGCCGCGGGGGCCTTCTACCCCTCCCTCGGCTGGTCGCTCCGGCCCGAGGTGTCGGCGCTGCTGATGTCGGTCTCCTCGATCATCGTGGCGCTCAACGCCGTGTCGCTCCGGCGGACGCGGTTGTAGGCGGACCGACGGGACGACGGGACGACGGGACGACGGGACGAAAGGTACGGGCGCAGCTGAGACGATGCCGCGGGGGAGCGACGGCGGGTTCGCCGCTCGGCGATCTCCCCGATCCTGTGCGGCAACCCGCCGGCGCGAGAACGCGGCGTCGCCTCAGCAGCCAATTGCCCAATCGCCCAATCTCACCCGCTTACCCTACCGCGCCGTCCGCCCCCGCGACCGCAGGTGCCGCCGCTTCTCCTGGTACATCCGCTGGTCGGCTAGGCGCAGCAGCTCCGCCTCATCGGCCGCGTCGTCCGGAAACACCGCGATCCCGATCGACACCCCGACCCGGCACTCCCCCACCGGCATCGTGATCGGCCGCGCCACCTCCTGTTCCAGCTTCCGCGCGAAGTCCGCCGCCTGCCAGGCCCCGCGGATACCGTCCAGCAGCACGGTGAACTCGTCGCCGCCGTACCGGGCCACGACGTCGGAGGACCGGAGCCAGGCCCGCACCCGCTCCCCCGTGGTGCGCAGCACCAGGTCTCCCGCCTCGTGGCCCCAGTCGTCGTTGATCGCCTTGAAGCCGTCGAGATCCAGGAACAGCACCGCCAGCCGGCCGCTGGCGCGCCGCTGCCGCTGCAGCGCGTGCCGCAGGTGCTCCACGAAGAGCGCCCGGTTGGGCAGGTCGGTCAGCGCGTCGTGCAGCGCCAGGTGGGTCAGCGTCTCCTCGGCCCGCTTCCGTTCCGAGATGTCGCTGAAGATGGCGCAGTAGTTGGTCAGCTCCCCGGTCTTGTCCCGCACCGCCACGATGCTCAGCCACTCGGGGTATTCCTCCCCGGACTTGCGGCGGTTCCAGATTTCTCCCTGCCAGCTTCCCCGCTCCCGGAGGGCACACCACATCTCCTCATAGTAGGCCGGGGGATGGCGGCCCGACTGCAGCAGCCGCGGGTTCTGCCCGATCACCTCCTCCGGGGCATACCCGGTGA
>JAEUJI010000334.1 GCA_016794805.1 Gemmatimonadota bacterium
TCGGCCGCATCCAGGGGGAGCAGGACATCGCCCGGACGGTGGTCGCGGTGCAGCGGGGCGTGCCCATCCTCCTGGGTCAGGTGGCAGAGGTGACCGTCGGCGCCGCGCCCAAGTACGGCGATGGGTCGGTGAACGCCCGGCCGGGGGTCGTGCTCGCGGTGCAGAAGCAGCCGGGCGCCAACACCCTGGAACTCACTGCCCGGATCGAGCTGGAGTTGCGGGACATCCAGGCCGCGCTGCCGGCGGGCATGACGATCCACTCCGAGCTGTTCCGGCAGTCGAGTTTCATCGAGGTGGCGGTGGAGAATGTGCTGGCGGCGCTCCGCGACGGGGCGCTGTTCGTGGTGGTGGTGCTGTTTCTCTTCTTGTGGAATGTCCGGACCACCGTGATCTCCATCGTGGCGATCCCGCTCTCGCTGGTGGTCGCGATCTTCGCCATGCGGCTGCTCGGGATCACCATCAATACCATGACGCTCGGGGGGATGGCGATCGCCATCGGTGCCCTGGTGGACGATGCGATCATCGACGTCGAGAACGTTTTCCGCCGGCTGAAGGAGAATCACCATCGGCCGGCGGCGGAACGGCAGCCGGCGGCGGCGGTGGTGTATGATGCGTCGCGGGAGATCCGGGCCTCGATCGTGAACGCCACGCTGATCATCATCGTGGCCTTCCTGCCGCTCTTCTTCCTCGGCGGGGTGGAGGGACGCCTGCTGCGGCCGCTCGGGTTCGCCTATGTGGTCTCCACCCTGGCCTCATTGGTGGTGGCGGTCACGGTGACGCCGGTGCTCTGCCTCTACCTCCTGCCCCAGGCCAGGGCGGTGCTGCAGGAGCGGGAGAGTGCCCTGGTCACCTGGCTCAAGGGGCGCTACGCCCCGACGCTGGAGCTGGTCCTGGCCCGTCCGCGGCTGGTCCTCGGCGCCGCCGCCGTGGCGCTGGCCGGGACCCTCGCGCTGGTGCCGTTCCTCGGGAGTGCCTTCCTGCCGGAGTTCAACGAAGGCGCCCTGACCGTGTCGGTGGTCACGGTTCCCGGCACCTCGCTCGCGGAGGCGGACGGCCTGGGCCGGCGGGTGGAGGAGATCCTGCTGGCCAGTCCGGCGGTGGCCAACACCGACCGGCGGCAGGGTCGGGCGGAGCTGGACGAGCACGCGCAGGGCGTCAATGCCGGCGAGATTGACGTGACGCTGAAGCCGGGGATCGAGAAGGAGGCGGAACTGGCGCGGTTGCGGCAGGAGTTCTCGGCCATTCCGGGGACCAACGTGACGATCGGACAGCCGATCGGGCACCGGATTGACCACATGCTCTCCGGCACCCGGGCGAACATCGCGGTGAAGATCTTCGGGCCGGACCTGTACGAGCTGCGCCAGGTGGGCGCCCGGGTGCGGGAGGCCATGGAGGGTGTCCCCGGCGTCGTGGACCTCCAGCTGGACCAGCAGATTGACGTGCCGCAGCTGCGCATCGTCGGGAATCGCCTGGCGCTGGCCAAGTACGGGATGACGGTGGGGGACCTGGCCGAGGCCATTGATGTCGCGTTCAACGGCGAGGTCGCCTCGTCGGTGCTCGAAGCGGGCAAGAGCTACGATCTCGTGGTGCGATTTCCCGCCGAGCTGCGATCCAGCGCCGCGGCGATTGCCAGCGTGCTGCTCGACACCCCGATCGGGGTGCGGGCGCCGCTGTCGCAGCTGGCCGACATCATCGTGGACCGGGGGCCGAACACGGTCTCGCGGGAGAATGTCCAGCGCAAGATCGTGGTGCAGGCCAACGTGAGCGGCCGGGACCTCGGCAGCACGGTGGCGGCGATCCAGCAGCGGGTGGCGGAACGGGTGGCCCTGCCGGCGGGGTACCATTTGTCCTACGGGGGCCAGTTCGAGAGCCAGGAGGAGGCCACCCGGACGATCGCCACCCTGTCCCTCATCGCGTTCACGGTGATCTTCCTGATCCTGTTCAGCGAGTTTCGCTCGGCCCGGTCGGCCACGCTGATCATGGTCAATCTGCCGCTGGCATTGATCGGCGGCGTGGTGGCGGTGCTGCTCACGACCCGGATCATCAGCATCGCCTCGCTGGTCGGCTTCGTCACCCTGTTCGGGATCGCCACCCGGAACGGCATCCTGCTGGTGGCGCACTACCAGCGGCTGCTCTCGGAAGGCGTGGCGTTCCGGGAAGCGATCGTGCGCGGCTCGCTGGAGCGGCTGTCGCCGATCCTGATGACGGCGCTGACGGCGGGGCTCGCCCTGATCCCGCTCGCGATCGGGGGTGGGAAGCCGGGGAACGAGCTGCAGACACCGATGGCGATCGTGATCCTCGGGGGGCTGCTCTCGGCGACGGCGCTCAACATGGTGGTGCTGCCGGCCCTGTACTGGTTGTACGGCGGCCGGGAGGCACCACCGCAGGTTGAGGCGGCATGACGCCGGGTGCGTGCTGCCGGCGTCACGCGGTTTGGCAGGGTTCCGTCGCGGTTCACGCTAATGTCATGCACCGGCTGGTATCTTGGGGGACTTCGACGTGGAGGTCCTCATGAAACCCGCCCTTCGCTTCCCGATGCTGGCACTCGGTCTTCTCATTGCCGCCTGCGGCGGTGATGGCTCCAACGGGATCGGTCCCGGCAATCAGCTCCAGGTCACCAACGCGGCAGACGACTTCCAGCTGCAGGTGACCAATCTCAACAATGTCCGCGAGACCTTGCGGTACACCTGGGTCAACACCGGCGACAGCGCCAGCATCAACCAGGCGACGGTCCTGAGCGGCGGCACCGCGACGCTGACCATCCGCGGCCCGGATAACGCCGTGGTGTATCAGTCGGACCTCACGGGAAACGGCACCTTCCAGAGCGCCCTGAGCACGGCCGGCAACTGGTCGATCGAGCTGAAGCTCCGGGGAGCAGATGGCGACGTCAACTTCCGGGTGCAGAAGGCGCCATAGCGAGGAGCAGGCTCCATGCCCCACCCCGAGATGCACCGCACCTCCCACATCGGCTGGCTCCGCGCCGCCGTGCTGGGGGCCAATGACGGACTGATTTCCACCAGCAGCCTGGTGGTGGGGGTCGCGGCCGCCGATCCGGCGCCGGGTGCGGTCCTGATTGCCGGGATGGCCGGGCTGGTGGCGGGGGCGCTCTCGATGGCCGCCGGCGAGTATGTCTCGGTGAGTTCCCAGGCCGATACCGAGGGCGCCGATATCGCCCGGGAGCGGCGAGAACTGGCCACCGAGCCGGAGGCGGAGCACGCCGAGCTGGCGGGGATCTACCGGGATCGGGGCCTGACTCCGGAGCTGGCGGACCAGGTGGCGCGGCAACTGGCCGCCCATGACGCCCTGGGCTCCCATTCCCGGGACGAGTTGGGAATGCACGCCGCCACCCAGGCCCGACCGATCCAGGCGGCGCTCGCCTCCGCCGCCGCCTTCGCGGTCGGGGCCGCGCCGCCGGTGCTGCTGGCCGCGTTCTGGCCCTTCGGCGCCCTGAGCAGCGTCATCACCGGGAGCACCCTGGTGCTCCTCGCCATCCTGGGCGCCACGGCCGCGCGCACCGGCGGCGCGCCGGTCGCGAAGGGAGCCCTCCGGGTGACCTTCTGGGGCGCCGTGGCGATGGGCGGGACGGCGCTGGTGGGGCGGCTGTTCGGGGCGGTGGTGTAGGCGGCGGGACGACGGGACGACGGGACGACGGGACGACGGCAAGACGGCAGGACGGCAAGACGGCACGCCGCCCAATCGCCCAATCGCCTAACCGCCCAACCGCCTAACCGCCCAACCGCCCAACCGCCTAACCGCCCAACCGCCGAACCGCCTAACCGTCCAGCCGCCCACCCCGATCCAGCACCTCCCGCACCTTTCGCGTGAGCGACCCCACCGACCAGGGCTTCCCCAGGAAGTCCGTCCCGCCAGTCAGCACCTTGTCCCGCAACAGGAGATTGTCGTTGTACCCCGAGGTGTACAGCACCTTGAGGCCCGGGGCGCGTCCGATCAGGAGGTCGGCCAGGTCGGGCCCGCTCATCCCCGGCAGCACCACATCGGTGAGCAGCAGGTCCACGGGCTCGGAGTGGGCGGCGAAGATCCGTCGGGCCTGCGGGGCGTCGGCGGCGGTCAGCACCTGGTACCCGGCCCGCTGCAGGATCCGGGTGGCGAGGGAGCGGAGCGCGGCGTCGTCCTCCACGAGCAGGATGGTCTCG
>JAEUJI010000336.1 GCA_016794805.1 Gemmatimonadota bacterium
CCGGATGACCGCCTCGGTGAAGTTGAGGGCGGCGTGGTCCAGCACCTGGATCTGCAGCGCCTCCTTGGACCCGAAGTGGGCGTAGAGCCCGCTCTTCGAGAGGTCCATCTCCTCCGCCAGGGACCCGATGGTGAGCCCCCCCAGCCCGACCTCGCTGGCCAGGGCGATGGCGTGGTCGAGGATGGAGCGGCGGGTGGCGGTGCCCTTGGACATGGTCAATAAAAGTACGATCGTGCTTTTTTGTCAAGCGCGGGTCCACCCGTACCGCCTGCAGGTCCTTCCTCACCCCCTGCGCACGCTTCCTCACCCCCTGCAGACGCTTCCTCACCCCCTGCAGGCGCTTCCTCACGCCCTGCAGGCGCTTCCTCATTCCCTGCAGACGATTCCTCACTCCCTGCAGACGATTCCTCACTCCCTGCAGACGATTCCTCACCCACTGCGGACGATTCCTCACCCACTGCGGACGATTCCTCACGCTCTGCGGACGGTTCCGCACCTGCTGCGCGCGTCCCCACCACCCTGGTCCCGTCCACCGGGGCGTACAATCCGGAGCGGCGGAAAATCCGGAGATTTCTCACAACTCCATGCCGCGCCGAGACTTTGGGGCCCTCCGCAAGAATGGCACAAGACTGGCCTAACGAGTACCCGGCCGGGCGCTCGTCGGGGAGTCACCGGCTGCAGGGCAGTCCACCTGTTGGGTCCGACGCCTCGACCGCCGGGTCCGTGGGGCAGACCTCTGCCCCAGGAGGGAACGATGGAAACGCGCATGAGTCGTATCATCGGGATGGTGGTCCGGGTGGTGCAGTTCTGCCTGGAGCACATTTCCACCGTCGAGGGGCACACGGAGGTGGTGGGGCGGCTGGAGGCCCTGCTGACCCGGATGCAGATCCTCGCGGCGCAGGAATCGCAGGGGCGGCGGCAGGCCCGGGCGAAGGTGAGCGGGAAGGAGAAGTACAAGCGGGAGCTGCACCGGCAGCTCAAGTTCCTTGCCCTGGTGGCGCGGGGGCGGGCGGCGCAGAACCCGGAGCTGCCGCGGATCTTTGCCCTCCCCCCGCTCACGCTCAAGCAGGAGGAGTACCTGCCGGCGGCGGAGGCGATGGTGGCCGAGGCCGAGAAGTACCAGGCGCTGTTCAGCGAGGATGGACTCTCGCCGAAGATCCTGGAGGAGTTGCGGCAGGCGCTCGCGGCGTATCGCGAGGCGGCGGCAGGGAAGCTGCAGGGGGTGTCGCGCCATATCGGGGCCCGGTCGCAGCTCAAGGCCAGCGCCAAGGAAGCGCTGGAGCTGGTGCGGCGGCTGGACGGGATCAATCAGTACCGGTTCCGGGACGACCCCGAACTCCTGGCGGCGTGGCTGGCCGCGCGGGACGTGAGCTGGCCGGGGAACAATCCGGGCGCGCCGAAGCAGGAAGGGACGGCGTGAGGCAGGACGGCAGGGCGGGAGGACGGGAGAATGGTACGGCGGCCCGCGGCAGGCAAGCAACCGCCACCTCATCCCGAGGGAGCGAAGCGAGCGAGGGATCTACTCATCCGGGCACGGAGCACGGGAGAGTTGATCCCTCGCTGCGCTCGGGAGGACGGGGCATCACTCCTCCACCACCAGCCGCCGCAGCAACGCCCGGCACGCCGAGACATCCGCCAGCCGCAGGGGGGCGCCGCTGGGCCCCGGGCCGACATGGACGCCAATCTCCTCCGGCAGCAGGGCGGCGAACATGTCCTCATCCGTGGTGTCATCTCCAATGGCGACGATGAGCGGCTTCCCGGTGGTGGTGGTGCGCAATCGCGTCACGATCAGGCCCTTGTTGATGCCGGCCGGACGAAACTCCACCACCTTCTGGCCGTGGAGCACTTCGACCACCTCGGGCGGGAAGCGTCGGCCGACTTCCTCGACGAGGGCGGCGGCGGCAGCGGCTCCGACGTCGTGGTGGGCGAGCCGGAAGTGCCAGGCCAGGCCGGCGGACTTCCGCTCGATGAGCGCACCCGGGGTCCGTTCCGTGTAGCCCTTGAGCAGGTGCAGCAGGTCGTCGTAGGGGACGGTGCGGACGGCCTGATGCCGCTCCCACTCGGCGGCCCCGGGCGGGCGGGACCAGAAGCCGTGCTCGGCGTGCAGCCCGATCGCCAGGCCAAGGAACCAGGCATCGAGGACCTCGCGCTGGCGCCCGCTGACGAGATGCACTTCGGTGCGGGGGCGGGCCGCGAGCGCGGCCAGCAGATCCAGCAGGTCCCCGTCGGGGGTGGCCTGTTCGGGGCGGGAGGCGAAGGGAGTCAGGGTGCCGTCGTAGTCGAGCAGCAGGAGCAGGGACTCAGCGGCGAGCATCCGCCCCAGCGCGTGCCCCACCTGTTCCTCGCCCGAGCGGCCCCGGACCAGTTCGCGCGGGAGCGAGGCGCTGGCGCGCAAGGCGGCGAGAAAGGACTCGGCCCAGCGCTCGACGGGGTTGGCCCGCACCCGGGCGCGCAGGGCCCGCATCCGCATCCGCCGCTCCAGCCGCCGCATGACCAGCGCACGATGGTACGCCTCGGCCGCCTCCTCGATGTCGTAGGGGTTCACCTGCACCGCCTCGACCAGGTCATCGGCGGCCCCGGTGAATTCGCTCAGCACCAGCACGCCGTCGCCATCCACCCGGCTGGCGATGAACTCCTTCGCCACCAGGTTCATCCCGTCACGCACGGGGGTCACCAGCATGACGTCGGCCATGCGGTAGAGCGTCAGCAGCTCCTCCTGCGTGAAGCCCTGGTACAGGTAGTTCACGGGGGTCCAGGAAGGCGTGCCAAAGGTGCCGTTGATGCGGCCCACCATCGCATCCACGTGCCGGCGAAACCGCCGGTACGCCTTCACGCCGGTGCGGGACGGCACGGCCACCTGGACCAGGGTAACGCGCTCGCGCAGTTCGGGGTGCTGGCGCAGCAGCTCCTCGTAGGCGAGCAGCCGCCGGGGAATCCCCTTGGTGTAGTCCAGCCGGTCGATCGCCACCAGGGTCTTTCCCGCCCCGGCGGCGTCGGCGGCGCGGCGCTCGCCGCCGAAGGGGCCCTCGGGGGCGCTCGCCTCGAACCGGGCGAGGGAGATCCCCATGGGGAACACGCCGGTCCTGGGGCTGCGCCCCTGGTAGTCGAACCGGCCCTCCTCGACGGTCTCCACCCCCAGCAACCGGGTCACGCACTCGGAGAAGTGTTCGGCATAGGCCGCCGCGTGAAACCCGATGAGGTCGGCGCCCAGCACGCCCTGGAGCAGCAGGCGGCGCTTCGGCAGGAGGCGGAAGACCTCGTAGGCAGGGAACGGGATGTGGAGGAAGAAGCCGATGGTGAGCTCGGGGCGGAGCTCCCGCAGGAGGGCCGGCACCCGCATGAGCTGGTAGTCGTGGACCCAGACCTGGTCCGCGGGCGCGGCCTCGGCGGCGATGACCTCCGCGAAACGCCGACTCACCGACTCGTAGGCTCCCCAGTAGCGCGGGAAGAGCGGCACCTGCTGGACCAGGTAGTGGAAGAGCGGCCAGATGACGCTGTTCGATTCGCCCTGGTAGAAGCCGCGCATCTCGGCGCGGTCCAGCCTGACCGGGACCAGGCGACGGGCCGCGAGCTGGCGCTGGACCGACGCCAGGTCCTCCGGGCTCAACGAGGTGGTCAGCCCCGGCCATCCGATCCAGCGACCGTCGCCCGCCGCGTGCATGCCCGCGAGCCCGGTGGCCACCCCGCCCAGGCTGTCGGTGAGCGTGGGACCGTCAGCCGATCGGTGCAGCGTGACGGGGAGACGGTTGGACACCAGCAGCGTCGTCATCCCGGCCTCCCGGGCGGAGCCGGCGGGGCGCCCGCGGGGCCCGGCACCGTCCGGGCATTGCCGTCGCGGAGCGCGAAGTAGCTTGGCGACATGATCTCGACCCCGGCCTCGGCAAAGGCGTCGTAGATGGCGGTGTGGAGCGCGCTGTAGTACTTCGGGAGCGCGGCGGCCCGGGCCGGATCCAGCGCCACATTCACCTGGTATTCCACATACCAGTCATTGAGCGCGCGCACCAGGACGAAGGGCGCCGGCGCTTCGGGCGCTCCCTCCATCCGGCGGGCCGCGTCGAGGAGGAGGGACTCGACGCGGGCCCGGGGCACATCGTACCCGATCGTGATGGAGCTGTGCAGCAGGATCGGGTGACCGGCCCGGCCGGCGGCGGAATAGTTGGTGACCCCCTGCGCGGTGGCCACCGAGTTGGGGACCACCACGTATTCGTCCTTCGGGGTCCGGAGCCGGGTGGACAGCATCCCGAGTTCCTGGACAACGCCCTCCACCTCGCCGAGGCGGACGTAGTCCCCCGGCCGGTAGCTCCGGGCATACATCAGGACGAGGCCGCTCATCGCCTGGCCGACCAGCCCCGCCGACCCCAGGCTGAGCAGGAGGCCGGCGAAGACCGAGACCCCCTTAAACGCCGCCGAATCGCTGCCTGGCAGGTAGGGATAGGCGACGATGACCGCGAACAGCCAGAGGAGGACGGTGGCGATCCGCCGGGTGGGCTCCGCCGTCTCCGGGTGCACGCCGGGAATGGCCAGCGCCCCGGCCTGCACCGCGGTAGAGAGCCGGTGCACCCCCCGCGCGAGGAGGCGCGTCCCGAGGAAGATCAGGACGACCACCGCCAGCTTGGGGAGGAAGTGCAGCGTGCCCGCTCCCAGCCGTCGCAACAGATCCAGCAGCACCTCCCCGAGTTGTTCCCCCCAGGGCCTGGTCCAGGGGAAGCGGGTGAGGACGAAGGCGACGTAGAGGTAGCAGAGGGCCAGGCCCAGGGTCCACATCCCCGCGGACGTCAGCAGGTGAATGGGGCGCACGGCGAGCCGCGGGTCGAACACCCCCGCGAGTCGCCGGAACGGCGCGGGAAGGCTGGCCCGGCGCAACTGGCCGGCCTGGCTGTCCAGCCAGTGGCGCAGCCGGAGCAGGATGCGCAACCCGAGCAGCAACAAAATGGTCGCGACGGCAGCGAGCCCGCTGGCGATGGCCAGGGCCCGGACGCTGCGGGCTTCGAGATCGTCCCGGACCCCGGCCTGGAGCTGGGTCGCCGCGGCCTCCGCGGCGCCAGCGACGGTGGCCCCGGCCAGGGTATCCACGTCGCCGAGCACGATCATGAACGCGCGCTCGCCTCCCAGCCGCACCAGGACCCCGTCGTGGAGGGGCTCGAGGCTCACCGAATCCGCCCCGCGCTCCAGCAGGTGCGCGATCCGGGTCTCCGCGGCGAGGGCGCGCTCCCCGGCGGTGCTGGCGCCGACCGGGGCCCGCAGCGTGGCGATGGTCCGTGCCCCGAGGCGGATGACGCCGCTATCGGCGGGGACCGCCGCCGGCCCTTGCAGCAGCAGCAGGAGTGCGAGCGCCGCCATCATGGCGCGGCGCCCTGGAGCGGGGGGGCCGGCGCCCGGGTGAGGAAGAGGGTCTGGGTGGGGTAGGCGAACTCGATCCCCTCGCGGGCGAACTGCTCAAGGAGGCTCAGGTTGATCTGCTGCTGGATGTCCATGTAGCGATTGTAGTCCGGGTCCAGGACGAAGTACACCACCTCGACGGAAAGCGCGAAGTCCCCGAACGCCGTGAAGTGGGCCCGGTCGAATCGGGTGGGGGAGGCGCTTTCCACCGCGGCCCGCACCAGGCCGGGAATCCTCCGCACCCGCTCGGCGCTGGTCTGGTAGGTCACCCCGAGGGAGAACACGACCCGCCGTTCCTTCATCCGCTGGAAGTTGCGGATACGCGCGTTGAGCAGGTTGGAGTTGGAGAAGATGAGCTGCTCGCCCCAGAGGCTCCGGACCCGGGTGGTCTTGAGGCCCACCTGCTCCACCGTGCCCATGAGATCGTCCACGATGATGAAGTCGCCGACTTCGAAGGGGCGATCCAGCACGATGGAAAGCGAGGCGAAGACGTCGCCGAGCACGCTCTGCACCGCGAGGGCCACGGCCACGCCGCCGACCCCGAGGCCGGCCACCAGCGCCGTCACGTCCACGCCGAGGTTGGCGAGGACCAGGAGCAGCAGGGCACTCCAGACCACCAGGTGGATCAGGAAACGGAGCACGCCGATGGTGGTCCGGTCCAGGACGCTCCCCTCCTGGGACTCGGAGATGCCGCGACGAACCAGCCCCACCAGCAGGGTGGTGCCCCAGAGGCCCGCCTGGAGGCCGAGGGCCGCAATCGTCACGACCTGGAGCAGGCGGCCGGCGGCCGGCGTCCCCGGGAGGGCGGCGGCGCCGGCGGCGGCACTGAGGGCAAGCAGGAACCATCCCTTGGTCCGGGCCACGACGTCGCGAAGCAGATCGTCGAGGGTATTGCTGGTCCGTCCCGCCAGGCGCGTGAGTCGGCTGACCAGCAGGCGGCGCAACCCGAAGAGCAGGGTGGCGAGGATGGCGGCGATGACAGGACCAAGCACCCACGCCGGGATGTCGAGCGCCAGCAGGGGGCGGAGCAGGTCGTGGAGGGATGCACCCATGCGAGTCACTCCCGCGGGAGGGAAGGCGAACGACGGGGCGCCACCGCGGGCGGCAGCCCGTACACCCGGCGCTGCCGGGCGAGCCAGCGCAGCATCCGCCGGAAGGCCGGGCGCTGCAGGGGTTGCGAGATCCGGTACAGCCGGCGCCAGATGGCGTACAGCATCCGCCGCACCTCGCCGGGGGGAAGCCAGCGACGCGGCGACCCCAGAGCCTGGTAGTACAGCACCAGGCGGCTCGGCGGATCACCGGGCCGCAGCGACGGCTGTTCGTAGGGCAGCGCCAGGGCGAGGGCGCGCTGGGAGCGGACCAGGCGCCAGAGCCAGGGGCTCTCCCGGTCCACTTCGCCGACGATCGCCGTCAGTGGGGCACCCTGGAACCGGCGGGCATCCCGTTCGAAGCAGGCGCGAAGCCGGGCGCGGAGCCGGGGGCCGAGTCCCCGCCCGCGCACCCGCGGATGGGTGGCCAGGTAGCCCACCATCCCCAGCTGGAGGCTTCCGAGATAGGTCCCGCTCGCCAGCCCCACGACGGTGCGCCCCTGCACCGCCACCAGCAGGTGCCAGCGCGCGTCAGTCCAGACCCGCGCCTGGGCCTCCCGCAGCGTCGCCCGCCATTCCTGCCAGTCCACCACCTCCCCCGCCGGCAGTACGCCACGGAGCACCCGGTGGGCGGCGCGCACCATCGGATCCCGCGGATCGTGCAGCTCCCGGATGCGGATCGGCCCGCGGCGGCGCGCTGCGACGGCCACCCGTCACTGTCCCGGCAGGGGCGGCCGGCCGGGCGACGCCGGAGCCGCCAGGGGCGGGAGGGAAAGCTTGAAGAGCCGCCGGGCGTTTTCGTACAGCAGCGCGTGCCGATCGGCCTCGGGGAGCCGGAGCCCGGCGACGAAGTCGAGGTACGAGCGCATGGAGCAGATGGGCCAATCCGTGCCGTACAGGAACCGGTCCGGCTCGCCGGCATAGAGGATGACGTCCCCGATCTGGTCGGTCATGTACTGCTCGAACGCCTCGGTGAACTCCCCGAGCACGAGGCCGGAGATATCGGCGTAGACGTTCGGATTCTTGTACACCACCTCCATGCAGTCCACCAGCCAGGGATTGCCGAGGTGACAGATCACCAGCTTGAGCCCGGGGTGATCCACCGCGACCTCATCCACCTCGAGCGGGTGGGCGTACTTCACCTTGCCGCGCGGGCTGTAGGTGTCGCCGCTGTGAATCATGACCGGGACGTCGAACTCCTCCGCCAGCTCATAGACCACCTGCAGCCGACGGTCGTGGGGATAGAAGTGCTCGTATCCCGGATAGAGCTTGAGCCCTTTCACCAGGCCGGCCTGGAGGAACTCGGCCAGCTCGCGGAGGTCACGCTGCTTGTAGTGTTCGTAGCTGATGCCGGCGACGACGTCGAGACAGGGAATCCGGTCCACCGCCCGAACCACCTGGGCGGCGGAGGGCCGGTGCGGGGAGACGAGGTAGCTGGTGAGCACCAGGGCGTGTCCCACCCCGGCCTCCTCCATCGAGGCGAGCAGCTTGTCCAGGCTCCCTTCCAGGGAGATCGCCACCTGTTCGTGGTAATTGTTCAGGTGGACGTGGCAGTCAATGATCATGCGGGGGTCCGTTCCGGCTCGGGGTCATGGCCCAGTTCCAGGCGGAGGGCGCGCTCATAGGCGCGGAACAGGTCGCCGCGGGTCACCAGGCCCATCAGGTACCGATTCTCCTCGCGATCCACCACGGGGAGCAGGTCCACATCCAGCGCGGCCATGCGCCGGAGGGCGGTCAGGAGTGTGTCCTCCGGCAGCACCCGACCGGCCACGGGGCGCATCAGGTCCCGGGCGGTCGGCCCCGGACCCTCCGGGGGAGCGGGGCCGACGTCGCCGAGCGCGACCTGCCCCTCCAGTCGACCGTCCGAGGCGACGACCGGATAGAAGGACTGGGGCGATTCCCGGACCAGCCGCAGCGCTTCCGCGTGGGAAGCATCCGGCGCCAGGCGGTGCAGTGCCGGGCGCAGGCACTCCGCCACCGTGCTCCGGGCGAGCACCGCGGCGTCCGCCCCGCGGGTGAGCACGATGCCCCGGCGCACCAGCCACTCCGTGTAAATGGACTCCGGGTGCAACCGGCGTGCGACCACGAACGCCACCGTGCTGGTGAGCATGATGGGCAGGATGAGGGCGTAGTCGCCGGTCATCTCGAACGCCATCAGGATCGCGGTGAGCGGCGCGTGGGTGGCCCCGGCCACCACCCCCGCCATCCCCGCCAGCCCAAAGGCCCCCGCGACGATCGGGGAGCCGGGCGGCAGCAGCCGGTCCGCGAGATGGCCGAAGGCGGTGCCCAGCGTCGCCCCCAGGAAGAGGGCGGGGGTAAAGACTCCGCCGGCGCGCCCCACCGCGAGGGTGACCCCGGTGGCGAGCAGTTTGGCGGCGAACAGTCCCAGCAGAAAGCCCGCGGGACGCAGGCCGAGCGCCCCGAGATCCACCGCCTGGTGGCCGTGCCCCCAGAGCTCGTTGCGGAAGACCAGGTCCAGGCCCCCCACCACCAGCGCCCCGATGGCGATGCCCGTCGCGCGGGAGCGCGCGCCGAACCAGTCATGGGCCCCCCAGGTGAAGCGACCATAGGCGACTGCGGCCGCGCCGGCCACGAGGCCGAGGGCGGCGTAGAGCGGCAGTTCCCAGGCGGAATGCAGGCCGTAGGGGAGCGGGACGGCGAGCACGGGGTGGTTGCCGAACACCGCCCGGCTCGCGGCAGCAGCGACGATGCTGGCGACCACGAACGGGCCGAACGCCCCCCCGCCCGCCGCGCCCAGGATCTTCTCCAGCCCGAACAGCACGCCCGCGATGGGCGCATTGAACGCGGCAGAGAGCCCGGCGGCGGCGCCGCACCCCACAAGGGTGCGCAGGCGGTGGGGCGAGGCGTGCAGCCACCCGCCGATGCTCGCGGCCGCCGCCGCGCCGCCGACGATGACCGGCCCTTCGGCGCCCACGTTGCCGCCGGTGCCGATGAGCACCGCGGCGGCACAGGTCTTGGCCAGCACCGGCCGGACCGGCACCACCCCGCCCCGGAGGTTGGCCCGGTACATGACGTCGGGCACATTTTCGCCCTCGGAGTCCTGGGCCCCGTAGCGCACGATGGCCTGACTGGCCGCCAGCCCCAGCGCCACCAGCAGCGGGATCACCAGGGCGTCCGCCAGCGGGATCGCCTCGGCCCACCCCAGCGTCAGGCGCTGTACCAGGTCGATGACCCGGTAGAACGCCGTGACCGCCAGCGCGGCGGCGAGTCCGATGAAGGCGGCGAGGAGCAGGAGCCGGGCATGCTCGTCGGTGGTGAGCGCGGTCAGGCTGCGGGAGACCGCGCGGGCACCCCGGAGCAGCGCCTCCGGGGCGGCGGCCGCAGCGGTCGCGGCCTCGCGCAGGGGGCGGGTGACGGGGGCGGAGCCCCCCCGGCGGGAGAGGAATTCCGGTTTCATATTGACGTCAATATAATACTCACCCATCGTCCATGGCCGCCGGGCGGGGGCCGCTCAGGGTACCGGCGCCTCCAGCCGGCTCCGGGGGGTGGAGGAAGGGTCGTCCTCCGGAAGGGCCGCCAGGACGCGCCCGCCGAGGAAGAAGCCGGGCAGCAGGGTGTTGGCCAGGGTGTAGACCATCAGGCCCCCGAAGAGGGCGTCAGAGATGCCGAAGGCGTCCCGCAGGAGCCCGGCGATGACCAGGCCGAAGACCAGGGTTGGCACCATCGCGAGCCCGATCCGGGCACCGCGGCGCAGCGATTCGCCCAGCGCGAGCCGGCGGTGCAGCGCCACCAGGGCGATCCGGACCGGGACCGCCAGCAGCAGGAAGATGGCCCCGAGCTGGAGCGCCTCGCCCGAGAAGTCGGCCGCGCGGAGGCCGAGTCCGGCGGAGAAGAAGTAGAAGGGCACGAACACCGAGGCAAAGACCTCCACCGCGTGCAGCATGCGCTCGGAGGCCATCGCGGGGAGATGCTCGCGGAACCGCTGGGCCGCGGTGCCGACGATGAAGGCCCCCACGAGGTAATACACTCCGAGGCGCCGGGTGACCAGCGCCGCGAAGACTGCCATCATGAGCAGGAAGGCGAACTCGGACTTGGGGGCGTAGGGCAGGACCACCCGGGCGAAGGACCAGAAGACCAGCGGCAGGAGCGCCACCAGCGCCAGCATCGCGGCACTCGCGCCCGCCAGCCCCTGGAGGTCGCGGGACTGCATGGCGACGAAGAGCGCCCCCAGGGCGACCACCTCGGTGGCGATCACCTTGGACTTCACCCAGAACCGCTGCTGGCGGTCGAAGCCCCACGCCGGCAGGGAGTCGAGGATGAAGCCACAGGAGGGGGTGAGCAGCGCCAGCGCGACCAGCGTGGCGACCCGGAGCTCAAGGCCAAGACTCCAGGCCGCCAGGAGGGCCGTGAGCAGCAGCGCGCCGAGGCCCAGCGCCACGTGCTGCAGCAGCACCCGCGCCTCCTGCCACAGCTCGTCAAAGTCGACGTCGAGCCCGGCGAACAGGAAGAGAGAGACGATGCCCAGCGTCGCCAGGAGATTGACGGTTGGGTCCTGCTCGAACCAGCCGAGCCCGAGCCCCACCGCGGCCCCGATTCCCACGCTGGTCACCGCCTGCGGCAGCCGGAAACGCTGCAGCACCCGGGGCAGCACGAACAGGGTGAACAGCAGCGCCAGGTGCGCGACCTCTGGTGGGACGCGCTCTCCGGCCACCATGAGGACTCCAAGGAGATGCATGTGACAACGTACCGTCGGGCCTCGGCCAACGGGAGTGCTCCCCGGCGCCTCGCGTCGACACGCCCTGCCAGACGCCGGCGGCGGTCATGAGGCGCCGAGCGGGGGAGCGGGGCCTGCCGCCTTCGGTCGCCGGGGCATTGCGCAGGGTGCGCCGCCTGGTCGGGACGCTGCAATCGTCGGCCCGCGCGGTCGAGCGACGGACCGGGGTGACCAACGCGCAGCTCTTCCTCCTGCGCGCGCTGGAGGAGCGGGAGCAGCTTTCCCTCGGTGAACTGGCCGCGCTGGCCGGGACCCAGCAGAGCACCGCCTCGCTTGTGGTCGCGCGGCTGGTGCGGAGCGGGCTGGTCCGCCGACGGCCGTCTCCCGAAGATGGGCGGCGGGTGCTGCTGTCCCTGGCGCCGCGGGGGCGGAAGACGCTCCGGCACGCCCCGGTGCCGGCCACCGCGCGCCTGCTCGAGGCGCTCGAAGGACTCACCGCGATCGAGCTGCGCGCCCTGACGCGCGGACTCGAAGCCCTGGAGCGGGAGCTCGGCGCGCAACCGGACGAGCCGGCCATGCTGTTCGAGGCGCCGGGGAGATAGGGCGCTCGGCGCCGCCCTCCCGCCCTATCGCCCCACCCCCCACCCCGCCGCGAGCGCCCGCTGGTTGAGCGGCAGCAGCTCCGGCTTGAGCCGGCGGCGAAGCGCGGCCTCGAGCGCTTCCCGGGAGACGAGGCCGGTGATCCCGGCCAGGGCGCCCAGCGCGACGACGTTCACCGCCAGCTCACCCCCGGCCTCGACGGCGGTGCGGATCAGCGGCAGGACGATGTCCCCGTCCGCGGGGGTGTTGCCGAGGCAGGCGCGCTCCTCGACGATCCGGATGCCGCCGGGCCGGAGGCCGGTGTAGCGCCGCATCGCTTCGGGCGAGAGGCAGATCACGGCGTCGGGCTGCTCCACCTCCGGGAAGGGAATCTCCCGGCTCGAGAGAATCACCTCCGACTTGCAGGCGCCGCCCCGGGCCTCCGGGCCGTAGCTCTGGGTGTGCACCACCTGGCGGCCCTCGCTCCCCGCGGCATCGGCCAGCAGCACGCCGGCGAGAATGACCCCCTGCCCCCCCTCCCCGGAGAAGCGGACCTCATAGGGATCCCGCGGCAGCGCGCAGTCACGCCGGGGGAGCGGCTCATCATCGGTGGCGCCGTCCGCCGCGGCGGCGGCCGCCGCCGCCCGGTCGCAGAGTTCGGCGTAGCGCCGGGTGTATTCGGGCCGGACATCCCGCCGGAACCGCCCCACCGGCAGCTGGCCGGCCACCTGCTCCCGGGTCATCGGCTCGATCGGAAAGGTCAGGTCCCGCTCGTAGTCCAGCATGGTGGCGGGGTCGCCGAGGTGATTGAGCCGCCCGAAGTAGGTCGGGCACTGGGTGAGCACCTCCACCACCGCGAAGCCGGGGTGGGCGATGGCCTCGGCGATGTACTGCGGCAGCTCCTCGAAGTCGAAGGTGGTGGTGCGCGCCACGTAGCTCGCCCCCGCCGCCCGGGCCAGCTCGGAGATGTCAAAGGGCGGCTCGATGCTGCCGAGGGGCGTGGTGGTGGAGCGCATGCCGGCCGGGGTGGTGGGCGCCTGCTGGCCGCCGGTCATGCCGTAGGTGCCGTTGTTGTACACGATGGCGGTGAGGTCGATGTTCCGGCGGCAGGCGTGGATGAAGTGATTGCCGCCGATGGCGGCGGCGTCCCCGTCGCCCATGGTGACCAGCACCGTCAGGTCGGGACGCGCGGTCTTCAGCCCCGTGGCGTACGCCAGCGCCCGGCCGTGGGTGGTATGCATCGCCGAGCTGTTGAGGTAGAACGGCGACCGCCCCGCGCAGCCGATGCCGCCGACGCAGACCACCTGGTCCATCTTCCGGTGCAGCCGGTCGAGCGCGGTGACGACGCCGCGGAGGACGTTGCCGTGGCCGCAGCCGGGGCACCAGACGCCGGGCATCAGCTCCTCGCGGAGATACTGGCGGAGCTCCTCACCCATGCGCGGCATGCTGCACCTCCCGGAACGCCGGCTCCACCGGCACCCGCACCTCCGCCACCGCCTGCCGGATGGCGGCCGCGATCTCCGCCGGCGGAAAGACCTGGCCATCCACCCGGTTGAGCGCGAGCACCGGGGTCCGGCCCTCGACCGTGGCGCGAATGGCCAGCACCAGTTGGCCCAGGTTCATCTCCGGCACCAGCAGCAGCCGGGTGCGCGCCGCGAGGTCCCGGATGGCCTGCTCGGGGAGCGGCCAGATGGTCTCCAGCTCGAGCAGGCCGGCCCGGATTCCCTCCGCCCGGAGCAACTCTACCGCGCCGCGGGCCGGCCGCGCGCTGATGCCGTAGGCGATGATGCCGACCTCGGCGTCCTCCAGCGCCAGGGCGCGGGTGCGAAGGATCTCCTCCCCCGCCGCATCGATGCGGTCCACGACGCGCTGGAGCATCCGCGCCGCGTTGGCGCCGTCGGTGGCGCGGGGAAGGCCCGAGGCGGCGTGGGCCAGTCCCGTCACGACGATGGGCTTGCCCGCGCCCAGCGGCATGAAGTCGGTGCCGCCGAAGGGCAGGAAGGCGGCGGGGTCCGCCGGCGCCTGGCGGGTGACCACCGGCAGGTCGGGGAGTTCCACCCCTTCCCGCATGTGGGAGACCACCGCGTCCAGCAGCAAGACGACCGGCACCCGGTACCGCTCGCTGATATTGAAGGCGGCGACGGTGACCTCGTACACCTGGCCCACCGACGACGCGGTCAGCGTGACGCCGGGGCGGTCGCCATGGCTGCCCCACCGGGCCTGCATGACATCTCCCTGCGACGGCAGGGTGGGCAGCCCGGTGCTCGGCCCCATCCGCTGGCTGTCCACCACCACGCAGGGGGTCTCGGTCATGGCGGCGTAGCCCAGGTTCTCCTGCATCAGCGAGAAGCCGGGGCCGGAGGTGGCCGTCATCGCCTTGGCGCCGGCCCACGAGGCGCCGATCACGGCGGCCAGGGCGGCGATCTCGTCTTCCATCTGCACGAAGACCCCGTGCCGCGCGGGCAGCATCCGGGCCATCTGCTCCATGATCTCGGAGGCGGGGGTGATGGGATACCCGGCGTAGTAGGTGCAGCCGGCGTGCAGCGCCCCCAGCGCGCAGGCCTCGTTGCCCTGGATCAGGCGCATGCCATCCCTCCGGGATCATGGGCGGGGCCGGTCCAGCGCGGCGCCGGCCGCTCGAGCGCGATGGCGAAGTCGGGACAGCGCACGGCGCAGATGCCGCAGAAGACGCAGCGGCCGATCTCGGTCACCACCGCGACCTCGTGCTGGTCCAGCACCAGGATCTTCTCGGGGCAGTCGGTGACGCAGATCCGGCAGCCCTTGCAGTAGTTGCGGTGGATCAGGAGGGCCATGCCCCCCTGGGCATAGCGCACCGTGCCCGGGATCATGAGACCTCCTGCGAGCCCACCGGTTCGCCGGGCACGACGGCGTCGGCGTCGCGCAGGAAGGCATCAATGCCGAGCGCCGCGATCTTGGCGGCGCCCACGGCGGCCACCACCGTCCCGCCGCCGTTCAGCACGTCCCCGCCGCCGAAATAGCGCGGGTTGGTGGTCTGCCCCGTCGCCGGGTTGACCACGGGCCGGCCCTGCCGGACCTCCAGCCCCTCGATCCACTGCAGGAACTCGAGCCGCGGCTCCTGCCCGATGGCGCGGATGACCGTGTCCGCCGGGAGCACGAACTCCGATCCCGGCTGTGGCACCGGGCGGGCACGGCCGGAGGCGTCGGGCTCGCCGAGGCACATGCGCTGGCAGAGTACGCCGGTGACATGCTGCTCGCCGGTGAAGCCGACGGGATTGGTGAGCCACTCGAACTGCACCCCGTCGGCGCGGGCCCCTTCCACCTCGAACCGGAAGGCCGGCATCTCCGCCTCGGTGCGGCGATAGAGGAGCCGCACCTCCTCCGCGCCGAGCCGGACCGCCTCGCGGGCCACGTCGATGGCGGTGTTGCCGCCCCCGATCACCGCCACCCGCCGCCCGATGTCGGTCAGGTGCCGGAGCTTGATGGCCTCGATGAAGTCGAGCGAGTTCCACACGCCGGGGAGGGTGTCCCCGGGGTACGGCTGGGCGAGGTCCTTCCCCATGCCGATGCCGAGGAAGATGGCGTCCGACGCCGCCTCCAGCCGGCGGAGCGCGGCGGGGGAATCCACCGGCTTGCCGAGATAGAGCTCGACGCCGAGGGCGAGGATGCGGCGCACCTCGTCGCCCAGCGGCTCCTGGTCGAGGCGGTAGGGGGCGATGGCGTGGCGCACCAGGCCGCCGGTTTCGGGCCGGGCCTCGTAGATGGTGACGTGGTGTCCAAGCAGGGCGAGCTCGCCGGCGCAGACGAGGCCGGCGGGGCCGGCGCCGATGACGATGACGCGCTTGCCGGTGGGCGGCGCCGGGGTGCGGAAGGTGGACCAGGGATTCCGCAGGGCGAGGTCGGTGGCGTAGCGCTGCAGCCGGCCGATCTCGATGGGGCGGCGCCCCTGTTTCGTGAGGACGCAGGCGGCCTCGCACAGCTCCTCGGTGGGGCAGACGCGGGCGCAGGTGGCGCCGAGGAGGTTGGAGCGGAAGATCAGGTCGGCGGCGCCCTCCCAGTCGCCGTGGGCGACGGCGTCAATGAAATGGGGGACGTCCACCATCGCGGGGCAGGCCTCGGCGCAGGGGGCGGGCGCCGTCGGTCCGCCGCAGACGAGGCAGCGGTCGGCCTCGAGCAGGGCCTGGTCGTCGGCCAGGGGCGGCTTGAGTTCGGCAAAGAGGCGCTGGGCCTGGGGCGGGACGAGGCCGTGAGACAGGATCTCAGGATGGGCGAGCGACATGGGCGGACCCTCGAGTGAGGGGGCTCGGCCGGGTGGGAGAGCACCGGCGCCGATCCCCGAGGGGATCAGGCGGTGATCTACGATGAAGGGCGGAGTGTGAAGGAGGGGTGAAGTCGGGAGGACGGGACCTTCGTTACTGAGGGAGCCTGAAGCCGCGGGGGGGTCGGCGCTCCTGCCTTGTCGCGTCGCCGCGGAGCCGCAGAGGATCGGTGAGACCGCTTCGCGGCTCGCGCGGCGCCGCTCCCCGGCAGAAGCGCCTCCCTACGCGGCCCTTACCGTCGTTACCGTCGCTACCGTCGTTACCGTCGCTACCGCCACCTGATCTTCACCCCGCCCACGGTGAGGACGAGAGTGTTCACCGCGCCGGGCTCGAATTCCACCGCGGCGTCCACGCCTTCAATAGAAAAGCCGCCCGCGGCCGCGGCGACGAGGGGCATGGCGCCGTCGCCCAGGTCGAGCCAGAGGCGGCCGGCGCTGTCGGCGACGGTGGCGGCGCCGTACCGGCCCGCGAGCGTCTGTCGCTCCTGGTCGGTGAACGGCCGGAGCGCGAGCGGCGGCGGCGGGGCATCGCCCTCGGGGAGGGGGCGGACCCAGACGTTCCGGAAGCGCACGGCGTGGCCATGGTCCTGCAGCCCGAAGGGGAGGCGGTCGGGGTGGGCCTCGTAGGGCGCGCGCGCCAGCCAGGTGGTCGGCCCCCGGAGCACGACGCTGTTCTGCACCGGGACGCCGTTGTGGAGCACGGTGACCCGCGCCGGCTCGGTGAGTTCCCCGGCGGCGCCGAACCGCGGGCGGCGGAAGAAGACGTCGTAGCGCTGCCACGTCCCCGGCGGGAGCGCGGCGTTGTAGAGCGGCGGATGCTGGCCGTACATGGAGCCGGCCTGGCCGTCGCTGTAGGTGTCGTTCCTCCAGGAGTCGAGGATCTGGAGCTCGTAGCGGCCCATGAGGAAGACGCCGCTGTTGCCGCGGTCCTGCCCCGCCCCCTTCGCCGCCGCTGGCGCAGCCCACTCAAGGTGGAGCTGCATGTCGCCGAAGGAGTCCACGGTGGTGAGGGTGCCGGTGCCGGGGCGGGCCTCGAAATAGCCCTTCCCCACGATCCACCGCGCGGGGAGGCTGTCATCGCTGCGCCAGCGGGAGAGGTCGGTGCCGTTGAAGAGGACGACCGCGCCCGGGGGCGGCCGGTCGGCGCGGGCGGTCGGCACCGCGGGGGCGGTGGCGGGATGGGGCCGAGTCATCTCGTGCACCCGCCAGTCCTGCGCGGCGAGCGGAAGGGATGCGAATGAGCCTGCGATGATGAGCGGGATGTTGCGGATCATTGAGGGCACCGATGATTCACTTGTAGGGGGGGCCTCGTGCCTGCCCCGGGTACGCGTGAGGGAATATCCGAATCTACCGCCGCGGGGGGGTCGGCGCTGACGCTGCTCGCAGGGGCGGGTGGCCGCACAGGAACGTGGAGCCCGCTTAGCGGCGCACCCGCCCCTGCTCCGCTGCTTCAGCGCCTCCCTGCGCGGCGCGTACCGTCGTTACCGTCGTTACCGTCGCTACCGTCGTTACCGTCGCTGCCGTCGCTACCGTCGTTACCGTCGTTACCGTCGCTACCGTCCCCCCAGCACCCCCTCGATCCCCACCAGCTCCTCCGCCGCAAACCCCAGCTTCCCCGCCGCGCCGACGCAGTCCTCGAGCTGGCTCACCTTGCTGGCGCCGATGATGGCGGTGGTGACGACGGGGTTCCGCAGGGTCCAAGCGAGGGCCATCTGGGCGAGGGTCTGGCCCCGGGCGCGGGCGATCTCGTCGAGGCGCTTCGCCTTCGTCACCGCCTCCGGCGTGACCTGCGCGGGCGTGAGGAACCGCGGATCGCGCCCGGCGCGCGCGTCGGCGGGGATGCCCTGAAAGTAGCGGTCGGTGAGCAGCCCCTTGGCGAGCGGCGAGAAGACGGCGGCGCCGATCTGTTCGCGCTCGAGCGCCGGCAGGAGCGCGGCCTCGACCTGGCGATCGAAGAGGCTGTAGCGCGGCTGGTGGATCAGGCAGGGGGTCCCCAGCTCCCGCAGCAGCTGCGCGGCGCGGACGGTGTCGGCCGCGGAGTAGTTGGCGAGGCCCACGTAGAGCGCCTTGCCGCTCCGGACCGCGTGGGCCAGGGCGCCCATGGTCTCCTCCAGCGGCGTCTCGGGGTCGGGGCGGTGGGAGTAGAAGATGTCCACGTAGTCGAGGCGCATGCGGCGGAGCGACTGGTCCAGGGACGCCAGCAGGCTCTTCCGCGAGCCCCAGTCCCCGTAAGGGCCGGGCCACATGTAGTAGCCGGCCTTGGTGGTGATGACCAGCTCGTCGCGCCAGGGGCGG
>JAEUJI010000345.1 GCA_016794805.1 Gemmatimonadota bacterium
GCCGCGCCACCGTGCTCGCCACATCGGGGGTCGGGAGGGTGGAAACCACCATGTGCCCCCGCTCCGCCGCCTTGATGGCGGTGTCGAGCGTCTCGCTGTCGGCGATCTCGCCGATCACGATGACGTCGGGATCCTGCCGCAGCGCCGCCTGCAACCCGACCGCGAAGCTCTCGGTGTCCACCCCGACCTCCCGCTGGGTCACGCTGCACTTCACGTCGCGGTGCAGGAACTCGATCGGGTTCTCCACCGTCACGATATGCCGGTGCTGGTTCTGGTTGACATGGTTGAGCATGGCGGCCACGGTGCTGCTCTTGCCGCTCCCCGAGACACCGGTCACCAGCACCAGCCCCTGCTCCAGCTCCGCCAGCCGCCCCACGACCGCGGGGAGGTGCAGTTCCTCGATGGTGGGGACGGTGAAGGGAATCACCCGCATCACGATCATGAACGACGACCGCTGGCGCAGCACATTCACCCGGAAGCGCCCCACCCCGGGCATCCCCCAGGAGCAGTCGAAATCCTTGATCTGGTCGAGGCGCCCCCGATCTTCCTCGCTGGAGAGCAGCTTGAGCGCGATGGCGCGGGTCTGGTCGGGGGTCAGCCGCTGCTTGGTGAGCGGCACCAGCTTGCCGTGGATCCGGGCGCGGAACACGTCGCCGGCCTTGATGTGCAGGTCGGAGGCTCCACGTTCGACGGCAGCCTTGATGATCTTCTCCATGCTGTCACCCCAGGGGGCGGGCGCCCGGCCCGCCCTTACGTGTCCCGGCGGGGCAGGAAGCCCATCCGGTCTCGGACCTCGCGCATGGTCTCCCCCGCCAGCCGGCGGGCCTTTTCGGCGCCGGCGCCAAGGAGCTCCACCACCCGGTCCGGATGGGCCGTCAGTTCCGCGGCCCGCTCCCGGATTGGAGCGAGGGCGGCGGTGACGTTCTCGGCGAGCACCTTCTTGCAGTCGATGCAGCCCCATCCCGCCGACCGGCAATTGTCGGCCACCAGGGTGACGGTCTCCGGGGGCGAAAAGTACTTGTGCAGCGAGTAGATGTTGCAGACGTCGGGATTGCCGGGATCCTGCCGCCTGAGCCGGGCGGGGTCGGTCTTGGCCGGCCGGAGCTTGTTCCAGATCTCCTCGGGCGAATCCAGCAGCCCGATGGTGTTGCCCAGGCTCTTCGACATCTTGGCCTGGCCGTCCAGGCCGATGATCCGCTTGGCCTCGCTCAGCAGCGGCTGCGGTTCCGGAAAAAACTGGGCCCCGCCGGCAAATTCCTGGTTCCATTTCCGGCAGATCTCCCGGGTCAGCTCCAGGTGCTGCACCTGGTCCTCCCCGACCGGCACCAGGTCCGCCCGGTAGAGCAGGATGTCCGCCGCCATCAGCACCGGGTAGTTGAGCAGGCCCGCCGGCACGCTCTCGTACCGGCTGGACTTATCTTTGAACTGGGTCATCCGCTCCAGCTCGCCGATGGGCGTGACCGTATTGAACAGCCACATCAGCTCCACGTGCTCCGGCACGTGTGACTGCACGAAGAGCGTGGCGCGTTCCGGGTCGATCCCGGCCGCGAGCAGCCCCACGGCCATCTCCCAGGTGCGGCGCGAGAGCGACCCCGCCTCGTACTTGCCGGTGATGGCGTGCTGATCCACGACGCAGATGAGGCAGTCGTACGTATGCTGCAGGCGGACCCAGTTCTGCACCGCGCCGAGCCAGTTCCCGATGTGAAGCTCGCCGCTGGGCTGGATACCGGAGAAGATTCGGGGCATCGGGGCAAGCTATCGGGACGGAGAGAGCCACGCAATATGGCATCGCCCAACGAGTTACTGCATGCCGCCACGACCGCGGCCGAGGCCGCGGGGCGCTTCCTCCGCACCGTGGACCGGCCGGCCGACCCCGCCGGCTGGGTGGCCAAGGGCCGCGCCGACTGGGCCACGGAAGTGGACCGGGAATCGGAGCGGATCATCACCGACGTGCTCCTCAGGGCGCTTCCTGGCTCCCGCGTCGTCGGCGAGGAGCTGAATCCGGATGTCGTGACCGATGGGCTGGTCTGGATCGTGGACCCGCTCGATGGCACCACCAACTTCCTGCACGGCTTTCCCGCCTATGCGGTGTCCATTGCCGCGGCCCGGGACGGCGTGCTCCAGGCCGCCGCGGTGCTGCACGTCCCCCTCGACCGCCTCACCACCGCCGTGCGCGGCGGCGGCACCCTCGAGCGGGGCCGGCCGGTGCGGGTCTCGCCGATCACCGACCCAGGGCACGCGCTCATCGGCACGGGGTTCCCCTTCCGGGACTTCGACCGGCTGGACGAGTACGTGGCGCAGTTCCGGCGCGTGGTCCTCGGCGCCACCGGCATCCGCCGGCCGGGCTCCGCCGCCATCGACCTTGCGGACGTCGCCGCGGGGCGGTTCGAGGGGTTCTGGGAGCAGCGGCTCTCCGCCTGGGACATCGCCGCGGGGATCCTGCTGGTGCGCGAGGCGGGCGGCCGGGTGACGGATCGGGAAGGACGCGACCTCGGCGTGGAGCACGGCGAGGTGATCGCCGGCAACCCGCCGATTCACGACTGGCTGCTCGGCGCGGTGCGCGGCGGCCGGTGAAGGGGCAACGAATGGAACCGGCACAGACCCTGGACGAATTCCTCGCGACGGTCGCGGACGGCACCCCCAGCCCGGGCGGCGGCGCCGCAGCCGCGGTGACCGCCGCCCTGGCCGCCGCCCTGGCGGCCATGGTGGGACGACTGGCGCTGGCGCGCGCGGAAGAGACACGCCGCGCGGGGCTCAACCAGCTGGTGCAGGACGCCGATGCGCTTCGGCACCAGCTGGTGGAACTCGCCGCGCGGGATGCCGCGGCCTATGCAGCGGTGCTGGAGGCCCGCCGATCCCACGAGGGTGGCGAGGCGGCCCGCGACGCCCGGCTCATGGCAGCCTGGCGGGAGGCGACCCGGGTGCCGGCCACGGTCATCCGCCTGACCCGGGAGGTCGCCATGCTGGCGCGCCGGGCCGCCAGGGAGGGTCCGGCCTCAGCCCAGGGTGACGCCCTGATGGCGGCCCTGCTGGCCGCGGCGGTCGCGGCGGGATCTCACATCAACCTGCGGCTCAACCTCCAGGCGGCGGGGCGCCCGGAAGACCTGCGGGTCCTGGCGGATCAGTCGGAGATCCTGCTGCGGGATACCCAGCGGGCGGCGGCGGAGGTCCGGCTGCTGGTGGAGGAAAAGCTGACGGGCTCCCGGACGGCCACCCCCTAAGGGGACGCCGCGGCGTCCCCCTGCTGGGTCAGGATCCTGGCCCCGTTGGCCGTGATGGCTACCGTGTGCTCGAAGTGGGCGGAGAGGCTGCCGTCCGCGGTGACCACGGTCCACTTGTCCGGCAGCGTCCTGGTGCCGTAGTGCCCGGCGGTGATCATCGGCTCGATGGCGATGGTCATGCCTTCCAGCAGGCGGGGTCCCCGCCTGGGCTGGCCGTGGTTCGGCACCTGCGGCTCCTCGTGGAACTGGGTGCCGATGCCATGGCCCACCAGCTCGCGCACCACCCCGAACCCCGCCGCCTCCGCCACCTGCTGCACCGCGTGCCCGATGTCCCCGACATGATTCCCGGCCCGGGCCTGCGCGATCCCGGCCGTCAGCGCCTCCCGGGTGACCCGGAGCAGCCGCTGGGCCTCCGGCGAGATCTCCCCCACCCCGACGGTGGTCGCCGAATCGGCGTGCAGGCCATCCAGCAGCACTCCGACATCAATGCTCACGATGTTCCCCTCCCGGAGCACCCGCCGGGCGCTGGGGATGCCGTGCACAATCTCCTCGTTGATCGAGGTGCAGAGGGTCTTGGGGAAGCCGTAGAGGCCCTTGAACGAGGGCTTGGCGCCCGGGTGGCTGCGGATGAACTCCTCGGCCACGCGGTCGAGGTCCTCGGTGGACAGGCCGGGTTTCACGGTTCGCGCCAGCAGCGCCAGCGTTTCCGCGACGATGTGCCCGGCCCGGGCCATCGTGTCGATCTCGCGGGGGGACTTGATCGTGATCATCGGCGGCGGGGGGCGGCCGACCGGCGGGCGGCGGGGAGCCGCCGCACGGTCAGCGGCCCAGCAGGCCCTTCACCCGGGCGGCGATCTCGTCCACCGGGCCGAGGGCCGGGATCACCTGCACGCCGCCCCGGGCGCGGTACCACTCGAGCACCGGCGCGGTCTGGTCCCGGTAGGCCCGGAGCCGGGTGGCGACGGCCTTGGGATCGTCGTCGGCCCGGCCCTCGATGGCGCGGCGCTTCTCGATCCGGCCCAGGATCTCCTCGTCGGTGACGTCGAAGAAGAGGACGTGGTCCATCTTCCGGCCCAGCTCCGCCAGCAGGCGGGTGACGCCCTCCGCCTGGGGCACGGTCCGCACCACGCCGTCGAAGATGACGCCGTTGCGGGCCTCGGGCTTGGCGAGCTCCTCCCGGACCACGCCCATGATGATGTCGTCGTTGACCAGCTGCCCTGATTCCATGATCGCCCTCGCCTGCAGCCCGACCGGGGTGCCGCGCTTGACGGCGTCCCGGAGCAGGTCACCGGTGGCGAACTTGGGGAGGCCCAGGCGTCCGGCCAGGATGGCCCCCTGCGTGCCCTTGCCGGCGCCCGGGGGACCCAGAAGGAGGATGTCCATGGATTCGCTCACTGTCGTGCGGAGGAGCGAAGCGACGAGGGATCCCTGCGGGACCCGCAGAGATCCCTCGCTCCGCTCGGGATGACGCCACGGCCGCGCCGTGACGTCACATGAAACGCTGTTGCCGCCCGCGGAACTTGATCCGCCCCGCCTTCATGAAGCTGTCGTACTTGCGGAGCGTCAGGTGCTGCTGGATCTGGGCGATGGTGTCGAGCAGGACGCCGACCACGATCAGCACCGAGGTCCCGCCGAACTGCTGCTGGAACCCGAGTTGCTTGGTCATGGTCACCGGAATGATGGCGATGAGGGCCAGGAACAGCGCCCCCGGCAGCGTCACCCGGGCCAGCACGTTGTCAATGTAATCCGCGGTGCTCGCGCCCGGCTTCACCCCGGGAATGAACCCGCCCTGCTTCTTCAGGTTCTCCGCCAGGTCCACCGAATTGAAGATGATGGAGGTGTAGAAGTAGCTGAACAGCAGGATCAGGACCGCGAAGGTCAGGTCGTAGGGCAGCTCGCCGGGGGTGAAGAAGTCGGCCATCCCCCGCATCCAGGTGTTCTGGGTGAAGCTGGCCAGCGTGCCCGGCACGATGATGATGGTCTGGGCGAAGACGATCGGCATCACGCCGGCGGTGATCAGCCGGATCGGGATGAAGGTCTTCTGGCCCTGGGTCATCCGGCCCCGCCCCATGACCTTGCGCGGGATCTGCACCGGGATGCGCCGGGCGGCCAGGTGCATGGCCGTCACCGCCGCGACGACGGAGGCCAGGATGATGCCGTACAGGGCGATCTTGCCCAGCGACAGCGCCCCTTCGCGCCAGAAGCCGAGCATCTGCACCAGGCCGGGCCAGAGCCGGTCGAGGATCGAGAAGGTGATGAGCAGGCTCATCCCGTTCCCGATGCCGCGCTCGGTGATCTGCTCGCCCAGCCACATGACGAAGATGGCGCCGGTGGTCAGCACCACGACCATGGAGAGCCGGGTCCAGAAGGTCGGGAGCGGCACCGCGCCGGGGATGCTCTCGGTGAACACCGCGAAGGTGTACGCCTGGGCCAGCGCGATGGCCACGGTGGTGTACCGGGTCCACTGGGTGATCTTCTTCTTGCCCTCCTCGTCCTTCTGCATCTTGCCGATGGACGGCACGATGCCGCCCGCCAGCTGGAAGATGATCGAGGCCGAGATGTAGGGCATGATGCCCAGGGCAAACACCGTGGCGCGGGACAGCCCGCCGCCGAGGGTGTCGTACAAGCCGAAGAACCCGGCGGCGGCCGAGTTCCGGATGAAGTCGGTCACCGCCTGGACGTTGACCCCGGGCGCGAAGATGTGCGCGCCGACGCGGTAGATCACCAGCGCCAGGATCGTGAACCCGATCTTCTTCTGGAGCTCCGGATCCATCCCGAAGCTGGGCCCGGTCGCGGCGGTCATTCGGCGCTGATCTTCCCGCCGGCCTGTTCAATCTTGCCCCGGGCAGCGCCGGAGAGCTTCACCCCGGAGACGCTGTAGGCGCGGTCCACCGCGCCGGTCCCGAGGAGCTTCACCGGCACGTCGCGCTTGGCGATGAGCCCGGCGGCGAACAGGGTGTCCGGATTGACCTCGGTGGCCAGCAGCGCGCCGAGGTCCTTCAGGTTGACCGGCTGGGCGATCACCTTGAACGGGTTGGTGAAGCCGCGCTTGGGGAGGCGCCGGTACATCGGCATCTGCCCGCCCTCGAAGCCCGGATTCGTCTCCCCGCCCTGGCGGGCCTTGTGGCCCTTGTGGCCCCGGCCGGAGGTCTTGCCCTTCCCCGAGCCCGGGCCGCGCCCCACGCGCATCTTGCCCCGGGTCGACCCGCGGGCCGGCCGGAGGTTCGAGAGCGTGATCGTGGAGTTCTTCTCCGCCATTTACTTCTCCTGAGCCGGCGCCACCTCGACGAGGTGGCGCACCTTGAACAGCATTCCGCGCACCGAGGCGTTGTTCGGGACCTCGGACACCGACTGGTGCCGCTTGAGGCCGAGCGCCTGGAGCGTCCGCCGCATCGTTGCCGAATGGCCGATGCCCGAGCGGATCTGCTTCACCCACAGCCGCTTCGCCGCCGCCTCGGCCGGGACCTTCGCCGCGTGATACGCGGGGCCCTGCCGGCCCACGACTGGATTGCGTCCCATCGGTTACACCTCCTGCGGCGCGCGGTAGGCGATCTGGTCCAGCTCCACGCCCCGCTCCCGCGCCACCTGCCGGGCCGTGACCAGCTGCTGCAGCCCGTCGAGCGTGGCCCGCACCATGTTGTGCGGATTGTTCGAGCCCAGGCTCTTGGTGAGGATGTCGGTGATCCCGGCGCAGGCCAGGACCGAGCGGATCGGCCCGCCCGCGATGACCCCGGTGCCGCTCGCCGCCGGCTTGAGCAGGACCCGGCCCGCGCCGTGCTGGCCGATGACCTCGTGCGGGATGGTGGCGCCGACCCGCGGCAGCTCGACCATCTTCCGCTTGGCGGCGTCCACGGCCTTCCGCACGGCCTCCGAGACTTCGTTGGCCTTGCCGGTCGCGATGCCCACCTTGCCCTTGCCGTCCCCCACCGCCACCAGCGCGTTGAACGAGAACCGCCGGCCGCCCTTCACCACCTTCGCGACCCGGTTGATGGCCACCACGTTCTCGATGAACTCGCTGTGCTCCTGGTCCCGGTCGCCGCGCTTGCCGCGGTCGCCACCCCGGCCCCGGCCACCGCCCGGGCCGCCCCGGCCGCCACCCTGGCCGCCGCGCCCGCCCTGGCCGCCGCGCCCGCCCCGGCCGCCGCCCCGCGGCTCGCCGCCCTGGGGCGCGGTGCCCTCGGCGCCCGTCGTGCCCTGTTCGTCAGCCATGTCTAGAACTCCAGTCCGGCTTCGCGTGCGCCGTCGGCGACGGCCTTCACGCGACCGTGGTAGCGGTAACCCGCGCGGTCGAAGACGACCTTGGTGATTCCGGCGGCCTTGGCCTTGGCGGCGAGCGCCTTCCCCATCCCCTTGGCCTTGCCGATCTTGCCCGCGCCGTCGGCGGTCACGCCGTCGGACCCGTCGGAGACGCCGAGCAGGCAGACGCCCCGGTCATCGTCGACCAGCTGGGCGTAGATGTGCTTGATCGAGCGGAACACGGCCAGCCGCGGCCGTTCGGCGGTGCCGGCGACCTTCTTCCGCACCCGCAGATGGCGCCGGGCCCGAAGCTCATGCCGCGTGGACGGCGACTTGACTGCACGCATCGTTACTTGGCTCCTGTCTTGCCGGCCTTCCGGCGGACGGCCTCACCCTGGTAGCGCACACCCTTGCCCTTGTACGGCTCGGGCTTCCGGAGACTGCGGATCTCGGCGGCCACCTGGCCCACCAGCTCCTTGTCCGGCCCTTCGATCTTCACCACGGTGTTGTTGTCCACCGTGAACTTGATGCCCGCCGGCGTGGGATACATCACCGGGTGGGAGAAGCCCAGCGCCAGCTGCAGCCCGGCCGGCTTGGCCTCGGCCTTGTAGCCGACGCCCTGGATCTCCAGCGTCTTGAGGAAGCCCCGCGCCACCCCGTCCACCATGTTCTGCAGCAGGGTCCGGGTCAGGCCGTGCAGCGCCTTGTGCCGGGGCTCCTCCGACGGCCGGGAGACGGTGATCGTCTCCCCCGCCAGCGCGAGCTGCATCTCCGGGTGGACGGTGCGGGACAGCTCCCCCTTGGGGCCCTTGGCGGTCACGGTCTGGCCCTGGACCGTCACCGTGACGCCCTTGGGCACCGTCACCGGCCTTCTGCCGATTCGCGACATGGGCGCCTCTTACCAGACGACGGCGAGCAACTCGCCGCCCAGGTTGGCCGACCGCGCGTCGCGGTCGCTCATGAGGCCCTTCGGCGTGGACACGATCGCCATGCCGAGGCCGTTCTTGATCCGCGGAATCTCGCGCGACTTCACGTACTGGCGGAGGCCCGGGGACGAGACGCGCTTGAGCTCGCGGATGACCGGCTGGTCATTGTGGTACTTGAGGTACAGCCGGAGCACGCCGCGCGCGCCGTCATCGAGGATCTTGTAGTCCGCGATGTAGTGATTGTCGCGCAGCAGCCGCGCCAGCTCGCTCTTGAGCCGGGACACCGGGATATCCACCCGCTTGTGGCCGGCGGCGCAGGCGTTCCGGATGCGCGTCAGCATGTCCGCGACGGGATCTGTCATGCTCATCGATTCAGTCTCCTACCAGCTGGCCTTGCGCACACCGGGGATCTCCCCCCGGAGCGCCATGTCGCGGAAGCAGATCCGGCAGAGCCCGAACTTCCGCAGCACCGCCCGGCTGCGGCCGCAGCGCTGGCAGCGTCGCACCGCCCGCACCTTGAACTTGGGCGTCCGCTTGGCCCGCTCGATCCAACAGGTCTTCGCCATGCGTTCTCCTCAGCTCCTTCGTGGCGCGGCCCGGGCATCCCCCGGTCCTGCGCGCGATCCCGCCCCGGCCGTGCCGGGGCCTGTCCCGGCTCCGGCTACGACGCCACCTGCACCGGGGTCCCGCCGCGGAACGGCCAGCCGAACTCCTTGAGCAGCGCCATGGCGAGGTCGTCCCGCCCGGCCGTGGTCACGATCGTGATGTCCATCCCGTGGATCTTCTCGACCTTGTCGAAGTCGATCTCGGGGAAGATCATCTGTTCCTTGATGCCCATGGTGTAGTTGCCGCGGCCATCGAAGCTCTTGTCCGGCAGCCCGCGGAAGTCCCGCACCCGGGGCACCGCGACGTTGATGAACCGGTCCAGGAACTCGTACATCCGCGCGTTCCGGAGCGTCACCGACACGCCCACCGGCTGCCCCTCGCGGAGCCCGAAGTTCGCGATCGCCTTCTTGGCCCGCCGGATCACCGGCTTCTGCCCGGCGATGATCGCCAGCTCGTCGGCGACGGTCTCGATCAGTTTCGGGGTCTTGGCCCCTTCGCCCATGCCGACGTTGAGCACCACCTTGACGATCCGCGGCACCTGGTGCGGATTGGTCAGCCCGAACTGCTTGCTCAGGTTCGGCCGGACGACCTTCTCGTAATAGGTCTTGAGCCGGGGAATCCCGTCCACCGACTTGGGCGCTGCTTCGGTCGTGAAGGCCGCCCCGCCCTTGTCCTTGCCGCCCTTGCCACCCCCGCCCGCCTTCGGCGCCTTGGGGGCCTTGGCAGCGGTCTCCTTGGTCTCGGCCATGATCAGCGGTTCCTCACGATGGACTGCCCCGACTTCACGGCGATCCGCTCCAGCGTCCCGTCGGCATCCTTCTGCCGCCGGATGCGGGTCGGCTCACCGCTCTTGGGATCGATCAGCATCACCTTCGAGTGGTGCACCGGGGCCTCGCGCTGGATCTTGCCCCCCGGCGTGTTCTGGCCCGGGCGCTGGTGCTTGGTGATGATGTTCACGCCCTCGACGGCCACCCGGCCGGTCTTGGGGTACACCCGCAGCACCTTGCCCCGCTTGCCCTTGTCGTCCCCGGACAGCACCTGGACGGTGTCGCCCGAGGTGATGTGCAGGACCTCGCGCACCGGCGGCAGGTGCCGCACGCGCTTGGCCTTCTTGTAGACGAGCGGCTTCATCTAGAGCACCTCCGGCGCGAGCGACACGATCTTCATGTACCGCTTCTCGCGCAGCTCGCGCGCCACCGGCCCGAAGATACGGGTCGCCCGGGGCTCGCCCTGGTCATTGATCAGCACCACCGCGTTCTCGTCGAACCGGATGTAGGAGCCGTCCTTGCGCCGGGTCTCCTTCACCGTCCGCACGATCACCGCCTTGGCCACGTCGCCCTTCTTCACCTGGCCGGTGGGGATGGCGTCCTTGATGGCGACCACCACCTTGTCGCCCACGCCGGCGTACCGGCGCTTGCTGCCGCCGAGCACCCGGATCACGAGCGCCTTCCGCGCCCCCGAGTTGTCGGCGACCTTGACGATCGATTCTTGCTGGATCATTGGAGCCTCATCCGTTCATGTGCGCGCACCACCGTGCGCGCCCTACTTCGCCCGCTCGACGATCTCGACCACCCGCCACGCCACCGTCTTCGCCAGCGGCCGGGTCTCCATGATCCGCACCGTGTCGCCCGTCTTGGCGCCGAACTGGTCGTCCCGCGCCTTCACCCGGGCGGTCCGGGTCATCTGCTTCCCGTACGCCGGGTGGGCGAAGCGGCGGGTCAGCTCGACCACCACCGTCTTGGTCATCTTGTCGGAGGTCACCACGCCCTGGCGGGTCTTCCGCCGCGCCCGGCCCTCGGTCTTCTGCTCGGTCATCTCGTCTCTCGTTCGTGGGGCCGCGTCAGCGGCCCAGCTCCCGGGCCCGCAGGATCGTCTGGATCCGCGCGATGTCCCGCCTGAGGCTGCGAAACCGCATCGGGTTCTCGATCGCCTCGGTGGCGGACCGGAACCGGAGCCGGAACTGCTCCTCGGTCAGCTCCGCCAGCTTGGCGCGGAGGTCCTCGACCGACAGCTCGGTGAGTTCAGTCGCCTTCATCGCTCAGTCCTCCGTCCGCTTGATGAAGCGGGTCCGCACCGGCAGCTTCGCCGCCGCCAGGGCCAGCGCCGCCTTGGCCAGCGTGACCTCGACCCCCTCGACCTCGAACAGCACCCGGCCCGGCTTCACCACCGCCACCCAGCCCTCCGGGTTGCCCTTGCCCTTCCCCATGCGGGTCTCGGCCGGCTTCTTGGTGATCGGCTTGTCCGGGAAGATCCGGATCCACACCTTGCCGCCGCGCTTCATCTCGCGGGTGAGCGCCACGCGCGCCGCCTCGATCTGCCGGTTGCTGACCCACCCCGGCTCGAGCGACATCAGGGCGTACTCCCCGAAGGCCACCGTGTTGCCCCGGGTGGCGATCCCCTTGGTGCGCCCCTTGAACGTCTTCCGGAACTTGACCCGCTTCGGTGCCAGCATTGCTCAGTTCCCCGTGCTGTACGTGCGGCCCGACAGGTCCTCGACCACCTCGCCCTTGAAGACCCAGACCTTGATCCCGATGGTGCCGTACGTGGTCTTGGCGGTGCTGGTGGCGTAGTCGATGTCCGCCCGCAGCGTGTGGAGCGGCACCCGCCCCTCGCGGTAGCCCTCGACCCGCGCGATCTCGGCGCCGCCCAGGCGGCCGCCGGCCCGCACCTTGATCCCCTGCGCCCCCATCCGCATGGCGCTCTGCACCGCCCGCTTCATCGCCCGGCGGAAGGAGATCCGCTGCATCAGCTGGTGCGCGATGTTGTCCGCCACCAGCTGGGCGGACACCTCGGGCCGCTTGATCTCCTCGACGTTGATCGCCGCTTCCTTGCCGGTCAGCTGCGCCAGCTCGTCCCGCAGCTTGTCCACCTCGGCGCCCCGCTTGCCGATCACCACCCCCGGCCGGCCGGTGTGCACCGTCACGGTCACCTTGCCCGGCTTCCGCTCGATGTCGATCTGCGCGATCGCGGCGTGCCCCAGGCGGGCCTTCAGGTACTTCCGGATGAGCTCGTCCTCCTTGAGGAGGGCGGGCATCTCCTTGGTCGCGTACCACCGGGAGATCCACGGCTTGACGATGCCGAGGCGGAAGCCGGTGGGATGGGTCTTCTGCCCCATTACTTGCTCTCCTTCGTGCCCACGTGGATCTCGACGTGTGACGTCCGCTTCTTGATCGGCACCCCGCGGCCCTGCGCCGCGGGCGAAAACCGCTTGAGCGGGGTGCCCATGTTGATGATCGCCTTGGTCACCAGCAGCTCATCCACGTCCAGGTTCTCGTTGGCCTTGAGCGCCGCCTGCTCGGCATTGGCCACCGCCGACCGCAGCGTCTTCTCGATCTGCTTGGCCGCGTACTTCTTGTTGAACTTCAGGATGGCGAAGGCCTCATTCACGTTCTTCCCGCGGATGAGGTCCACCACCAGCCGCATCTTCCGCGACGACTGCCGCGCATGGCGCTGAATCGCTCGGGCTTCCATGGTCACTCCGCCTTGGCCTTCTTGTCGGCCACCAGCTTGCCGCTGTGGCCCCGGAACAGCCGGGTGGGCGCGAACTCGCCCAGCTTGTGGCCTACCATGTTCTCGGTCACGTACACCGGGACGAACTTGTTCCCGTTGTGCACCGCGAAGGTGTGCCCCACGAACTCGGGGAGGATCGTGCTCGCCCGGCTCCAGGTCTTCACCACCCGCTTCTCGTTGCGGCCGTTCATCGCCTGGACCTTGCCCAGGAGCGCCAGCTGCACGAACGGACCCTTCTTGATGCTCCGCGACATTACGAACCCCCTCCGGTCGCCTTCCCGCGCCGCCGGCCGCGGACGATGTACTGGGTCGAGGCCTTCTTCGGCTGCCGGGTCTTCCGTCCCTCCGGCTTGCCCCACGGACTCACCGGGGGCCGGCCGCCCGAGGTCTTGCCCTCGCCGCCGCCCAGCGGGTGATCCACCGGGTTCTTGGCCACGCCACGCACCCGCGGCTTCTTGCCCAGCCACCGGGTCTTGCCCGCCTTGCCCATCGAGAGCAGCTCGTGCTCCGCGTTGCCCACCTCGCCGATCGTGGCCAGGCACTTGGCGTGCACCCGCCGCATCTCGGTGGAGCGGAGCCGGAGGGTCACGTAGTCCCCTTCCTTCGCCACCACCTGGGCCCCGCCGCCGGCGGTGCGGATCATCTGCCCGCCCTTGCCGATCTTGAGCTCCACGTTGTGCACCGTCTCGCCGAGCGGGATCTCGCCCAGCGGGATCGCGTTCCCCAGCCGGGGGTCCACCCCGGGACCGGAGAGCACCGTGTCCCCGACGTTGAGCCCCTTCGGGTGCAGGATGTAGCGCTTCTCGCCGTCGGCGTACACGATCAGGGCGATCCGGGCGCTCCGGTTCGGATCGTACTCGACCGAGTCCACCCGGCCGGGAATCCCGAACTTGTTGCGCTTCCAGTCGATCTTGCGGTACATCCGCTTGTGGCCCCCGCCGATGTACCGCATCGTGAGGTGGCCCTTGTTGTTCCGGCCGCCGGTCTTGCGGATCGGCTCCAGCAGGCTCTTCTCGGGGGTGGTCCGGGTGATCTCGGCGAAATCCGAGACCGAGCGGAACCGCGTGCCGGCCGTGACCGGCTTGAACTGGCGGATGCCCATATCAGCCCTCGAACACGGGAAGCGTCTCCCCGTCCTTCAGGGTCACGATCGCCTTCTTCCACCGCGCCGTGAGCCCCTTGGTGCGGCCCCGGACCACCTGGTCGCGCCGCATCTGCATGGTGCGCACGCTGGTGGCCGTAACGCCGAACAGCTGCTTCAGCGCCTCACGGATCTGGTACTTGTTCGCCTCCGGATGCACCTCGAAGGCGTATTCCTTCCGCAGCTGGTATGCGGCCGAGGACTTCTCGGTCACCACCGGCCGCACGATCGTCTCCAGGACGCTGGGCATTACTTGCCCCCCTTCTTCTTGGGCGCGGCCTTCTTGGCGGCCGGCTTCCGGGCGGCGCTCTTGGCCTTCGGCGCGGCCTTCTTCTCCGCCCTGGGCGCCTTCTTCTCGGCCTTGGCCTTCGGCGCCTTGGCCGGCTTGGCCGCCTTCGGCGCCCTGGCCGCCTGCTCCGCCTTGGGCTTCGGGTCCGCCTTCGGCCGGGCGGCGCGGGGCGCCGGCGCCGTCTTCACGCTCGGCACGAAGCTCCGGACGAACGGCTGGGCCGGCTCCCCGGCCAGCGCCGGCTCCTCGACCAGCACCGTCTCCGCCCACAGCACGTCGTAGGCGCCGGCGTCGCTGAACGGCAGCACGTCCACCCGCGGCAGGTTGCGGGCACTCAGGTACAGGGCCTCGCTCACCCCGTGGGTGAGAATCAGCACCTTCTGTCCCGCCACCCCCAGCTTGTCCAGCAGCGCCAGCAGCTCGCGGGTCTTCGGGCTCTGCTGCTCGAAACGCTCCACCACCACCAGGTGGCCATCGGCCGCGCGGGCGTTGAGCGCGCTCTTCCGGGCCAGCTGCTTCACCTTCCGCGGGATGCCGAGCCGGTAGTCGCGGGGCAGCGGGCCGAACACCTTGCCGCCACCGGGCCAGTTCGGGGCGCGGGTCGAGCCCTGGCGGGCGCGGCCGGTCCCCTTTTGCTTCCACGGCTTCTGGTTGCCGCCGGAGACGAAGCCCCGGGTCTTGGTCGAGGCCGTCCCCTGCCGCTGGTTGGCCAGGTAGACCTTCACCGCCTCATGCATGACCGGCTGGTTCACCGTGCCGTCGAACAGCGGCTCGGGCAGCGGCAGGGCGCCCTTCCGGGCGCCGGCGGGCGAGTAGTGCGGGGCCTCAATCATGGCGGCTCCGGCCGTGCTGCTTGTTGACCAGCAGGATCCCGTGCTTCGCCCCCGGCACCGCGCCGCGCACGAAGAGCAGGTTCCGTTCGGCGTCCACCTTCACCACCCGGAGCCCGAGCTCGGTGTGCCGCTCGGCGCCCATGTGGCCCGGCATCCGCTTCCCCTTGATGACCCGGCTGGGGTCCGTGCCCGGGGAGATGGAGCCCGGCTTCCGGTGCCGGGTGTTGCCGTGCGAGGCGGGGCCGCCGCCGGCGCCGTAGCGGTGCACCATGCCCTGGAAGCCCCGGCCCTTGCTGGTGCCGGTGACCTTCACGAGCTCCCCCGCGGCAAAGATGCCCACGGTGACGGTGTCGCCCGGCTTGTAGGCCTGCTGGTTGGCCCCGAATTCCTTCAGAATCTTGGGGGCGGCCTCGAGCGTCGCCGCCTTCGCGTGCCCGAGCTCGGCCCGGGTGGCGCGTCCCTCGAGCTTGGCCCCGAAGCCCAGCTGCACCGCGTCCTCCTTCACCTGCAGGACGCGACAGGGCCCCGCCTCGATCACCGTCACCGGGATCGACGCGCCGTCTTCCGTGAAGACGCGGGTCATGCCGAGTTTCCGCCCGATCAATCCGTTCGCCATGGCTATTCGACCTTGATCTCCACGTCCACGCCGGCCGGCAGGTCGAGCTTGGTCAGCGCGTCCATGGTCTGCGGGCGGGAATCGTTGATGTCGAGCAGCCGCTTGTGCGTGCGGAGCTCGAACTGCTCCCGGCTCTTCTTGTCGATGTGCGGGCTGCGAAGCACCGTCCACCGCTCGATCTTCACGGGCAGCGGGATCGGACCGGAGACCTGCGCCCCCGTCTTCTCCGCCGTGCGCACGATGTCCGCCGCGGCCTGGTCCAGGATGCCGTGGTCGAACGCCTTGAGCCGGATGCGAATGCGCTGTGCCATACGCCGTTCCTCGTTAGTCCTGCGAAGCGACGGACCGTCGGTCCGACGGTCCGTCGGTCCGTTTACTTCAGGATCTTCGTCACCACGCCGGCGCCGACCGTGCGGCCGCCCTCGCGGATCGCGAAGCGCAGCCCCTCGTCCATGGCGATCGGGATGATGAGGGTGATCTTCATCTGGATGTTGTCACCCGGCATCACCATCTCGACGCCTTCCGGCAGCTCCACCGACCCGGTCACGTCCGTGGTGCGGAAGTAGAACTGCGGCCGGTACCCCTTGAAGAACGGGGTGTGGCGCCCGCCCTCTTCCTTGGTCAGCACGTACACTTCGGCCATGAAGTCGGTGTGCGGGGTGATGCTGCCGCTCTTGGCCAGCACCATGCCGCGCTCGATCTCGTTCTTTTCCACGCCGCGGAGCAGCAGGCCGACGTTGTCGCCCGCCTGCCCGTCGTCCAGCAGCTTGCGGAACATCTCGACGCCGGTGACCGTGGTCTTCTTGGTGGCGTTGAAGCCCACCAGCGCGACCTCCTCGCCCACCTTGACCTTGCCCCGCTCGATCCGGCCCGTGGCCACCGTGCCGCGGCCGGTGATCGAGAACACGTCCTCGACCGGCATCAGGAACGGCTTGTCCACTTCGCGCTTCGGCTCGGGGATGTAGCTGTCGAGCGCGTCGAGCAGCTGCCACATCGACTTGACCCACTGTTCCTCGCCCTTGATGGCGCCGATCGCGGAGCCGCGGATCACCGGCAGCTCGTCGCCGGGGAACTCGTACTTGCTGAGGAGCTCCCGTACCTCGAGCTCGACCAGGTCGAGCAGCTCGGGGTCGTCCACCAGGTCGCACTTGTTCAGGAACACCACCACCGACGGCACGTTCACCTGGCGCGCCAGCAGGATGTGCTCGCGGGTCTGCGGCATCGGGCCGTCCACCGCGCTGACCACCAGGATGGCGCCGTCCATCTGCGCCGCGCCGGTGATCATGTTCTTGACGTAGTCGGCGTGGCCCGGGCAGTCCACGTGGGCGTAGTGCCGCTTCTCCGTCGAGTACTCGACGTGGCTGGTGGCGATGGTCAGGATCTTGGTCGGATCCCGCCGTCCCTGCGACTCCGACGCCTTGGCGACCGAGTCGTACGGGACGTAGGCCGAGAGGCCCTTGTCAGCCGTCACCTTGGTCAGCGCAGCGGTCGTGGTCGTCTTGCCATGGTCCACGTGACCGATGGTGCCGACGTTCACGTGGGGCTTGTTCCGCTCGAATTTGGCTTTGGCCATAAGGTCCTCGTGGTTATCCCTTCTTCTTCGCGATGATCGCTTCCGCGATCGACTTCGGAACTTCCTCGTAGTGCGCGAACTCCATCGAGTACACCGCCCGGCCCTGCGTCATGCTGCGGAGCGTGGTCGAGTACCCGAACATCTCCTTCAGCGGCACGTGCGCGGCCACGACCTGGGCCTCGCCGCGCTGCGTCATCCCGCCCACCTTGCCCCGGCGGCCCGACAGGTCCCCGACCACGTTGCCCAGGAAGTCGGACGGGGTCACCACCTCGACCTCCATCACCGGCTCCAGGATGATCGGCTTGGCCTGCTGCGCCGCCGTCTTGAACGCCATCGAGCCGGCGATCTTGAACGCCATCTCGCTCGAGTCGACGTCGTGGTAGCTGCCGTACACCAGGGTGGCCTTGACGTCCACCACCGGGTACCCGGCCTGGATGCCGTTCTCCAGCGCCTCGCGGATCCCCGCCTCCACCGGCTTGATGAACTCCCGGGGGATCACGCCGCCCACGATCTTGTCCTCGAAGATGAACCCCTCGCCCGGCTTCGACGGCTCGAGGTGGATCACCACGTGGCCGTACTGGCCCTTGCCGCCGGACTGCCGGATGAACTTGCCCTCGACGTCCGACACCTTGCGGGTGATGGTCTCCCGGAAGGCCACCTGCGGCTGGCCGACGTTGGCCTCGACCTTGAACTCCCGCTTCATGCGGTCGACCAGGATCTCGAGGTGCAGTTCGCCCATGCCCGCGATGATCGTCTGGCTGGTCTCGGCGTCGGTCCGCACCCGGAAGGTGGGATCCTCCTCCTGCAGCTTCTGCAGGGCGATCGCCAGCTTGTCCTGGTCGGCCTTGGTCTTCGGCTCGATCGCGACATCGATCACCGGGTTGGGGAACTTCATCGCCTCGAGGATGATCGGGTTGTCCTCGTCGCACAGGGTGTCCCCGGTGCGCGTGTCCTTGAGCCCGATGGCGGCCCCGATGTCCCCCGCCAGCACTTCCTGGATCTCCTCGCGCTTGTTGGCGTGCATCTGCAGCAGCCGCGCGACCCGCTCCTTCTTGTCCTTGGTGGCGTTGTAGACGTAGCTGCCCGCGTCCAGCTTGCCCGAGTACACCCGGAAGTAGGTCAGCCGGCCCACGAAGGGGTCGGTCATGATCTTGAACGCCAGCGCCGCGAACGGCGCGTCGTCCTTCGGGGTCCGCGTGATGTGCTGGGTATCGTGGAGCGGCACGTGCCCCTCGATCTCCTTCACGTCCGTGGGGCACGGCAGGTAGTCGATCACGCTGTCCAGCAGCGCCTGCACGCCCTTGTTCTTGAAGGACGCGCCGCAGAGCACCGGCACGAACCCGTGCCGCAGCGTGGCGTTCCGGATCGCGCCCCGGATCTCCGCCTCGGTCAGCTCGGCGCCGCCCAGGTACTTCTCCAGCAGCGCGTCCTCATGCTCGATCGCGGCCTCGATCAGTTCGTGGCGGTACCTGGCCGCCTCGTCCTTCATCGCGTCCGGGATCGGCATCTCGGAGAACGTCTTGCCCAGGTCCTCGTCGTGGAACACGATCTCCACCTGCCGGATCAGGTCCACGAAGCCGGTGAAGGTGTCGGAGCTCCCCACCGGCAGCTGCAGCGGATACGCCTTCTTGCTCAGCCGGTCCCGGACCATCTCCAGGCAGCGGTAGAAGTTGGCGCCGATCCGATCCATCTTGTTGGCGAACACCAGCCGCGGCACCCCGTAGCGGTCCGCCTGGCGCCACACCGTCTCCGTCTGCGGCTCCACGCCGGCCACCGAGTCGAGCAGGGTCACCGCCCCGTCCAGCACCCGCAGCGACCGCTCCACTTCGGCCGTGAAGTCCACGTGGCCGGGCGTGTCGATGATGTTGATCCGGTACTGGATCGCGTCCCGCACCCAGAAACAGGTGGTGGCGGCGGAGGTGATCGTGATGCCCCGCTCCTGCTCCTGCTCCATCCAGTCCATCGTGGCCGCGCCCTCGTGCACCTCACCGATCTTGTAGTTCTTGCCGGTGTAGTACAGGATGCGCTCGGTGGTCGTGGTCTTCCCGGCATCGATGTGGGCCATGATGCCGATGTTCCGGTACCGGTCGAGCGGAGTTTCGCGGGCCATCAGTCTCTCTGTATCCGTTGCCTATGTTGGCGCGCCGCGCGGCGCGGTCCTTCGTCTGCATTGCCCGGCGGTGCCGTCCTGCCCCGGCCAGCGAAAAAGCGGGGCGACCGGCCCGGGATCTCCCGGCGGTATCGCTCCGCGGACGTCCGGGGCCGGCGCCCCCGGGCGGGGGCCCAACCAGGGCCAAAGGGTTGGTGGGGACGGGGGGCCCGCGGGGGCCAACATCGGGAGGGTAGGAGGTG